>DATBIY010000079.1:0-5767 GCA_036556695.1 Candidatus Limnocylindria bacterium
CACGTCCTGGTGGTAGCGGATGCCGCCCTTGGCAGGGCCACGGCTGAGGTTGTGCTGCACGCGATAGCCGGTGAAGACCTCGACGTGCCCGTCGTCCATGGTCACCGGGAAGTTGACCGTCAGCTCCCGCTTCGGGACGCGCAGGACCTTCCGCAGTCCTGGGTCGAGGTCGAGCTGCTCGGCGGCGCGGTCGAACTGGGTCTGCGCAACCGCCCAGATGTTCGGGACGTCGGTAACCGGATTCGTGCTGGCCATACGGCGGTGGATAGCCTCCACAACTGAGCGCGCGCCGGCGCCTCCGCTCTAGTGGTGTGCGGCAGCAGGCCTTGCGCGCGAGCGGAGCCGATTATAGGGGTGGCTTGCCCGCTTTCGCGCTCAGACCGTCTCGATGGCCATGGCGACTGCTCCCCCGCCGCCCAGGCAGAGCGTCGCCAGCCCCTTCTTCCCCCCGCGTCGCCGCAGCTCGTAGAGCAGCGTGGTCAGCACGCGAGCGCCGGATGCGCCGATGGGGTGGCCCAACGCAATCGCGCCGCCGTTGACGTTGACGCGGTCCCAGTCGAAGCCCAGCTCGTTGCCATCCGCCAGCACCTGCGCCGCGAACGCCTCGTTGATCTCGATGAGGTCGTAATCGTCGAGCGAGCCGCCCACCTTCTCGATCAGCCGCCGCACGCCGTGGATCGGGGCCTCGAACAGCCACTCGGGAGCGACATCGGCCTGCGCGTAGCCGGTGATCCGGGCAAGCGGCTGCAGTCCATCGGCCTGGACGACCTCTTCGGAGCCGATGACCACGGCGGCGGCCCCGTCGGTGATGCCCGGCGCATTCCCCGCGGTCACGGTGCCGCCCTCCGGCTTGAAGGCGGGCTTCAGGCGTGCCAGCGCCTCGAGGGAGGTATCGGCCCTTGGGTTCTCATCCGTGTCGACGGTGATCGGCCCCTTCCTGCCCTCCACCGTGACCGGCACGATCTCCTCGCGGAAGCGCCCATCCTCGATGGCCGCCAGCGCGCGCTGGTGCGAGCGCAGCGCGAACTCGTCCTGTGCCTGGCGCGTGACGTCGTGCTTGTCCGCCACCCGCTCGGCGTGTATGCCCATGTGCACGTTGCAGGTCGCGCACCACAGCCCGTCGTGGACCGTGCTGTCGACGAGCTCCGCGTTGCCCAGGCGGTAGCCGGCGCGCGCTCCGGGGAGCAGGTATGGCCCTAGGTTCATGTTCTCCATGCCGCCAGCCACGATGGCCTGCGCGTCGCCGGCGCGGATGGACGCCGCGCCCAGCATCACCGCCTTCAGGCCGGAGCCACAGACCTTGTTGATCGTCGTGGCGCTCACGCCCTCAGGCAGCCCGGCCTTCAGCGCGGCCTGCCGCGCAGGGGCCTGGCCGGCGCCGGCCTGGATGACCTGGCCCATGAAGGCCTCGTCGATGCGCTCCGGCTCGATGCCGGCACGCTCGACGGCGGAACGGATGGCGGTGGCGCCCAGCTCGGTGGCCGGGACGGTGGAAAGTCCCCCGCCGAACTTGCCGATGGGCGTCCGGGCGGCCGACAGGATGAAGACGTCGCTCATGTGGCAGATGGTACTCGCGCTCGGCGCTAGTCGGCTGAGGGGCCGCCGTCCTCGTCGAAGAGGTGGGCGACCTTGTCGGACCACTTCTCCTTGACGACCCGCAGCTTCACCTTGAGCGACGGCGTCAGCTCGCCCTCCTCCTCGGTGAACAACCGCGGCAGCAGGGCGATGCGACGAGGGCGCTCGAAGATGGCGAAGCCGTCGAGCTTCGTGCGGACCTCGCCCTGGATGAGCTTCACCACCGACGGCTCCTCGACGAGCTGCTCCGGCGGCATCTCGGCCAGCCCGTTGGCGGCGGCCCACGCGCTGACCTCGTCGAAGTCGGGAGCCAGGAGCGCGCCGGTGTAGGGCTGCTCGTCGCCCAGGATCACCGCCTGTGCGATGTACTTGCTGGTGAGCAGCGCGATCTCCATCGGCGCCGGCGCGACGTTCTTGCCATTGGCCAGCACGATGATGTTCTTCAGCCGATCGGTGATGCGGATGCGTCCGTCCTCGTCCAGCTCGCCGATGTCGCCGGTGTGGAACCAGCCATCCACGTCGATGACCGCCGCCGTGGCCTCGGGATCGTTGAGGTAGCCCTGCATGATCTGCGGGCCGCGCGCCAGGATCTCGCCGGTCTCCGGATCGATGCGCACCTGGGTCTCGGCCACCGGCTTGCCCACGGTGCCGAACTTGAAGTCATCGGCCTTGTTGAGCGAAAGCAGCGGCGCTGTCTCGGTCAGGCCGTAGCCTTCCAGGATCAGCATGCCCATCGCGTAGAAGAACTCGCCGATCTCCCGCGACAACGGCGCGCCACCCGACACGAAGTAGCGCACCCGCCCGCCGGTGCGGGCGCGGATCTTGTGGAAGACCAGCCGATCGGCCAGCTTCAGCTGCAGGCGCAGCCAGAGCGAATCCTCCGCCCCGTCCAGGTGGTTCTGGTAGTGCTGCCGCCCCAGGCCGGTGGCCCAGTAGAAGATCTTCTTGCGAAGGTCTGGGCCGGCTTCGACCGTGGAGATGACCCGTGCGTACAACCGCTCGTAGAGGCGCGGCACGGCGACCATCACCGTCGGGCGCGTCTCGGCCATGTTGGCGGCCAGCCGCTCGATGGCCGGCTCGGCGTAGGCGATGGTGCAGCCACGGCCCAGCGGCACGACCTGGCCGGCCGCGCGCTCGGTCATGTGCGACAGCGGCAGGAACGACAGGAACAGGTCGCTCTCGTTGAAGTCGACCGCCTGGATGGCCCCCTCGAAGTTGTGAATGATGTTGCCGTGGGTCAGCACCACGCCTTTCGGGTTGGCAGTGGTGCCCGAGGTGTGGACGATGGTCGCGACCTTCTCGCGGCCGAACTCGCGCCAGCGCTCCTCCCACTCGCGGATCTCGCCGGGATGCGCCTCCGACAGGTCGAAGATGTCGTCGAAGCTGACCGCCATGGGCGGCAGCTTGCCGCGGTCGTCGATGACCACCACGTGCTCGAGCGTCGGGCACTCGGCTCGGACCTTGTCGATCTTGGCGAACTGCTGCAGGTTCTCGACGAAGATCAGCTTCGCGCCGACGTTGTTGATCACGTACGCCGCCTGGCCGGGCTCCGACGAGGGATAGATCGGGCAGGTGACCGCGCCCAGGCTCATGGCGCCGATGTCGGCGGTGAGCCACGCGGGACGCGTGCGACTCATGATCGCCACCCGGTCGCCGTCGGTGATGCCAAGGTGCTTCAAGCCCATGGCCACCTGCGTGATCCAGCGCCACGTCTCGGCGTACGTGGTGCTGCGCCACTCGACCGCGCCCTCCTCCTCGTCCGCTGCGCCGCCCATCTGGCGGCGCGTGCGCGGCAGCTTCCAGCGCAACGCCTCCTTGTCCGGGGTGCGCTCCACGGTCCGACGGACGAGGTCGACCAGGGAGTTGGCGCGCAGTTCCTGCGCAATGGTCAGCGGCTGGACGGTCGTTTCCATCAGGCGGCCGGGGGCCGCGGCGGCCGCATCGGCCGGGGCGGTGCTGGTCGTCATGCGAGCTGGGCCTCCGTCTGCTTGCGCTGGTTGGGCCGATGGTGTGGCCGGGACACTGCGGTGCGACCACGGTACAGGTGGGCCTCAGGTCAGCCGCCCCGGCGCATCTCCTCGATCAGGTGCTGGGCCACGATGAGCCGATGGATCTGGTTGGTCCCCTCGTAGATCTGCGCCCCCTTGGCATCGCGCATGAAGCGCTCGACCGGATTCTCGCGGGAGTAGCCCGCCCCGCCATAGATCTGCACGGCGTCGGTGGCCACCTTCATCGCCGTGTCGCTGGCGAACATCTTGGCCATGCTGCTGGCCGCGTTGATCGGCTGGCCGGCGTCGCGCAGCCGCGCCGCGCGCCAGGTCAGCAGCCGCGCGGCCTCGATCGCGGTGGCACCGTCGGCCAGCATGGCCTGCACCATCTCCTGCTCGGCGATGGGCCGCCCGAACTGGCTGCGTTGCGTGGCGTAGCGGGCGGCATGCTCCAGCGCGGCGCGGCCGACGCCCACACAGCAGGCCGCGATGCTGATGCGCCCCGCGCCGAGCGCCGACAGCGCGACCTTCAGGCCCTGACCCTCATCGCCAAGGCGGTTGGCCGTCGGCACGCGCGCCCCGTCGAACACCAGCTCGACCGAGACGGAGTCGCGGATGCCCATCTTTCGCTCATGGGCGCCGACGCGGAAGCCCGGCGTGTCGCGCTCGACGATGAAGGCGGTGATCCCCTCGCGGCCGCGCGAGCGGTCGATCGTGGCGAAGACGACGACCACGTCGGCATCGGCGCCGTTGGTGATCCACACCTTCGTGCCGGTGAGCAGGTAGTCGTCGCCGTCGAGCTCGGCGCGCAACGCGATGGCCGAGGCATCTGAGCCTGCCTGTGGCTCGGTGAGGGCGAAGGCGCCAAGCGTGCGGCCGGCGGTCATGGATGGGAGGTATCGGCTCTTCTGCTCGTCAGTCCCGAAACTGAGGATGCAGAGCTGGCTGAGGACGTGGACCGAGAGGCTGACGGCCATGCCCATGTCGGCCACCGCGATCTCCTCGCAGGCCAGCACCCAGGGGAAGGTGCCGAGGCCTGCGCCGCCGTACTCCTCCGGGTAGGGCAGGCCGGTGAGCCCAAGCTCTCCCATGCGGTCGAACAGGGAGCGGTCGTAGCGCTCCTCCTCGTCCCTGATTGCCACGGTCGGGGCGAGCTCGCGTGCGGCGAACTGGGCGGCGGTGTCGCGCACCGCGCGCTCCTCCTCGGTGAGGGCGAAGGGATCGGCTCGCCGGGGAGGGGCGGTGGCGGTCATTCAGTCGACCTTGTTGCCCTTCTCGTCGTAGCGGTAGAAGCCGCGTCCCGCCTTCCGGCCCAGGTGACCGGCGGCGACCATCTGGCGGAGCAGCGGCGCCGCGCGGAACTTCGGGTCGCCGATCCCGCGATGCAGGACGTCCATCACGCCCAGCATCACGTCATTGCCGATGAAGTCGCTGAGCTCCAGAGGCCCCATGGGATGGTTGAGCCCCAGCTTCGCTCCGGTGTCGATGTCGGCGGCGGTGCCCGTGCCCTCCATCAGCGCGAAGATTGCCTCGTTGATGAACGGGCCGAGCATGCGGTTCACCAGGAAGCCGGGCATGTCCTTCGACTCGATGACGGTCTTGCCCAGCTCCTCCGCGAAGCTTCGCGCCACCCGGTGGGTCGCGTCGTCGGTCTCCAGGCCGCGGATGATCTCGATCAAGCCCATGACCGGCACGGGCGAGAAGAAGTGAAGGCCGATGAACTTCGCCGGCCGATCCGTGGCGGTCGCCAGGCCGGTGATGCTGATGCTGCTGGTATTGCTGGCGAAGATCGCGTCCGGGTCAGCCCTTTCGCTGATCTCGGCCCAGGTCTGGCGCTTCAACGCCTCGTCCTCGAAGACCGCCTCGACGATCAGCTCGTGGCCGGCGACCCCGTCTGAGCCAATCGCGGTCGTGACCCGGCCGGTGATCTCATCGGCATTTGCTGCAGCGAGCTTGCCCTTGTCGACCTGACGCGCCAGGTTGCCGGCGATTCGCTGCTTGCCCTTGTCGGCCAGCTCCCGCGTGCGGTCCGCCAGCGTCACCTGCTTGCCGGCGGCAGCGCTCACCTGCGCGATGCCGTGGCCCATCAGGCCGGCGCCGATGACGTAGACGCGGTCGATGCTCATGGGCGGCTAGGGTACCAGCGCTGTCCCTCGGTATGCCGCTGAGGCATCAAATGGAGCCGATCGGCGCGAAAATGCGGC
>DATBIY010000080.1:0-3019 GCA_036556695.1 Candidatus Limnocylindria bacterium
GCCCAGCATTGCTTCCACGGAGCCGATCTTCACGCCCTCGCGCCCGGTAATCTGGGTGCCGGGTTCGACGTAGTTCCAGGCGACCGGGTCGTCCGGTCCCGGCAGGTCCAGCTCGGCGGCCTCTGGTTCGCCCTCGGCGCCGGTGTCGTCGGCGCTGTCGCCGGGCGGCAGGCGATCGAGCTCCGGGTCGGTGCCGCCCTTCATGCCCGGATCGTCGATGGCCCCGGGGTTGCGCTGAAAGTCACTCATGCCGTGCTGCCATGCACGGCGGGTGCCACCGGGCGGTGCGCGCGCCCGACTAGAGCACGAACGGCGGCGAGAAGCCGATGAAGCGGTCGAACTGCCCGAAGGGGCGGCTGGCCATCAGCACCGTCAGGAAGGGATCCATCTTGAAGCCGCGAGCCAGGAGGTGCCGCATGGCCGCCACGTTGGGGCCAGGCACGTCCAGCGTGACCTCCGCGATCTCGCGCTCAGCGGCGTGGCGCTCGAGGTGGTCCAGGATGACCGGCATCAGCTCGGAGTCGGCCGCGGCAGCGGGACCGATGCCGCCGCCCGGGCTGATGAAGGCGGAGCCCACCACCTCGCCGCCGCGGCGGTACAGGAAGCCGCTGCGCTGCTCGAGCAGCCAGCGGAACTCGTCACCACGCTCGAAGTCGAGGACCGAGCGCTCGAGCTCGCGCAGCGCGCCAAGGTCGTCGGGAGTGGCTGCCACCGCCTCCACCGTCCGGTCCAGCGGGCCGTTGCCGCTCTTCGCGCCGGGCGTGCCGGCCAGCGCCGGTATCGGAAACTGGGCGACCGTGCCGGCGCGGTAGTAGCGCGACAGCGCCCGCGTGTCGGTGGTGGCGATGATGGCCCGCACCGCGCCGCGACCCAGCGGGAACGCGCGGTCCAGCAGCTGCGTCCCGACGCCGGCCGCCTGGCTGTCTGGCAGCACGAAGAACTCGGACAGCTCGAACAGGTCGCCGCGCTCGAGCGAGCGTGCGTAGCCGATGACGCGGCCATGCCCGTCCTCGGCCATCCACCATTCGACGGCGTGCTCGGCGAGCATGGCGTACATCGACTCGACCCTCGTCCACACCTCGTCCGCGTCCGGATCCCACGGCGCGCCGACCCGCCGTGAGAGGTCGGTGATGGCCGCCAGGAACACGTCGTAGCAGGCGCGCGAGTCGTCCGGACGGGCGGCGCGCACCGTGAATGAGGGCTCGGTCATGGACGGCAAGCGTAGCCAGCGCCCTTACCGTCGGTCAGTCGAATATGCGCTCCAGGTGCCAGGTGCCGGTCATCTCGTCCAGGTAGACGGTGCACAGCAGCCCGTCGCGGGTGACCAGCTTGTAGTAGGCGCGCGCCACCGGGGTGCGCCACCAGTCGTCATCCAGCCGCCAGCGATTGCAGATCCCCACCTCGCCGTGGGTGGTGCCGTCCATGCGCAGCTGCACCGGCGTCCCGTCCTCCGCGGTCTCCACCTGGACCAGCGGGTGGCCCTCCACCAGGCGGGTCATGGCACGGATGGACCGATGTCGACGAGGCGCGACCGCCGCTCGGTCAGCGACGCGGCAGGCCGGTCCTGCACGGCCCGCCACAGGCGGCCCTCCCCGAAGCGGGCGGCCAGCCGCTCGAGCGACCAGCGCAGCTCCTCCCAGCGCCCGGCCTGCGCCTCGAAGGCGGGCAGCTGCCGGCTGGCCGGGTCGGCCAGCCGATCCAGCACCAGCCGTATGGCCGATACCCGCGGCTCCTCCTCCATGCGCCGGTCGCGGCTGGCCGACTCCAGGCGACCGATGAGCAGGCGCGCGATCCAGTCCGGCTCCAGCGCCGGCGCTGGAAAGGCCAGCTCCACGCTCAGCGTCGGCGCGTCCTCCAGCCGCAGCCGCAGCCGCGCACGGCCCGGCGCCAGGTGTCGGGCACGCAGTACCTCGCACAGCTCGGCGCAGGCACGGCGCAGGGCGAGCGCCACGGCGCCCACGCCATCCAGCGCCGGCTCGAAGGCGATGCTGCGCTCCAGCCGCTCCGGGCGGCGGCGCGGAGCAAGCGGCCGCGGGTCCTGGCCGCGGGCCAGCGCCTGCAGCCGCTCCCCGAGGGGACCGAACTGGGCGCCGACCGCCGAGCGCGGCAGCGCCGCCAGCTGGCCCATGGCCGTCAGCCCGAACAGCGCGAAGCGCTGGCGAGTGGCCGGGTCGGCAGGCAGCAGGTCGATGGGCAGGCCGGCCAGCTCCCCGAGTTCCACGGCCCGGAAGGCGGCCGGCGCATCGGGACGCTCAGGGCGGGCCAGGCGCGCGGCCAGCGCCGCCAGCCAGCGGTTGTCGCCCGCTCCCACGCGAACGGGCAGCGGCGCCACGCCGCGAGCCAAGGCCACTGCCCGGGCCGCGATGCGCCGCTCGCCGCCGAAGAGCGGCCCGAGGCCGGTGACGTCGACCAGCGCCACGCCCGCGTCCACCGCCTCGATCCGCGGGGAGAGGTCGTCCAGCCGGTCGAGCATCGGCTCGAAGGGCGTGGAATCGACATCGGGCAGGCGCAGGTCGGGCCACACCATGGCCAGCAGGCGCGTCATCGCGCACCGCCCGCTCGGGCGTCGACTACAGGCGGCAGGCTCCGACAGGTTGTCGCTCGGCCATATGACTGGGGAGTAATGAAAAGGACCGAAAAGGCTCCAAACCTGCCGTTTCTATTGCTCGCCGTCATAGCCGATGCATGTTTCGGCCGGAATCGGTCATTTCTATAACTGGCCCGTAATGCGGAGGCGGCCACCGGCGCGGTGGGCCGCGTTGGGGTTCGCGTGGCTGGTATCCGGCACGAAAGCGCCGCCCGGGTCATGCCCCAACCACCCGCAGCGCAGCACGATCCACGGGCTGCTGCTCCTCGAGCGGCTGGGCTGCGGCACGCAGCAGCACATCCACCCGCCGCCCCTCGGCGAAGTACAGGTCCAGCTCCGCGCTGCCCCCGGCCAGCGCCCAACGATGCCGGGTGACGGTGGCCTCGACCCGCTGCCCCACCAGGTCGCTGCCCACCGCCAGCCAGGCGCGCC
>DATBIY010000081.1:0-10634 GCA_036556695.1 Candidatus Limnocylindria bacterium
CGACGCGCCAGACCGTGATCAACCTCACGCTGATCGTGATCGCCGTCTCGGTGGCGGTGGGCGCGTACATCGCCGTGCTCGATCTCGGGCTCACCGAGCTGCTCGACCAGGTGCTGTGATGACTGACGAGACCCGCACCGCCCCGCTCCAGGAGGAGACTCCTGTCGAGCTCGAGGACACCCTCACCGAGCAGGCTGAGCCGATGGCGGATGAGCCGACGACGGCCGACGCCGACGAGGACACCACGGCCGATGTCGACGTCGAGGCCGCAGGCGAAGACCAGGCCGATGTCGAGGCTGACGCCGACGTGGACGCAGAGGACCAGGCCGATGCCCCGGCCGCATCAGAGCCGGCTGCCCGCAGCAGCGAGGCGCAGCAGGCCGCCCGCCTCTCGCGCGAGGCGCCGCTGCCCGCCGGCGAGGACACGTCCGGCAAGCAGTGGTACGTGATCCACACCTACTCCGGCTACGAGAACAAGGTGAAGGCCAACCTCGAGCACCGCATCGAGTCGATGGGCGTCGAGGACCAGATCTTCCAGGTGCTCGTGCCCATGGAGGAGGAGATCGAGATCAAGAACGGCCAGCGCCAGACGGTGAACAAGAAGGTGTTCCCGGGCTACGTGCTGGTCGAGATGGCGATGTCGGACGAGTCGTGGTACGTCGTCCGCAACACGCCGGGCGTCACCAGCTTCGTGGGATCGGGCAATCGGCCGACGCCGCTGGTCGAGGCCGAGGTCAAGAAGATCCTCAAGCAGATGGGCGTCGAGGCGCCGAAGTTCAAGCTGCAGTTCACCAAGGGCCAGAGCGTGCGCGTCAAGGACGGGCCGTTCGCCGAGTTCATCGGCACCGTGGACGAGGTGAACCCGGAGAAGAACAAGGTCAAGGTGCTGGTCAGCATCTTCGGCCGCGAGACGCCGGTCGAGCTCGACTTCCTGCAGATCGACAAGCTCTAGGCAGCCCGTAACGAGAGGGAGGGGCGCGACCCGCCCCGCTGGAACCTCGAAGGAGTGACATGGCAAAGAAAGTCCGCGCGATCCTGAAGGTGCAGGCGCCTGCCGGCGCCGCCACCGCGGCGCCGCCGGTCGGCCCGGCGCTCGGCCAGCACGGGATCAACATCATGGAGTTCATCAAGGCCTTCAACGAGCGCACCGCCAACATGCGCGGCTACGTCGTTCCGGCCGAGATCACGGTCTTCGAGGACCGCTCCTTCACCTTCGTCACCAAGGCCCCGCTGGCCGCCGCTTTGCTGAAGCGCGCCGCGGGCGTGGAGTCGGGGAGCGCGCAGCCGAACCGCGAGAAGGTCGGCCGCGTGACCCAGGCGCAGCTGCGCGAGATCGCCGAGACGAAGATGCAGGACCTCAACGCCAACGACGTGGAGCACGCCATGCGGATCGTGGCGGGCACCGCCCGCAGCATGGGCATCGAGGTGGCCGACTGATGGCCCGTCACGGACGCAGGTACCTGGAAGCCGCCAGGCTCATCGAGGCGGAGAAGCGCTACCCGCTGGACGACGCCGCGGAGCTGCTGCCCAAGCTGTCGACCGTCAAGTTCGACGCGACGGTGGAGGCGCACCTGCGCCTGGGCGTCGACCCGCGCCACGCCGACCAGCTGGTGCGCGGCACGGTGGTGCTTCCCCACGGCACCGGCCGCTCGTCCCGGGTGATCGTTTTCGCCCAGGGCGAGAAGGCGCAGGAGGCATTGCGCGGCGGCGCCGACGAGGTCGGCGGCGAGGACCTGGTGAAGCGCATCGACGACGGCTGGTTCGAGTTCGACGTGGCCATCGCCACGCCCGACATGATGGGCATGGTCGGCCGGCTGGGGAAGAAGCTCGGGCCACGCGGCCTGATGCCGAACCCGAAGTCAGGCACCGTGACGTTCGACATCGAGCGCGCGGTGAGCGAGATCAAGTCCGGCCGTATCGAGTTCAAGGTCGACCGAGCTGGCATCGTGCACGCGCCGGTGGGCAAGGCCAGCTTCACGCCGGAGCAGCTGCGCGCCAACGTGGCGACCCTGGTGGACGCGGTGAACCGCGCCAAGCCATCGGGCGCCAAGGGCACGTACATGCGGACCCTCACCCTGGCGCCCAGCATGGGCCCCGGCGTGCGGGTCGACATTCCCTCCGCGCTGGCCGCCGCCAGCGCGTAAGGGCCTTGGTTGCCGATGCGGCCGCGAGCCGGTAGCATCGGCGCCCGCAACTGAATCACCGCCGAAGACAGCGATGCGTCCGGGTGCAAGCCCCGGGCAGAATTGCCGGCCCAGCGAGGTCGGCGGCACGCCGAGGCACGAAATGGATCCACCCTGACGGTCCGTCGTGCTGACGCGCGCGGACCGTTTTCGTATCCATCACGAGGAATCCATTTCATGCCGACCGATGCCAAGCGACAGGCGGTCAGCGAGCTCGCCGAGATGCTGCGCAACAGCACGGCGATCGCGGTGGCCGACTATCGCGGACTGAAGGTCTCGGAGATGCAGACCGTGCGGCGCAGCCTGCGTGCCAACGGCGTGCAGCTGCACATCGCCAAGAACCGGCTGCTCAAGATCGCCGCGGACGAGGCGGAGCTCGCCGAGCTCAAGCCGCTGCTCGAGGGGCCGACCGCCCTGGCGACCATCTCCGGCGACGAGGTTGCCCTGGCCAAGGCGCTGCAGGACGCGTTCCGCCCGTTCCGGGTGGTCACCGTCCGCGGCGGAATGCTGGGCAACCGGGCGGTGGACGCCGCCAGCCTGTCCCGGATGGCGAGCCTCCCCAGCCGCGAGGTGCTGCTCGGGAAGTTCGCCGGCGGCATCGCCAGCCCGCTCACCGGCTTTGCCGGGGTGCTGGCCGCCAACCTGCGCAACCTGGCCGGCGTGCTGAACGCCGTGGCCGATCAGAAGCGACAGACCGAGGGCGCGGCCTGATCGGCCGGCCAACCACGAAGGAGAAGCACGCAACATGGCAACCAAGACCCTGGGCAAGGACGAGATCCTCGACGCGATCTCGAACATGACCGTCCTCGAGCTGAGCGACCTGGTGAAGGCCGTCGAGGAGAAGTTCGGCGTGACCGCCGCCGCCCCGGTGGCCGTCGCCGCCGCCCCGGCCGCGGGTGGTGACGGCGCCGCTGCCGCCGCCGGTGGCTCCGAGGAGCAGACCGAGTTCGACGCGGTCCTGACCGAGGTGGGCGCTAACAAGATCCTGGTCATCAAGGCCGTCCGCGAGCTGACCGGCCTGGGCCTGAAGGAGGCCAAGGACCTGGTCGACGCGGCGCCGAAGGCCGTCAAGGAAGGCGTCGCCAAGGAGGAGGCGGAGCAGGTCAAGGAGAAGCTGGCCGAGGCCGGCGCGACCGTCGAGATCAAGTAGCCTCCCGCGCAACCACGGCACGAGGGCCGGTCCCGTTCGCGGGGCCGGCCTTTCGCGTGCCTAGGAGCTGTGGCGCTCGACCGCGCCGATCAGCTCTGCGATCGCGAACGGCTTGGCCACGAACCCGCTGGCGCCGATCTCCTCCGCCCAGCGCCGCGCGTCGGCGGCCGCGGTCATGACCACCACCGGCGCGGCGATCCCGGCGTCGCGCATTGCGGCGGCGAAGCCCCAGCCGTCCATCACCGGCATGCGCATGTCGAGCAGCACCAGCCGAGGCACGCGCTGGGTGACCTTCTCCAGCGCGTCCTGGCCGTCGGTCGCGGTCTCGACGGGGATCCCCTGGTCCTCCAGCAGGTCGCGCACAGCGTCGCGGATGGCCGGGTCGTCGTCCACCACCAGCACCGGGTGATTGGGCATCAGGCCGATGCCTCCCCGGACACTTCGGCACTCTGCGGCAGGCCGCCGGCCTCCGCAGGCAGGTCGGGTGGCGCAATCGCCTGCGGCGGCGCCATCGGCTCGGGGCTGGCTGCTTCCGCCTCCGCCAGCGGGCCGAGGCGCACGGTGAAGGTCGTGCCCTCGCCCAGGCGGCTGCTGACCGTGATGTCGCCGCCGTGCTCGCGGGCCACCTGGCGGCAGATGTACAGCCCCAGGCCCAGGCCGCGGTAGCGCCGATCGTCCGCGTTGGCGCCGCGGTGGAACCGCTCGAACAGGAGCGGAATGTCGGCCTCCGGGATGCCGATGCCGCGGTCGCGGACGCGGAGCACGGCCTCGCCGTCCTCGGCAGCCACTTCGATCTCCACCAGCTCCGATGCCTCGCTGTACTTCAGGGCGTTGCTGAGCAGGTTCTGGATCAGCTGGCTGACGCGCGACACGTCGAAGCGCCCGAGCACCGGCTGTGGTGCGTCGAGCGAGACCCGGCCGCCCTCGCCGTCCAGCAGCTTGACCACCTCGCGCGCCAGCGCACCCAGGTCGGCGACCTCGCAGTTCGGGGCCGCTGTGCCCAGCAGGTGCTCGCTGCGCACCACGTCGAGGTAGTCCTCCACCAGCTGCTTGAGACGCAGTGCCTCGGCATGCAGCGCCTCCGCGCGGCGGGCGTTGCGGTCGTCCGGCGGCGTGGCGTTGCGCAGCAGCTCGCTGTTGATGAGGATCGTGGTCAGCGGGGTGCGCACGTCATGCGCCACCACCGACAGGAAGTCGTCCTTGATGCGGGTCATCTCGCCCAGCGCCTGCACCTGTGCCGCCTCGTGCAGCAGCTCGCGGCTGCGCAGCACCAGGGCGGCCTGCTCGGCCAGCATGCGGACCACGGCCACCACGTCGTCGGTGAAGAACGGCGGGCGTACGGCGTACACGGTGAGCACTCCCAGCCGGCGCTCGCCACTGGTGATGGGGGCCGAGACGATGGCCCGGATCCCTGCGCGCCGGTACTCGTCGGCGCGCTCCGGCGCGTCCCGCTCCGCGCGGCTGGTGCTGACAGGCTTCTGCATGGCCAGTGCACGGCCGCTGATCGCCTCGCCGGATGCCATGGTCTGCAGCTCGCCCAGCTCGTCGCGGAACTCGAGCACGCCGCGCGCCTCGTCCCACAGTCCCACCCTGGCGCCCTGCGCGCCGGTGGCGAGGATCGCGGCGCGGGCGTACTCGGCGCCAACATCGTGCGGATCGGCCACCGTCACGAGCTCGGCCGCGCGCGCCAGCGTCGAGCGGATCGCTGGCTCCTGCCAGCCGCGCTGCAGGATGGGCGGCGGAGCAAAGCCCACGAAGTAGGCCACCACCGCGGCGAGGGACAGCACCTGGGTTGTGAGGCCCAGCGCGGCGGGCGGCTCCGGCACGAGGAGGCTGACGCCGGCGAGCAGAATGATCAGGGCGATCAGGGACGAGCCCAGCGCCACCGCCTGCATTCGGTGCCGCGTTCCGCCATGGGCACGGCGCGACTCGGACAGGAACGCCCACGACGCGTAGCCGCCGAAGATGACGAAGTGGGCAACCAGCGCCAGCAGCGCCGGTATCGGCCAGGGCTGTGGCAGGGCGATGCCCAGCACCACCACCACGACCACCGACAGGCTGGCCAGCAGCATGCTGGTCCAGTGCCGCGGCTGGAAGTCATCGGCCAGGCGGAGCAGGAGGTAGGGGAGCGCGGCGATGCCCACCCAGTTGATTACCGCCACCGTCGGGTGATCCTGGAAGCCTGCCAGGCGGGCGATGTCGCCCAGGATCAGCAGGCTGCCGATAACGCCAAAGAACAGAAAGGTGTCGAAGGCGACCCAGCTGGGCAGGCGGACCAGGCGCACGGCGGAGATGACGAACAGCGCCAGGTAGATCAGCTGGCTGATGGCGCTGATGAATTCCTGCGCAGTCACCGCTCACCTCCAGGCGCGCACGCCCGGAGCAAGGCGGGCACGCCCTATCGGCCGCTCGGTGGCCGACCCCATCCTACACACGCCGCAACGTCACACAAGGGCCAGAGTCGCTGGGAAAGTCGGCCCACTCAGACCTCGAGCACCAGCCCGGGCTGCGCCACGCTGACCGGGCCGCTGAAGTGGCGCGCCGCAGCGGCGACGGCCGCATCCGGATCCGTGCGCGGCATGAGGTGGGTGAGCACCAGCCGCTCCACGCCCGCCTTGGCCGCTTGCGCGCCGACATCGGCCGCGCTGGACAGCGAGCCGACAACGTCGGGCAGCACCTCCTCGGCGTAGGAGGCTTCCGCCAGAAGAACGTTCGTCGCGTCCGCCAGAAGCACCAGCGCCTCGGACGGGGCGCAGTCGCCGGTGTAGGTCAGCGACCGGCCGTCCATGCTGATGCGCAATCCCAGGTTCGGGCGCGGATGCGGCAGCAGGGCTGTCGCTACCGCGAATGGGCCGATATCGAGGCCGGCACCGGGCTGGAGATCATGGACGGCGTACGAACCCTCAAGGACCAGCGGACTGTCGAGTGCCAGCACCGCCTGCAGCGCACCGGCCGGGGCGTATACCTGGAGTGGCGGCAGTGGGGGATCTGCCCAGGC
This sequence comes from Candidatus Limnocylindria bacterium, assembly GCA_036556695.1. Lineage (GTDB taxonomy): Bacteria > Chloroflexota > Limnocylindria > QHBO01 > QHBO01 > DASSCW01. The sequence goes on from DATBIY010000081.1 coordinate 6,332, forward strand.
ACGGGCGCGCAGGATGGGGTTGAGGTCAGCGCAGTGGTCCGGATGGCCGTGGCTGACGATGCTGGCGTCCAGGCGCTGCTGCCTGGCCGCGGGAAGCGCGGTGGCCACGCCGTAGCCCGGATCGATTAGGAGGATGAAGCCGTCCGCTTCCACGAGGTAGCCCGAGCAGGGCTTCCCTTCAGCGGGATAGCCGCCGCTGCCCCCGATCACCGTCAGCCGCATGGCGGGAGCATGCCACGCATCGGCCGTACACTTTCAGCCGATGGAGGACGCATACGAGGGCGCGCCGGCCAAGGCGATCGACGCGCTGGTGAAGGATCTGCGCCCGCTGGTCGAGGCTGACGAGGGGCTGCAGCTGGAGGCCCTCCTGGACCTGCCGGAAGCGAAGCAGCTCATCGCTGCCTGGGGCGTGAAGAATGACGTCGCGGCGCTCGCGCGTGGCGGCAAGGTGGCCAGCTGGCTGGTCGGCGCCATGCGACGGCGAGGATTGGCCGCGGTGGAAGACGGCGCCGGGGACGACACGGGCTGACTGCGCGTCGACTTGCGGAATGTCGCGCGATGGCGACATTTCGCCGGTGGAACCGCGGCGACGTGCGGTTTGCGACTGGGAGTAGCGCTACGTGCTTCGAACGATGCTTCCCACGTCCGGGCTGGGCGTGAGGGGCGGGCAAGAGGAGGCCGAAACGCAGCTTCGACCGACCTACCGCTGCTGTGGAGCGACATATCGCAAGTCGGCGGCTCCGCGGAGGGGCGCTTCAGTTGACGAAGCGCAATCCGGTGATATACTCTCCGTTCGCGTGTCCGCGCCCCTCCATGCCTTCCACCATGCCCTTTTCAAGGAGTTCGAATGGCCTTGGCCGAGTCCGCCAGCCGGTTTGAGCTGGCACCGAGCCGTGAGAGTTTCTCGCACATTCCGGAGGTCCTCCCCCTCCCGAACCTGATCCAGACCCAGACCGATTCCTTCAACTGGTTCGTCCAGACCGGCCTCCGCGAGCTGCTGGACGAGATCACCCCGATCACCGACTTCACCGGCAAGAACCTCGAGCTGCACTTCCGGGACTACTACTTCGAGGACCCGAAGTTCAGCGAAGAGGAGTGCCGCACCCGGGACCTCACCTTCTCGAAGCCGCTGAAGGTCGAGGTCGACCTGGTCATCAAGGAGACGGACGAGGTCAAGCACCAGACCGTCTTCATGGGCGACTTCCCGTGGATGACCGAGCAGGGCACCTTCATCATCAACGGTGCCGAGCGGGTCGTGGTCAGCCAGTTGGTGCGCTCCCCGGGCGTGTACTACACCGCCGCCGAGGACCCCGCCACCGGCCGGATGCTGTATGCCGCCAAGGTGATCCCGAATCGTGGGGCCTGGCTCGAGTTCGAGACCAGCAACAAGGACCTGCTCAGCGTCAAGGTCGACCGCAAGCGCAAGATCCCGGTTACCACGCTGCTGCGTGCCGTTGGGTTCGAGGACAGCGCCGAGATGCTCAAGCTGTTCGCGCCGGTCGACGACAACCCGGAGCACCCGTTCGTCCAGCTCACGCTCGACAAGGACACGGCCGCCACGCAGGACGAGGCCCTGATCGAGGTCTACAAGAAGCTGCGCCCCGGCGACCCGCCGACGGTTGACAACGCGCGCGCCCTGGTCACCAGCCTGTTCTTCAATTTCCGCCGCTACGACCTGGGTCGTGTCGGCCGCTACAAGCTGAACAAGGCACTGGCCGATGTCGCCGCCAAGCTCAAGATCGAGCTGCCCTCCGAGGCGAGCGAGAACCTGCGCGATGCGCGCGTCATCAGCCGCAACGACATCGTGGCCATCATCGGCAAGCTGATCGAGCTGAACAACGGCCGCGGTGATGCCGATGACATCGACCATCTGGGCAACCGGCGCATCCGCGCCAACGGCGAGCTGATCCAGAACCAGTTCCGCATCGGCCTGCTCCGCATGGAGCGCGTCGTCAAGGAGCGGATGACAATCACCGATTCCGACCAGGCGACGCCGAACACGCTGATCAACATCCGGCCCGTGGTTGCGGCCATGAAGGAGTTCTTCGGCGGCAGCCAGCTGTCGCAGTTCATGGACCAGACCAATCCGCTGGCCGAGCTGACCAACAAGCGCCGCCTGTCGGCGCTGGGCCCGGGGGGCCTGTCCCGCGAGCGGGCGGGCTTCGACGTGCGCGACGTGCACCCCAGCCACTACGGCCGGATGTGCCCGATCGAGACGCCGGAAGGCCCGAACATCGGCCTCATCGGCTCATTGGCCACCTACGGCAAGATCAACAACTACGGCTTCATCGAGACGCCGTACCGCAAGGTGCGCAAGCTCGTGAGCCATCGCGACAACAAGGCCGATGTCATCGGCCAGGTGCTGGCCGAGCCGCTGGTCCTGTCCGATGGCGGCAAGCCGGTCGCCAAGGCGGGCACCACCATCGACGAAAAGCTGTGGGCGCAGGTCAAGGAATCGAAAGTCGCCGGCGTGCGCATCCGCCCGGTGGTGACCGACGAGATCGAGTACCTCGCCGCCGACGAGGAGGAGCGCTTCTACATCGCGCAGGCCAACGCGCCGCTCGATGACGGGCAGCACTTCGTCGAGGAGCGGGTCATGGTCCGCTATCGCGACGAGTTCCGCGTGCAGCCGGCCGAGGACGTCGACTACATGGACGTCAGCCCCAAGCAGATCGTGAGCGTGGCCACGGCCATGATCCCCTTCCTGGAGCATGACGACGCCAACCGCGCGCTGATGGGCTCGAACATGATGCGACAGTCGGTGCCGCTGCTTCAGCCCGAGGCGCCGGTGGTCGGCACCGGGGTGGAGTACCGCGCCGCCTTCGACTCCCAGCAGGTGGTGGTGGCCGAGGCCGCCGGCACGGTGGTGGGCGTCACCAGCTCCGAGATCATCGTGGAGCGCGACGAGGGCAACGAGCGCGACACCTATACCTTGAAGAAGTTCCTGCGCTCCAACCAGGGGACCTGCATCAACCAGCGTCCCATCGTGGACGTGGGCGACCGCGTGGCACAGGGCCAGGTCCTGGCCGACAGCTCCAGCACCGACCACGGTGAGATGGCGCTGGGCCAGAACATCCTGGTGGCCTTCCTCCCCTGGGAGGGCGGCAACTACGAGGACGCCATCGTCATCAGCGAGCGACTGGTGCGCGAGGATCTGTTCACCAGCATCCACATCGAAAAGCACGAGATCGAGGCGCGCGACACCAAGCTGGGTCCCGAGGAGATCACCCGCGACATCCCGAACGTGGGCGAGGAGAGCCTCCGCAACCTGGATGAGGACGGGATCATCTACGAGGGCGCCGAGGTCACGCCTGGCGACATCCTGGTAGGCAAGATCACGCCCAAGGGCGAGACCGAGCTGACCGCCGAGGAGCGCCTGCTGCGGGCCATCTTCGGTGAGAAGGCCCGCGAGGTGAAGGACAGCTCGCTGCGCCTGCCGCACGGCGAGCGCGGCATCGTGGTCGATGTCCGCCAGTTCAGCCGTGAGAACGGCGACGAGCTGCTGCCCGGCGTGAACCGTTTGGTCCGCGTCAGCGTCGCCCAGAAGCGGAAGATCGCGGTGGGCGACAAGATGGCCGGCCGCCACGGCAACAAGGGCGTCATCGCCAAGATCCTGCCGGTCGAGGACATGCCGTTCATGCCGGACGGCACGCCGGTCGACATCGTGCTCAACCCGCTTGGCGTGCCGAGCCGCATGAACATCGGCCAGATCCTGGAGACGCACCTGGGCTGGGCGATGAAGACGCTTGGCCTGAAGGCCGCCACTCCGGTCTTCGACGGCGCCAACGAGCATCACATCACCGAGGCGCTGAAGCGCGCGGGTCACGATCCGGATGGCAAGACCGTCCTCTACGACGGTCGCACCGGCGAGGCCTTCGATCACCGCGTCACGGTGGGCTACATCTACATGCTGAAGCTGCATCACCTGGTGGAGGACAAGATCCACGCCCGCAGCACCGGCCCGTACAGCCTCATCACCCAGCAGCCGCTGGGCGGCAAGGCGCAGTTCGGTGGCCAGCGCTTCGGCGAGATGGAGGTCTGGGCGCTGGAGGCCTACGGGGCCGCCAACATCCTCCAGGAGCTGCTCACCGTGAAGTCGGACGACGTCCTGGGTCGCGTGCAGACCTACGAGGCGATCGTCAAGGGCGAGGAGATCCAGTCGCCCGGCGTGCCGGAGTCGTTCAAGGTGCTCATCAAGGAGCTCCAGGCGCTCGGCCTGTCGGTGGAGATCCTCAACGAGAACGAGGAGGAGATCCGCTTCATCGAGGACACCGGCAGCTATCCGCTGCCGGACCTGGGCGGC
>DATBIY010000082.1:0-26715 GCA_036556695.1 Candidatus Limnocylindria bacterium
TCGGCCAGCTCGGCAACGCTCAGCACCTCGGGGCGCCGCGCGCGCTTCGGCCGCCAGCGCAGCCACGGGTTCATCCGCGCCGCCTCGACGTCGATGCGGTCATCCGCCTTGGCCTGCGGCCGCGGGGAGTGGTTCCAGGTGTGTTGCAGCATGTGACACAACATGGCAAATTGCGTGCCATAAGGCAAGGCAATTGATCGGATGACAGATATAGAGCAGGCTTATGGCTCAGACCAGGCGCCGATGGACACCGGGCGGCTGCAGGCACTGGTCGAGATCGCGCGCACCGGGTCCATCTCCCGGGCGGCGGCCGCCCTGTTCGTCACGCAGCCGGCGTTGACGGCACGGATTCACGCCCTCGAGGAATCGGTCGGCGCCGAGCTGCTGGTGCGCAGCCGTCACGGCAGCCGCCTGACCGAGGCCGGCAAAGCGCTCTTGCCCCACGCCGAGCGAGCGCTGGCTGCGCTGCAGGCGGGCCGCATCGCCATCGAGGACGTGAAGAGCGGGGGAGCGGGCCGCCTGACGATCGGCGCCGCACCGGCAGTGAGCACCTACGTGCTGCCGGCCATGCTGCATCGCTTCCAGGCCACTCATCCGGGGGTGCGGCTGGTGGTTCGCTCCGGCCACTCCGAGGAGATCCTGCAGATGGTGCTGCGCGACGAGGTGGAGGTGGGGTTGATGCGCCCCATCCAGCATCCGGACGTCACGGCCACGCTGCTCTACGAGGACGAGCTGACGCTGGTGGTGCACCGCGGCCACCGCTTCGCCGCCGCCGGCCAGGTGCGCATGGGAGAGCTGGCCAGCGAGCACCTGATCCTGTTCGACCGCAGCAGCAGCTACCACGAGCTGACCAGCGCCATCGTGCGGCAGGCCGGCATCTCGCCCCGCGGCCAGCTGGAGGTTGACAACATCGACGCCGCTAAGCGCATGGTCGAGCAGCGCCTGGGCATCGCCCTGCTGCCACGCACCAGCGTGCAGGCCGATATCGGCGCCGGCCGGCTGGTGCCCGTCCGGGTCACCGACATGGCGCCCGTGCGTCGGCAGATCGTCATCGCCAGGCGCCGCGATGCCGGCGAGCTGACGCCGGTGCTCGCCGCCTTCCTGGCCACGCTGGACACACTGCGCCCGGACGAGGAGCGGTCGCATCGGTTCCTGGCCTAAACCCCTAGCCCGGCCGCTGCGGAGCCCCTAGGATTGGCGGCCTGAAGCCTCCGGAGGAGCCGATGGACCCACAGCGTGCCGCCTCGATCCCGCTGCTCGCCGTGCTTGACCGCCGTGCGGTGGAGCAGGTGCTGCGCACCGCTCGCGAGCAGACCTACGCCCCGGGCGAAGTGGTGGTCAACGAGGGGGATCCGGCCACGCGGCTGTTCCTCATCGTGGAGGGTCGCGCCGCGGTCGAGCAGTCCGCGCAGGGACGCGTCGGAACACTGGAGACCGGCGAGTTCTTCGGGGAGCTGGCGCTCATCGAGGAGCACGGCCGCACGGCCACGGTGCGCGCCGAGACGGACCTGACCTGCTGGGTGATCCCCGCCTGGGAGTTCCGCGCTCAGCTTGAGGAGCATCCCAAGATGGCGATCCCCATGCTGCACGCCATCATCGGCCGCCTGCACCGCCGCGAGCACCACGGGAATTAGAATCGGGTTCCCAGAGCATCGCCTTCAGCGGGAGCGACCCACCACCCGCACACCAGAGGAAGGGGATCGATACCCGTGACCACCGACCAGCGCGCCGACGAGCACCGTGACACGCACCCCGGCCAGGAGCACGTCGAGGCAACCATCGAGAACCTGCTGCGCGAGGAGCGCAGCTTCCCGCCGCCTCCCGAGTTCACCGCCAACGCCCTGATCAATGACACGGGCATCTACGAGCGCACCGCCTCGGAGGAGGGCTTCCGGGCCTTCTGGGAGGAGGAGTCGAAGCGGATCGACTGGATGGAACCCTGGACCGAGCTGCTGGACTGGCAGCTGCCCTACGCCAAGTGGTTCGTCGGCGGCAAGCTGAACATCAGCGCCAACTGCCTGGACCGCCACGTGGCCAACGGGCTGGGCGACAAGGTCGCGTACTACTGGGAAGGCGAGCCCGGCGACAGCCGCACCATCACCTACGCGGAGCTGCTCGACGAGACGTGCCGCATGGCCAACGCCCTGCGCTCCCTGGGGATCAGGAAGGGCGACCGGGTAGCCATCTACATGCCCATGATCCCGGAGCTGCCCGTCGCCATGCTGGCCTGCGCCCGGATCGGCGCCCCGCACAGCGTCGTCTTCGGCGGCTTCAGCGCCGATGCGCTGGCGGGACGCATCGAGGACGCCGAGTGCGTGGCGGTCATCACGGCCGATGGCGGCTACCGCAAGGGCGCAGTGGTGCCGCTCAAGGCGAACGCGGACGAGGCCATCGGCCGGACCTCAACCGTGAAGCACTGCGTCGTGGTTCAGCGCACCAGGCAGGAGGTCGCCTGGAGTGATGGGCGGGACCTGTGGTGGCACGAGCTCGTCGCCGACCAGCCGACCACAGCCGATCCGGAGCCGATGGACTCCGAGGACCTGCTCTACCTGCTCTTTACCTCGGGCACGACGGCCAAGCCCAAGGGGATCATGCACACCACCGCGGGATACCTGGTGGGCACTGCCACCACCCATCGGTACATCTTCGACATCAAGCCCGACGACGTGTACTGGTGCATGGCCGATATCGGCTGGGTCACCGGCCATTCGTACATCGTCTACGGCCCGCTGGCCAACGCGACGACGGGGATCATCTACGAGGGTGCCATCGACCACCCGGACAAGGACCGCTGGGCCCAGGTCGCGGCGAAGTACCGGGCCACCATCCTGTACACCGCCCCCACCGCCATCCGCGCCCTGATGAAGTACGGGCACGATGCCTTCGCCCGCGACGACCTCTCGTCGCTGCGCCTGCTGGGCTCGGTGGGTGAGCCCATCAACCCCGAGGCCTGGGCGTGGTACTGGAAGTACATCGGCGGCGAGCGCTGCCCGGTGGTCGACACGTGGTGGCAGACCGAGACCGGCATGATCATGATCACGCCGCTGCCGGGCATCACCAAGACGAAGCCCGGTTCCGCCACCTTCCCGTTCCCCGGCGTTCGCGCCGACGTGGTTGACGAAGCCGGCAACTCCGTGCCGCTGGGCTCGGGCGGCTACCTGGTGCTGGAGCGCCCCTGGCCGGCGATGCTGCGCGGCATCTACGGCGACCCGGAGCGCTACGAGCAGACCTACTGGAGCCGCTACCCGGGACGCTACTTCGCCGGCGACGGCTGCAAGCGCGACGACGAAGGCTATTACTGGCTGCTTGGCCGCGTCGACGACGTGATGAACGTCTCCGGCCACCGCATCTCCACCACCGAAGTGGAGTCCGCCCTGGTGGCGCATCCCGCTGTCGCCGAGGCGGCGGTGGTGGGACGCACCGACCCGGTGACCGGCCAGGCCATCTTCAGCTACGTCATCCTGCGCTCCGGCAACGAGCCCTCGGACGAGCTGGGCACCGAGCTGCGCGACCACGTGGCCGACATGATCGGCAAGTTCGCCCGCCCCAAGCAGGTCATGTTCACGCCGGACCTGCCGAAGACCCGCTCCGGCAAGATCATGCGGCGCCTGCTGCGTGACATCGCCGAGCAGCGGAACCTGGGTGACGTCACCACCCTGGCCGATGCCAACGTGGTCAACACCATCAGGGAGCAGTCCGGAACCGGCGAGGACTGACCCTCTCCCAAGGCACCGGCCCTGCGACGGCGATTCGCGACGAGCATGAATCGGCACCAGACCGGGCAGTCTGAGGGTTGTTTATGCGCCAAATGATATGCCACGGCGCCCAAACCCAAGCCTGTGACGCGGCGTGATGCTTGAGAGGCATCGGCTGGCGCCAATCACAGCGGGAAGAACCTGTTTCATGCGCTGAAAGGCATAAGCGGGCGCGAATCCCGCCATTTTGGCTACGCCTGATTCGTGCTGGTCAATGCCCCCTCGGCGCGGAGCCCGGGCGGACGGTTCTTGCGTCGCGGGGCCGAACCCACAGCAGAACATCGCCGCCCACCTGGCCGCCAGCGCGGATGGCCGCCCACGCTGCGCGGGACGGGACAGGCAACGAAGAACCGATCAATGCCACGTGCGGGCCAAGCATCCGGCGCGCGCTCGGCGTTGCTGGCACGGCAACGATCAGGTTCACCGGTCGATTCAGGCGCTCTACCAGCGCTTGGCGCTTCAGCTGCGCGGCCCGCAGCTGGGCCTGGAAATCGAATGGCCGTCGCTCGATCTCGACCATGTTCACCTCGTGATCCGCGCTAAGCACAAGGTCCGCTGCCCGCCGGTCAGGCGACCTGCCGACCACCATCTCCAGGGAAGGTCGCCACACGACGTGGGCATTGGATGTGATGATCTCGGCGACCGCCAGCTGGCCGGAATCGCGTAGGCGAATGCCGGCCTCCGGATACAGCTTGAAGCTGAGCCGATGCCCAACGGCCGTCGCCAGGCGCTGAAGGCTGGGCAAGGTCGGCGTCACATTTCCCGAGAGGATCCTGCTGACCATCGGCTGACTGAGGCCAGACCGTTGTGCCAGCTGCTCCTGGGTCATGCCGCCAGCCGCCAGGCGCACCTCGCGCGCAATGAGGTTGACGAGTGCGGCGAGCTGGCGCTCCTGCATCGCCGCATCGTCGAATACGTGCGCTTACCGCTCCATTACCGCAGATGGTTGGGACGGTGGGATTGCCTAGCCCGCGCTGACGGTCACGATCACGGTGCTCCCGCTGCCACCGTCCTGCGCTGGCGCGACGGTCACAGATCCGCCGAACGATGAGCCCTCGCTCTGCGCGAAGACCCAGGCGTTCGTATCGCTGACCTCCGTCCGGCTGAAGATCTGCATTCCGGCGGCCGGGATCGCGCTCTCGTAGTGGTTCTTCAGTGAGTCACGCGAATCGGTCGACGAGTAGGAGATGAAGGCGCCGCCCTCGGCGGTCGTCTTCGAGATCTCGGTCGAGTTCGGCGGGACCAGGGCGTTGATCAGACCGTCGAGATCGCCAGCGGGCGCGCCGCCGGTCGACTGGGTGGCTGCCGGCTCAGACGGCTCGCCGCCTGTTGATTCTTCGCCACCGGTCGATGCGCCGGTGCTGGACGTGGCAGCGGTGCTGCCGCCGGGTCCCCCGCCACAGGCCGCCAGGGTCGCGAGCGCCAGCAGCAGGGCCACGGCAACCAGGGATCGCAGGGTAGACATGACTCAAATGCCTCCGTGCGCCGCGGGGAAGACGGCCGGGAAGGATCGCCTGGGCCGGGCGCTGCGCGGATCGTGGGCATCGAGCGGCATTCGCGTCAAGTGCCATGGGCCCACCTGTCAACGGCGAAACGCTACATCGGCCCTAGAATCGGCGCATGGCAGCGCAGGTACAGCCGGCAGCCCAGGGCACATCTCAGCCGACGGATGCCGCTGCCGACTATTTGATGACCATCAGGTACATGCACGGCGAGGGGCAGCCGGTGATCGCCGCGCGGCTGGCGGAACGCATGGGCGTCAGCCCGGCGACCGTGTCGGAGATGGTCACCCGGCTCACCCGCGAGGGGCTGCTGACCGTCGAGGAGCCGAACCGCCAGCTCAACCTGACGGACAACGGCCGCGCCACCGCCGAGCGCACGTTCCGAAGGCACGCCCTGGCGGAATGGCTGCTCACCGAGGTGGTGGGACTGGGCTGGGCGGAGGCCGATGAAGAGGCGCACCACCTGCAGCACGCCCTCAGCGAGCGCGTGACGGATCGCATCGACGAGCTGCTGGGCAACCCGCCGACCTGCCCGCACGGCAACCCCATCCCGCGGGATGGCCGCACGCCGGAGCGCCCCGCGGGCATACCCCTCAGCCAGGCCACCGAACAGGAGGAGGTGACCATCCTGCGCGTCACCGAGGAGGCGGAGGAGGACGCGCGGCTGCTCACCTTCCTGCAGGAGCACGACGTCCGGCCAGGCAGCGTCTTCATGGTGAAAGAGGTGGCGGAGCACATCGGCACCATGACCATGCAGGGCCCGCGCGGCGAGGTGACGCTTGGCCTCAGCGCCGCGGCCAAGCTGCGAGCACTGCCCGGTCGGGCCGATCCGACGCTCTTCCACAAGGTGCCGGAGCGTGCCCGACTGGCGACGGCGGCCGCCGCGACGACCGGCGCGGGCTGATTTGCTAGCATCGCGTTCGTGACCAGCAACCGCACCCGCCGCGTGATCATCGCGTCCATCGGGACGGTGCTGTGGCTCGGGTACATGGTCGTTGGCCTGGCGGTCATCAACAACGTGATGCCCACCGAAGGGGGCGAGGGTCCCGCCGGACTGGCCGCGTTCGTCGGCCTCATCTGGGGGGTCGTGGTCTGCGGGCTCATCATGTGGGCCGCCTCCGACTGACCATCGGACGGACCGATGCGCCCCGGCGCATGACCGGCTGGTGAGCCTCCAGGAGACGCTGGACCGTCTCGCGCTGACCGTCACTCCGGCCGTCCTTGACGATGCGGAGCGAGTGTTCGACCTCGAGGCTGCGGTCGATACCCACGACTTCGGCGACGTCGACTTCACCGTGGATGACATCCGCGACGAGCTGGAGGCCTCAGACCTCGCAGCTGACACGTGGCTCGTTTCGCGCGCGGACGCGCCGGGGGGCGCGCTCATCGCCCGCGCGCTGCTCGAGCCCCGCGGCGGTGTCGAGTACCGCGGCCAGGTGGCGGTGCATCCCGAGTGGCGCGGCAGAGGCATCGGCTCAGCGCTGGCCCGCGAGCTGGAGGAAGGGGTGCGACGCCGAAAGCCCGCCGGAAACGCAGCGGAATGGCCGCTGCTTGGCTTCATCCAGGCGGACCAGCCCGGGCTCACCCGCTGGACCGAGCGGCTCGGCTACGTTTGGTCGCGCCGCTTCCTGCGGATGCGCATCGAGCTGAATGCGCCGCCCCCGGAGCCGCAGTGGCCCGCAGGGATCACGGTGCGCGACTTCGTGCTCGGCCAGGACGAGCGCCCGCTGCATGACGCGCTGGATGCTGCCTTCACCGATCACTGGGGTCACGTGGCGCGGCCGCCGGAGGACCTGGTGGCGCGAACCCAGCGCAGCGACTTCGACCCCGGGCTGTGGCACGTTGCCGTCGAGGACGGGCAGATCGTGGCCACCGCCACGAACTCGACGCTGCCAGACGGCGTGGGCTGGGTCAGTGGGCTGGGGGTGATCCCAAGTCATCGGCGCCGCGGGCTGGCGCGCGCCATCCTCCTGCACTCGTTCGGCGTCTTCTGGCGGCGCGGCATGACGGCCGTGGCGCTGGGGGTCGACGCCGAGAGCCTGACCGGCGCGACGCGCCTCTACGAGAGTGTCGGCATGCGAACCGTGCTGGCCTGGGACCAGGTCAGGAAGGTGGTGCCCTGGGTGGGCTACTCGTCGACCGAGTAGTGCGCCGCGGTGGGCGGATGCTCGCGGTCGACGCCCGGCTGCAGCAGCCGCTCGTACAGGCCCGGCCGCCGGTCGCCGATTGTGTCCCACTCGTGCTCGCCCGGCCGTCGCCGCACGTGGGTGGCCCGCGCCGCCTCGGGTGAGATGTCGCCGTAGATGATCTCCTCGTCGGTGTCGGAGGCGACCGCCAGGCGCTGGCCATCAGGGTCGTAGAGGACGGATCGGCCCATGAAGGTCGTGCCCCGCTCGGTGCCCACCCGGTCGGCGGCCAGCACGTAGCAGTGGTTCTCGGCTGCGCGCGCCGGAGCGAACAGGTCCGGGTGGAACTGCACGCCCACCGGCCAGTTGGTGGGCAGCGCGATCAGGTCGGCGCCCTCCAGCGCGCACACGCGCGCCGCTTCCGGGAAGCGCAGGTCGTAGCAGATCAGCACCCCGAAGCGCAGCCCATCGACCTCGATGACCGCCGGCGCATCCGGCCCCGGCGTGGCGTAGCGGTCGATCCCCAGGAACGGCAGGTGGATCTTGCGGTACCGATACCTCCGCCCGTCCGCCAGCAGCACCATGGCGACGTTGAACACCTCGTCGCCGTTGGCCTCCAGCGAGCCGCACACGATGGTCACCCGATGCGTCTGCGAGAGCCCGGCCAGCACGCCCTCGGCCGACGACTCCGCCTGACGGGCGACGGGCAGCGCCTCCGCCAGGGAGCTGAAGGCGTAGCCGGTGACCGCCGCCTCCGGCAGCACGATGAACGTCGCACCGCCGGCCGCCGCCTCGGCGACGGCGGTAGCGATGCGCTCCAGGTTGGCGTCCACCTCCCCGATTTTCGGATCGATCTGGCAGGCCGCGACCTTGATGGTGCTCATGGGCGCGTATGGTAGCCGCCGCTTCCTGCACCGCTGGCTGCCGGCCGTTTACCGGCGGAGCACATAACGGACACGCAGCCGCCCCACAGTGGCGGAATCAGTGGCGCTCCCCACGGTTCGGAAGGCGCGGGTCGAACCGCCAGGGACCCTCCGGTATCATGCCCCCGATGATCCGAGCCGCCTGCGAGGAGCTCGCGTGAGCGACCCTCGACCGCCGGACGACGGCTCGAGCTGGCCCGAGCGGGATCTGGACCGCGCCGATCAGCCAGGCTCGGGCTGGTCCTCTGACGATCCCTATCGCTACGAACCCGCGCCGCGCTGGGAGCCCCAGCCCTTCGAGCCGCTCGAAGAGGCCGCGCCCTGGCAGCCGCCGCGCTTCGACGACGAGCCCGACGAGGACGTCGAGGTCGCAGAGCCACCCTTCGGCGAGCCTGACTTCGAGCCGATGCAGCGGCCGGACCTCTCCGCGTTCCTTCCGGAGCCCGAGGTGGCCGCCGACGCATCGGAGCCGGAGCCGATGGCGGAGCCGATCCCTGAGCCGGATACCGCCGAGGCCGAGGACCTGGGTGAGACGCCGGCGCCGGAGCCGGAGTTCGAGCAGGAGCCGGTCAGCGCCTCGATGCCCGAGCCCACGCCGCTGCCTGACCCGGAGCCTGACCCCGAACCAGAGCAGGAGCCGGAGCCGGAGTTCGAGCGGGAGCCGGTCAGCGCCTCGATGCCCGAGCCCACGCCACTGCCTGAGCCGGAACCGGAGCCGGAACCAGAGCCTGGGCCGCCGCATATCCCTGACGCGGTACTCGCCGCCGGGGCGGCGAGCCTGGCCGAGCCGCGTATTCCTCCGGTGGCGGCAGTTGAGCCGCCGATCGCCCAATCCGAGCCGGTCACCGCCTTCGACGCTGCGTCGGATGCGTGGGATCCCAAGGTCCACGGCAATCGCCGGCGCCCGACCACGGCCGAGCAGGCGGTGCCGTGGCTGATCGGCATCATCCTGGCGCTGGCCGGCATGGTGATCGTGCTGCTGGCGCTGATCTTCACCTCGCCGAACGGCCTGATGGCCGCCGATCCATCGGCCAGTCCAACGGCCAATTCAGCCGCCTCAGGCTCGGAGGTGCCGTCACCGTCAGGGCCGATTGGTGGACCGGGGCCGGTCGACAGCGGCGAGCCATCGCCCGCGCCGCAGGAGACGCCGGTGGCCACCCCCACCGAGCCACCGACCTACGGGCCGCTGGAGATGGTCTACCTGGGCCGGCAGTCGGCGGTCGCGCCGGTGTACCTGCTGCGACGCGACTTCTCGAAGCGTCGCGAGGCGGAGGTCATGGCCCAGGCCGACCAGGGCGTGGAGAAGTTCGCCTGGGCGCCGGATGGCACGGTGGGCGTGGCGCTGATCTCGGAGCGCGCGGTGGCGCTGCGCCCCGGCCGGCCCGCGCGAGAGCTGCTCGACAACGTCAGCGCCGTGACCTTCGGATGGGACGCGGAGACGGTGTACGCGGTGCGCATCACGAAGGACGGCGGCAACGATCGCGCGCGCGTGCTGCAGATCGACTTCAGGAGTCGCGAGGTGCAGTCGCTGGCCACGGTGACCTACCCCACGCCGGTGATCGGCCCCGACGCGCCGCTGCGCGAGGCGCAGTTCATCGATGATGGCGGCGTGGTACGGCTGGTGGCCATGGCCGACGGGCACCTCAACCTGTGGATCCTTGGCGCGCCGGACGTCTACCAGATCGACCCGGCAGACGGGGCGGTCGCGCGCGTCACGCGCCAGCCAAACCTCTGGTCCCCGGACGGCACGCAGCGCATCGAGCTGCGCGAGGACGGCGGTACAACCCGCATCCAGGTCCGAGATCGCGGGGACAGGGTGCTGTCGGCGACCCTGGTGACGGGCCTGGTCAGCCACGTGCGCTGGGCCGGCACCAGCAACGAGATCGTGTTCACATTGGGCGTGGTGAGCGCGGGTGGCGGCGTGCGCCAGGACCTGTACGTCTGGGATCTGGCCGACCGCGGCGACCCGTTGCCGCTCACCAGCAGCGGCACCGCCTTCGGCGCCGAGTGGCGCGGCGTCATGCCCAACTGGGCCCCGTAGCGGTGCCGATGCAGGAAATCGTCAACCCGATCGGGGTGGAGCTGGACGAATCCGCGCAGGTGATGCGCATCCGCTGGGATGACGGCCACCTTGGCGAGTGGGGCTGGCTCACGCTGCGGCGCGCCTGCCCGTGCGCGCTGTGCGCCGGCGAGGGCAACCTGCCCGGCGTCGTCACGCTCGAAACGATCTTCACACCGCAGCAGACCACCATGGAACGGGTGAAATGGATCGGCCGATACGCCCTGGCACCGATCTGGGCCGATGGGCACGACACCGGCTTGTTCACCTACCAGAAGCTGCGGCAGCTGTGCCAGTGCGCGCAGCACCGCGCAGCCGCCGAGGGAGGAAGCGAATGATGACCAATGGGCTGCTGCTGGTCCATGCCCATCCCGACGACGAGTGCTTCGCCACGGCCGGGCTCATCGCGCGCAGCGTGGCCGAGGGGCGGCGCGTGGACCTGGTGACCTGCACCGGCGGCGAGGAGGGCGAGATCCACGACCCCGACCTCGACCCAGAGGAGGCTCAGCCGCGGCTCCGCGAGATCCGTCGCGCCGAGCTGGAATGCTCGGTCGAGGCACTGCGCGGGACGGGTCCCGGCACACTCGAGCTGCACCTGCTGGGCTACCGCGACTCCGGGATGATGGGCACCGAGTCGAACCAGCGGCCGGATGTCTTCTGGAACGCGGACCTGGACGGGGCCACCGGCAAGCTGGTGGAGATCGTGCGTCGGGTGCGGCCGCGCGCCATGGTCAGCTACGACAGCAACGGCAACTACGGCCATCCCGACCACATCAACGCGCATCGCATCGCCGTCGCCGCCTGGGACGCCGCCGCGGATCCGGGCCGCTACCCGGAGGCCGGGGAACCGCACGCCGTCGAGAAGTTCTACGAGGTCGCATTCAGCCGCGATGCCTGGAAGGAGCTGATGGCCGCCATGACCGAGCGCGGCATCAAGCTGCCCTGGGACGAGGAGGCGGAGCAGCGGGCCGACGAGCCGGAATCGGTCGACGAGGAGGAGTGGGGCGTGCCGGCCGAGACGATCACCACCTCCGTCGACGTGGCCGCCTTCTATGACCAGAAGCGCGCCAGCATGGCCTGCCACCGCACCCAGCGCCAGGATTTGGGCTGGGTGCTGGACATGCCCGATGACCTGGCGCGCCAGGCGTCGTCGCCCGAGACGCTGGTACTGACCCGCTGGCGCGGCCGCGACATCCCGGCCGCCTATCGCGAAGACTCCATCTTCTAGGAGCACGACCATGTCGAATGGATCCATCGGCCTCGACGAGGCGCTGAACGCCTACATGGTCGAGGCAGGCGTGCGCGAGCACCCGGTGCTGGCCGATCTGCGGCGGCGCACCGCCGAGATGCCGAACGCCAGCATGCAGATCGCGCCCGAGGAGGGAGCGTTCCTCGCCATGCTGGTCCGCCTGCTGCCGGCGCGGCGCATCCTGGAGGTCGGCACCTTCACCGGCTACAGCTCGACCGCCATGGCGCTCGCCCAGCCACCGGACGGGCAGATCGTGTGCTGTGACGTGAGCGCCGAATGGACCGATGTCGCCCGCCGCGCCTGGGCCGATGCCGGCGTCGCCGATCGCATCACGCTGCACCTCGCCCCGGCGGTCGAGACCTTGGACCGCCTCCTGGCGGCGGGCGAGGAGGGAAGCTTCGACCTAGCGTTCATCGACGCCGACAAGCCGAACTACGACAACTACTACGAGCGTGCCGTTTCCCTCGTCCGGGCGGGTGGGCTGATCGCGATCGACAACGTCCTGTGGTCCGGCCGCGTGGCCGACCCCTCGCAGGGCGACGAGTCGACCGAGGCGATCCGCGCGCTGAACGCCCGCGTCGCCGCGGACGAGCGGGTGGATGTGGTGATGCTCCCCATCGCCGACGGCGTGACCCTGGCCCGCATCCGCTAGCGTCCGTGGCGGCGGAATTCCCGCCGCGAATGAAACGGAGCCCGTCTGACGGGTCACTGCGCTGCTCCATGCCTTTCGACGCATAGTTCGGCGCCAGACCCGCCCTATTGGTTCCAGGGCATGTCCGATGGGAATACCTCTGAGCCAAAGGGCCAGAAACGGCGTCCCTTCATGCTTCTGAACGCATAAAGCGGGTGCCAAAGCAGCCTGGTTGGCCACGCTTCATGCCTCGGGTGAATCCGCCCTGTTGACATTCTTCCGCCGGCGCTGTATGACTAACATAAGTTAGTTATAGATAGGACGGCAACAGATGGATCGGGTCGTGGTCATCGGTGGCGGGCTGGCCGGCGCATCGGCGGCGTTTGCCCTGCGCAAGGGCGGGTTCGCCGGGGAGCTGACGATCGTCGGCGACGAGGCGCATCGGCCCTACGAGCGCCCGCCCCTGTCGAAGGGCTACCTGCGCGGCGCCGAGGCCGCGGAGCAGGCCGAGGTTCGCCCCGCCGCCGCGTACGCCGAGAAGGACATCGGCCTGCGCCTTGGCGCCAGGGCCATCACGGTCGACCGCACGCGCCAGAGCGTTCGCCTGGCCGATGGCGCCGAGCTCCCGTATGACCGCCTCCTGCTGGCCACCGGAGCTTCCCCTCGCAATCTGGCCGTGCCAGGCGCCGATTTGCAGGGTGTGATGACCCTGCGGACCTTCGACGACGCCGATGCCATCCGCGCCGCCGCCGAGCGCGCGGAGCAGATCGTGGTGGTGGGTGGCGGCTGGATCGGCAGCGAGGTGGCGGCCTCGCTGCGGCAGCTCGGCCACCGCGTGACGATGGTGGTCAACGGGTCGAATCCGCTGGAGCACGTCATGGGCCGCGAGGTGGCGGCCATCTACGGCCAGCTGCATCGCGAGCGTGGCGTTGAGATCATCTCCGGCCGCGTGACCGGCGTCGAGGGCACGAAGCAGGCGACCGGCGTGCGGCTGGATCGCGGCACGGTGCTGCCGGCGCAGCTGGTGGTGGTGGGCATCGGCGCCGTTCCGCGGATCGAGCTGGCGCGGCGCGCGGGCCTTGCCATCGCGCATGACGGCGTGGCGGTCGACGCGCAGCTGCGCACCTCGGATCCGGCGATCTTCGCGGCCGGGGACATCGCCGCCGCCTGGCACCCGCGCTACGAGCAGCGGCTGCGGATCGAGCACTGGGACAACGCCAAGCGGCAGGGAGCGGCCGCCGCCCGCAACATGCTCGACGCCGGCGAGGACTACGCCCGCGTCCCGTACTTCTACTCCGACCAGTACGACCTGGGCATGGAGTACCGCGGCTACGCCCCCGAGTGGGACGCGGTCGTGCTGCGCGGCCAGCCGGACGAGCGGAAGTTCGTGGCCTTCTGGGTTCGCGACGGCCGCGTGGTGGCGGGCATGAACGCCAACGACTGGGATGCGGCCAAGGCGGTGAGCGCCCTGGTGGCGGAGCACGCGCCAGTGGCCGAGATCCCGGCCGACCTCACGCAGCTGGTGACCGCCGCCTAGGCGTTTCCGCCGCCGATTCCCGCCCCACGGGAATCGGCGCCCGCAAGGTTGCGTTGTATCTTTGGCTCACCGTGATCTGCCAGAGCTGCGGCACCTCAAACCAGGCGGGGGCCAACTTCTGCATCCAGTGCGGAACCCGGCTGGCGCTGGCCTGCCCGGCGTGCGGCCACGGCAACCTGCCGAACGCACGCTTCTGCGCGAACTGCGGCAGCGCGCTCCCCGAGACAGCGCAGCCGGGCGCCGCTGCGCCGCTCGCCATGGCGGTGGCCGAGCGGCGGCTGGTATCGGTCCTGTTCGTCGACCTCGTCGGCTTCACGACCCGCTCCGAGGATCGTGACCCGGAGGAGGTGCGCGAGCTCCTGAGCCGATACTTCGAAGTGGCGCGCCGCATCGTGGAGGGGCATGGCGGCACCGTCGAGAAGTTCATCGGCGACGCGGTGATGGCGGTGTGGGGAGCGCCCACGGCGCACGAGGACGATGTCGAGCGCGCGGTGCGCTCCGCCCTGGCGATCGTGGCGGGCGTCGGCTCCATTGCCGACGGGGAGCAGCCGCTCCACGCCCGCGCGGGGGTGCTCACCGGTGAGGCGGCGGTCACCGTGGGCGCCGAGGGGCAGGGACTGGTCGCCGGCGACCTGGTCAACACCGCCAGCCGTCTGCAGAGCGTCGCGCAGCCGGGCACGGTGCTGGTGGGCGAGGCCACCTACCGCGCCACCAGCAACGCCATCAGCTACGAGCCCGCCGGGGAGCGGGTGCTGAAGGGCAAGACCAGCCCAGTCCCGGCGTGGCGGGCGGTCGCCGTGGTCGCCCGCCGCGGGGGCAGCGGCAGGGCCTCCACCCTGGAGCCGCCCTTCGTCGGCCGAGAGGACGAGCTGCAGCAGCTCAAGGACCTGTTCGACGCGACCGGCCGCGAGCGCAAGCCGCGGCTGGTGACGGTCATCGGCCAGGCCGGCATCGGCAAGTCCAGGCTCGCCTGGGAGTTCGAGAAGTACCTGGACGGCGTGGTCGAGACGGCGTTCTGGCACGAGGGCCGCACTCCCGCGTACGGCGAGGGCATCAGCTACTGGGCGCTGGCCGAGATGGTGCGGGTGCGGGCGCAGATCAGCGAGGGTGAGGCGCCGGAGACCGCCCGGCCGAAGCTGGCCGCCATGCTCGAGCAGTTCATCGACGATCCCGCGGAGCGGCGCTTCGTCGAGCCGCGGCTGGCCGGCCTGCTGGGACTGGCGGAGCTGCCGAGCGACGGTCGCGAGGAGCTGTTCGCCGCCTGGCGCACCCTGTTCGAGCGGATCGCGACGCAGGCGCCGACCGTGCTCGTCTTCGTCGACATGCACTGGGCCGACCAGGGGCTGCTCGACTTCGTCGAGGACCTGCTGGCCTGGGCGCGCAGCTCGCCGATCTTCGTCGTGGCGCTGGCCCGGCCGGAGCTGCTGGAGCGGCGTCCCGACTGGGGCAGCGGGGTGCGCAGCGTGACGCGCATCAACCTGGAGCCGCTCTCGGCGCAGGACATGGCACGCCTGCTGGAGGGCCTGGTGCCCGGCCTGCCGGCCGACGCGGTGGACCGCATCGTCGCCCGCTCGGAGGGGATCCCGCTGTACGCGGTGGAGACGGTGCGCATGCTGCTCGACACCGGCTCGGTCGTGCCGGAGGACGACCACTACGTGCTTCGCGGCGACCTTTCCGAGCTCGCCGTGGCCGAGACGCTGCACGCGCTCATCGCCGCGCGCCTGGATGCGAACACGCCCGAGGACCGCAGCCTCATCCAGGATGCGGCGGTGCTGGGGCTGAGTTTCACCCTGGACGCGCTGGCCGCGGTGAGCGGCCGCGACGTGGCGCAGCTCGAGCCGGCACTCGAGCGGCTGACCCGCCGGCAGCTGCTGGTCCCGGACAACGATCCGCGCTCGCCGGAGCGCGGCCAGTACCGGTTCGTGCAGGCGCTGCTGCGCGAGGTGGCGTACCAGTCGCTGGCCAAGCCGGACCGCCGCACCCGTCACCTGGCGGCCGCGCGCCACTTCGAGAGCCTTGGCGAGGACGAGCTGGCGGGCGTCCTGGCCAACCACTACTTGGACGCTTACCGCGCCTCGCGGGAAGGACCGGAGGCCGATGCCGTGGCGGCACAGGCACGAATCGCCACCCTGGCCGCCGCCGACCGCGCGACCGCGCTGCATTCGCATCGCCAGGCGATCGCCTACCTGCAGCAGGCGCTGATCGTCACCGGCGACGCCGCCGAGCGCGCGGCCATCCACGAGCGGATCTGCCGCGCCGCCGAGCCCGGGGCCATGGTGGAGCTTGGCTTCGAGCACGGTCGGCTGGCGGCCGAAACGTATCGCCAGCTCGGCGACCTGGTGGGCGCGCTGCGCGCCGCGACCGCGCTGGCTCGCAACATGATCAACTTCCACCTCGAGGACGAGGCGGCCACCACCCTCGACCAGGCGATCCGCGATGCGGAGCCGCTGGGCGAGGTGCCACAGCTGGGCGGCGCCTATGCCGAGCTGGCGCGGGCCCACATGCTCAAGGACCGTCATCCGGAGGCCGTGGAAGCGGCCGATCGGGCGCTGGTGCTGGCCGCCGATCACCAGACCGAGACCACGGTCGAGGCGCTCATCACCAAGGGCACCTCCCTTGGCGTCATCGGACGCAATGTCGAGGCCGAGGCCACGCTCCGCGGAGCTATCCACCTGGCCGATCGGCTGGGCCTGATCCAGGCCGCTGTGCGGGCACGCAACAACCTGTCGGGACCCATCGGCTTCGCGGACCTGGCGGAGTCGGAGACCCTGATGCGCGAGGGCTACGAGATGTCCCGCCGCTACGGGCATCGGCCATTCCTGTACCAGTTCCTGATGGTGCTGATGCAGGCGGCATTCCGGCGCGGAGCGTGGGACGAGTGGCTGCCGGAGCTGCGGGCGATCCGGGAAAACGAGTCGCTGCCGCTGTTCTACGACTCCGGACTGCTGGGCGTGGAGGCACAGCTGACCGCGATGCAGGGCGACCTGGCGGGCGGCAGGCGCCTCCTCGACCAGGCGACACAGCTGAGAGCGCAGCTGCAGAGCGACCAGGCCCAGGCCTACATGGACCTGATGAGCGGCTATCTCGCGGTCATCGAAGGCTCGTGGCCCCAGGCCGCCTCTCTCCTGCTGGTGGGAGCCGCAAACTCGAATTTCGTGGAGGAGGGCAGCTACATGTCGGCGGTAGCTGCCGCGGCCGGCAACCTGCCCGATGCGCTGGACGCGGCGATCGACGTGCTCAGCCATCCACTGTCGCCCGGCCGCACGTCGCAGGCCATGCTGGAAGCGGCGATGGCCGCCCGCGCCGCGCGGCAGGGCCGGGAGGACGAGGCTCGAGCCGGCTTCGCCCATGCCCACAGCGAGCTGACCGCTGCCGGCGAGCTCCTCTATGCCAACCTTGCCGGCCTCCTGTGGGCAGCGCTGGCCGGCGAGCGGCACCCGGACGCTGCGGCGGCCGGGTCGGAAGCCGAGGCGTTCTTCACCGAGCGCGGCGCCGATGCCTTCGTCCGACAGTTCCGCGACCGCTTCGTGGCGACGCCCGCGGCGCCGGGTGAGCAGCCGGCGGCGGATTCCCGCGAGGCCGTTCCCGCCGGGGAGGGGTGAGACCATTTCCTCGCAACTTCCCGCCCCACGGTACTGACAACGAAGAAGCGGCCCCTTCCTGGCGCGAATTCTCGCGCCCCACTGGAAATTGCGCGGTGTTGCCGCGCTAGGCTGCCGCCGTGAGCATGCCGAAGCTCCTCGAGGCCGCGGAACGCTGGGGGACGCCGCTGTATGTCACCGACCTGGACCACGCCGCGGCTCGACTCGCCGCCTACACGGCTGCCTTCCCCGGGGCGCTGATCGCGTATGCGGTCAAGGCCAACGCCGACCCGCAGCTCCTCCGCCGCCTCTTTGCGGAGGGCGCCGGCGCGGAGGTGGTCAACGCCGTCGAGCTGGCGCTCGCCCGTCGCGCCGGCTGCCCGCCGGAGCGGATCGTGATGAACGGCGTCGGCAAGCGTGACGAGGAGTTGCACCTGGCGCTCGGCGCCGGCGTGCTCATCAACGCCGAGTCGCTCGAGGAGCTGGACGCGCTCCTGCGCCTGGCCGCGGACCACCCCACGGCCCGCGTGGGCCTGCGCCTCAACCCGGGCCTCGACGGGCGGACGCACCCGCACCTGGCAACCGGCGCCGCCACCTCGAAGTTCGGCATCCCACTCGCCCAGCTGGACGAGGCGCGCGCCGCGGTGGCAGCCGCCGGCCGGGAGCTGGAGAGCATCGGCGCCCACATCGGCTCCGACATCGAGGACCTGGACGCCTTCGCGCAGCTGGCGGAGGCAATGGCGCGCCTTGGCGCTCCTCGCATCGACCTGGGTGGCGGACTGGCCGGCGCGGACCCGTCGGCCCTGGCCGAGGCCATTCGACAACACCTGCCGGACGCCTCGCGACTCATCCTGGAGCCGGGCCGCTCGATGGTGGCCGAGGCAGGTTGGCTGATCACCCGCGTCACCCGCGTCCAGCCGCGGCCGGCGGAGGGCATGACCTACCTGGTGGCCGATGCGGGCATGACCGAGCTCATCCGCCCGATGCTCTACGGCGCCGATCACCCCATCAGCCTGGTGGCCGATGGCGCCGCGCTCCCTGCGGACGCCGGGCGGGTCGACCTGGCCGGGCCGGTGTGCGAGGCGGGCGACGTGCTGGCGCGAGATATCGGCCGCTGGATGGAGCCCGGGGAGCTGGCGAACGCCGGCACCGGCGCGCTGCTGGCCATCGGACAGGCAGGCGGCTACGGGGCGGTCATGGCATCGGGCTACAACGGCCGGCTGCGGCCGGCCGAGGTGGTGATCGACGGCAGAGAGCTGCGCCTGTCACGCCGCCGCGAGACCCTGGACGACGTCCTGGCGCGCGACGCCTAGCAGGAGGTCGGCGCCCAGGGCGCGCTCCACGCCATCGGCCGTGATCGGGCACCGATCATCAGCGGACCGGTAAGCGCGTGCAGGGTGGACGCGTAGCGGTGCTCCCCGGACGGCGGGCACGGGCCGCCCCAGCTCGGACGGCCGCGCGGCGCATCGGCTCAGCTCAGGCCAGCCGCCTCGACGAAGCCGTGGCCGCCCATGATTCGCCAGCCGATGCCGTCGTGCTGCAGGTGGTAGATGGCCGGCATCGGCATGGCCAGGTGGAAGTCGTGGTCGACGCCCGGCTCGAAGACCTGCAGGATCAGGCTGATCAGGTTGCCGTGGCTGCCCAGCAGGATGCGGCCGCCGTCGGCATGGCGGGCGCGGAGCAGGTCCAGCAGCGCGATGGCGCGGCGCTGCGCCTCGCGACCCGACTCGGCACCCTCGAGGGCGTAGTCCGGATCGGCCCAAGCGCGGCGCAGGTGGTCGGGCCAGTCAGGCGTGGGTGCCAGGGTCAGCCGCCGTTCGCGGAGGTCGGTGAGGATGTGCACCTCCAGGTCTCGGCGTCGGGCGGTCGGCGTCACCGTCTCCACCGCGCGCACATACGGGCTGGAATAGACCGATGTGATGACATACGGCTCCAGCTCCTCGGCCAGCTCCTCGGCCGCCTGGCGGCCGGCATCGGTAAGCGGTCGCTCGTCGTCGCGGTCCTCGTAGCCGGCCGATCCGACGTCGACCGGCACGGCATGGCGGACGAGCAGCACGTCCAGCTTGCCGAGGCGGGGGACTTCCTGCATCGCGCCAGTCTAGAAGGCACGAAAGGGCCAAGGCACGAAGAGGCCGGGAGGCGAGTGGCCTGCCTCCCGGCGATGGGACTACGCGGATCAGCCGACGTGCTTCATGCCGCGCTCCCCACTGGCCGCACGGCATGGCGGCGGGCGACCGTGCCGGCCGCTCGCTCACCGATGTCCAGGGCCCAGTCCGACGCGCGGGCCAGCTCGCCCAGGCGCAGGCGCGGCTCCATGGTCACCAGGAAGCTGCCCGGCGGCCACAGCACCTCGGCACCCGCCGCGTCCAGCCGCTGGGCAATGGTCCCCGCCGCCGATCCCGAGATGAAGCGCGGCCACTTCAGCCGCGTGTCGAAGGCCGCCGCCATGAGGCCGCGCAGCGCGTGCGGGTCGAGCGCCTTCAGGTAGTGCTCCACCTCGGGCGTCGGCCCGTGGCCCTCCGTCGGGCCACCGACGACGAGCAGGTCGCAGTCCAACCGCTCCGGCGCTTCTGCAAGCGGGGTGACCTCGACCGACCCGTAGCGCTCGAGCGCAATGCCGATCGTGTTGGCCACCAGCTGCGTGTTGCCGTGGCGGGTGGCGTACAGAACGAGGCTTTTCATCGCGTGGCCCCCTCCAGCCCTCCGCTGCGCTCCGGCAGCAGCAGCGGGACGACCACCGCAGCGCCGATGGCCATGGCAATCCACAGCAGTGGGACCGCGTCATCGGTCCTGCCCATCACCAGGCCGGTGGCTGCCGCCAGGATGGCCAGCACACCGGTCATCAGACCCAGCACGCGCCCGGCCGCGCGGCCGGTCCACAGCATCCAGGCAGCGATCGCGGCGAACAGCCCGTAGGCCACGATCACGCCGGCGAGCAGCGTGGCAGCAGCGCTGCCCACGTCGCCGAGCACGGCCCAGGTGCCATCGGTGATGACCCAGGCTCCGAACAGGAACAGGATCCCGGTCACGACCCCGGCCACTGCCAGGGTGCCGAGCAGCGACGCTGCAATCAGCGTCGCGGGGGAATGTCGAGCGTTCATCTCACACCACCTTCATGCAGGGACTGCATCGGCTGAAACAACCTCCGCATCAACGGGCGCCAGCTGGCTGCCGATGACGTCGGCCCAGGCGTCGATCACCTCCCAGTCGCGGAAGTCGCCGTACGGCGCCTTGACCATGGCGACGATGGCGCGCTCGCCGAAGCCCAGCACTGCGCGATCAAGGCGGCCGGCGAAGACCACGTGCTCGCGCGGCTGGACCAGCTCGCTGACGTGGCTGACGTCGACCGGGTCGCCGGCCGGCTTCGGCGGGTCGCCCAGTGGGCCGGAGCTGAAGATCCACACCGGCCGCTCGGCAAGTGTCGTTGCCAAGCGCTCGGCGAAGTCCTTGGCCGGCTGAAGCCAGTGTCCGGCGTACACGCCGCTGCCCAGGATCACCGCGTCGTACGGCGCGACCGCGTCCACGTCCTGCGGCGGCAGCTGCACCACGTGATGGCCGCGTCGGGCCAGCGAATGCGCCAGGGCGGCCCCGATCTCCTCGGTCGCTCCATGCTTCGAGGCGACCGTTACCAGCACTCTCATCTGCGTCTCCCTGCCCTGCCGAAGCCGCCGACGTCCGAGCCGATCCCTGGCCCCGCAGGGCGCACGGTCATGCTCCGCCCGACCAGGTAGCCGCGCATCTGCCGAACGTCCCCCTTCCGCGGGCGGCATGGCTCGGGCGATATCGGCTCAGGGGGCCATTCGGCCCCTCTGAAACGGGCCGCCTGGACGATCCCGCCGCGCGCCCCGCCGCTGATCATGTCGGCGGGACGGAACGAGGCCCGCGCTCGGGACACACGAGCGCCGGCCTCTGGCTATCCAGGGCCTCGCATAGGACCCACCCGGACCATTGGGTACGTGCCCCAGCGCACCACCCTGCCGCTACCGTGACCGCCACGTGAGGAGGCATTCCATGCTCGCGCGAGCGCGCGACAACGCCTGGCTCATCTTTGGCGGCATCGGCGTGCTGCTGGTGGCCGGCTACTTCCTGCTGCCGAGCACCGAGGCGCAGGACCTTGCCTACCAGGTTCCCGAGATGCTGGCCGCGCTGGTCATCCTGGTGGGGATCTGGATGCACCGCCCGGCTGACAAGCGCCCCTGGCTGGCGCTCTCCGCCGGCATGGCGCTGACCGCGGCCGGCGATTGGACATGGGTCATCCTGGCGCAGATGGGCATCGAGCCCTTCCCCAGTGCTGCCGACGTCTTCTACCTGAGTGGCGTGGGACTGCTGGCGCTGGGGGTCATCGGCCTGGCACGCGGCCGGCTGCCGGCAGGGGATCGGGCCAGCCTGCTGGACGCGCTGATCGTGGCGGTCGGCGTCGGCATGCTGAGCTGGGTCTTCTTCATGCGGCCCATCGTGGCCGACCAGTACGAGACCATCCTCGAGGTCGCCGTCGCGCTGGCCTATCCACTGCTCGACGTCCTGCTGCTGGCCGTCCTGGTGCGCCTGGTCCTTGCTCCGGGCGGAAGACCGATGGCGCTGCGCCTCATCATTGCTGCCCTCGTAGCCTTCCTCGCGTCCGACTTCCCGTACGCGGCACTGGCGCTGGTGGATGGCTATCAGACCGGCCACCCGGTGGACGCCGGCTGGCTCATCGGCGCCGTCGCGTGGGGAGCCGCCGCCCTGCATCCCACCATGACCCGCGTGGCCGAGCCAGTGACACTCCGGGGGGAGACATCGTTCTCGCCGTGGCGGCTGCTGCTGCTGGCCGGCGCCTCGCTGATGGGGCCGGCGGTCCTGCTCTTCGAGTGGCTGGCCGGCGGCGAGATCGACGTTGCCGTGCTGGCCACCGGCTGCGTGGCGCTGTTCCTGCTCGTCATCCTGCGGCTCGACGGCGTGGCGGCCGCCCTTCGCGCCACCCTGGACGAGCGCGCCATCCTCGAGAAGGAGCTGGAGCACCGCGCCCTGCACGACCCGCTGACCGGCCTGGCCAACCGCGTCCTGTTCCACGACCGGCTGGCCGCGGCGCTGACCCGCCGGCAGGGGAGCGTGGCGGTCATGTTCCTGGACCTGGACGACTTCAAGACGGTCAACGACGCCTACGGCCACGCGGCCGGCGACACCGTGCTGCGCGCGGTGGCGGATGCGTTGCGCACGTCGTTGCGGCCCGAGGACACCGTCGCTCGCCTTGGCGGCGACGAGTTCGCCGTCCTGCTGGCCGACTCGCCGGATCGCTACCAGGCCTCGCTGGTCGCCGGCCGGCTGCTGTCCGCGGTGCAGGTGCCCGTGCACCTGGCCGGCTACGAGCACACCCCGGGCGTCAGCATCGGCATCAGCCTGGGCGCCGGCGGCGAAGCATCCGCGGAATCCCTGATGCGCGACGCCGATATCGCCATGTACGTGGCCAAGGGCCAGGGCAAGGGCACCTTCACGGTCTTCGAGGCGACTGAGCACCAGGCGGTGGTGCGCGGCATCGAGCTCCGGACCGATATGGACCACGCCATCGCCAACCACCAGTTCGAGCTCCACTACCAGCCGATCCTGTCGCTGGACACCGGCGAGGTGGCCGGGGTGGAGGCCCTGGTCCGATGGCGCCATCCCAGCCTGGGCCTCCTCGCGCCTGCCGAGTTCATCCCGCTGGCCGAGGCCACAGGCGCCATCGTCCCGCTGGGCGAGTGGATCCTGGAGACCGCCTGCCGGGCGGCCACCACCATGTGGCGGGGCCACGACGTCCGGAGGCCCGGCTACGTCAGCGTCAACCTGTCGGCAATCCAGGTGACTGACCCCAACTTCATCTCGCAGCTTGGCCGCATCCTGCAGTCCACCCGCCTCGACCCGGCTCGCCTGGTGCTGGAGGTGACGGAGACCGCCATGCTCGAGCACGAGCTGGCTTCGGCCGCCCTGCGTCGCTGCCACGAGTACGGCGTGCGGCTGGCGATCGACGACTTCGGCACCGGCTACGCCGCGCTGGGCCAGCTGGCCCGCATCCCGTTCGACCTGGTGAAGATCGAGCGTTCCTTCGTCGCCACGGTCGGCAGCGATGCCCGTGCCGAGGCCCTAGTCGCCGGCATCGTCGACCTCGCTCGGCGGCTGGACGTGCAGATCGTGGCCGAGGGGATAGAGGACGGCGTCCAGCTAACCCGCCTCCGCCAGGCCGGCTGCGCGTACGGCCAGGGCTTCCACTTCGCCCCGCCCATGCCGCCGGGGGAGCTCGCCGCGTTCATGGCCGAGTTCGAGGGCCCCACGGCGGCCCGCACCCTCGCCGCCCGCCTCGCCCGCACAGCCTAGGCCCTCCCGCGGGAAGCGTTCTCCCACGGCACGCATCGGGCACGAAGCGGCCGTAGCGTGGCCGTTGTGTTCCGCTGCGGAACAGAGCCGCCAGGGAGGAGCCCAATTTGAGCCCCTCGGCCGCCATTCGTCACCGTTGCGTTCCTGGAAAGAACATCGCGGCATCCACCCCGATCGGCGCACGACGAGATAAGCCCACAGCAACTCGCAGATAAGCGCATGGCCTCACCATCTCCGAAGTGGCGGCCAACCGCACCAATGTGCTTCACGAGGCGGCGCTCCAGGCCTCCTGGCGTCTTCAACGCCTTGGGCGCGAGCTGCGATTGGCTCGCATGACCGCCGGCGCGAGCCAGCAAGCCATTGCTGACCGACTCGGGATATCGCGCCCCGTCATCAGCCGCATCGAACGTGGGAAGCTTCCGCACCTGAGCGTTCACGCGCTACATCGATTCGCTGCGGTCGTCGGCTTGCGTGCCGCCGTCAACCTCTATCCCGGCGGCCGCCACGTGGTCGACGCTCCACAGCTAGCCCTGCTGAATGACCTGCGGCAACGCCTGGGCCTGGCGTTCCAGTGGCAGCTCGAGGTGCCCGTCGCGATCGCGAGCGACCTTCGAGCCGCTGACGCCCTTCTCACGCGCGGCGACCTCACGATTTCGGTCGAGGCGATCACGCGGCTTTCGGACGTGCAGGCGCAGCTCCGGGCAGCCCAGCTGAAGCGACGCGACATCGGTGCCACGCGCCTGCTGCTCGTCATTCGGGGCAGCAACGCGAACCGGCGCGCGATCCGCGTCGCCGAGCCGGTGCTGCGCGCTCACCTGCGCACCGGGACGCGATCGATTCTGAGCGACCTCGCGGCCGGCAGGGACCCGGGCGCCGACTGCCTCGTCGTCCTGTAGCTCCCTGTACTCCCCTGGAACGCAACGAACGAGAAGCGGTCTCCGCCTATCCGCCGGGTCCGCCCACAGAACGTTTCGGGCAGGCACGAGCCCAAATCCAGCCCGATATCTTCGCTGCTTCCCCGTTGGGTACCCGCCACGAACGGATCCGCACTGGCGGCGGCGCGGGCTCCTCAGACCAGCCCGCGCAAGGCCGCACCAGGCCGCGCCAGGCCGCGCCAGGCCGCGCAAGCGACCCGAAACTCCTCTCCACACGCCCTCCACAGCCCGTCCACAGGTAATACACATGACCACTCCCTAGCCCCAATATCCTGTGGGGGTCCCACCTCACGAACCCCAAGATGTTGTGGTTTCGGGGTTGACCGGGTGGGTACGGCGTCATACAATCGTGGTCCTTTCAGCACATGGCGTGGAGGGCACGCCGGGCACGCCGACCGCGGCGCAAATCCCACCCGCAGCGACGCCACTGCCAGGGCCGCCGCTCGGCCGGAGAGAGCCGCGCAACCAGGAGGAGGCCGGGGGCCCTGACAGTCCCCGGAGGATGAGGAAGACCATCACATGGCTCGCAGCGCGTCCCCCCAGGCCGATACCACCGCCAACGGCCACGCCACTGCCAAGACCGACAACGGGAATGCAAACGGCAACGGCCACAACGGAAATGGTCACGGGAACGGCGCGAAGACGAAGCCCACCGGCTACGTCCAGTTGAAGCCGGGGGAGAAGGCGCACTGGAAGGGCCTCACCATCGAGCGCCGCTTCACGCGGCCGGGCGTGCACCCGTATGACACGGTGGAGTGGGACCTCCGCGACTCCGCCATCACCAACGAACACGGCAAGGTCGTCTTCGAGCAGAAGGACCTCGAGTTCCCCAAGCCGTGGAGCGCCCTGGCCACCAACGTGGTCGCCTCCAAGTACTTCCGCGGCCAGCTCGGCACTCCGCAAAGAGAGCGAAGCGTCCGGCAGATGATCGACCGGGTGGCGGACACCATCGCCGACTGGGGGATCAAGGACGCCTACTTCGCCACCGACGAAGACGCCGACGCGTTCCGCAACGAGCTGAAGGACATCCTCCTCAAGCAGCGCGCCGCCTTCAACAGCCCCGTCTGGTTCAACGTGGGCATCGACGAGCACCCGCAGTGCAGCGCCTGCTTCATCAACTCGGTCGATGACACCATGGAGTCCATCCTGGGCCTGGCCAAGACCGAGGGCATGCTCTTCAAGTTCGGCTCCGGCACGGGCTCGAACCTCTCGACCATCCGCTCCTCCAAGGAGACCCTCCGCGGCGGCGGCGAGGCCTCCGGCCCGGTCAGCTTCATGAAGGGCTTCGACGCCTTCGCCGGCGTCATCAAGTCCGGAGGAAAGACAAGAAGAGCGGCCAAGATGGTCATCCTCAACGTCGACCACCCGGACGTCGAGGAGTTCATCGACTGCAAGCTCGAGGAGGAGAAGAAGGCCTGGGCGCTGATCGACGCCGGCTATGACGGCAACTTCAACGGTGGCGAGGCGTACGCATCGGTCTTCTTCCAGAACAGCAACAACTCCGTAAGAGTCACCGACGACTTCATGCGGGCAGTCGAAGAGGACAGGGACTGGACGACGCACGCCATCACCTCAGGTGAGGCGGTCGAGACGGTCAAGGCCCGATACCTCCTCAACAAGATGGCCGAGGCGGCCTGGGTCTGCGGGGATCCGGGCATCCAGTACCACGACAACATCAACCGCTGGCACACATCGGCCAATACCGCGCCCATCAACGCGTCGAACCCGTGCAGCGAGTACATGTACCTGGACGACTCGGCCTGCAACCTCGCCTCGCTGAACCTGATGAAGTTCGTCAAGGAGGACGGCGAGTTCGCCATCGAGGACTTCAAGCACGCGGTGCGCATCGTGCTGACGGCGCAGGAGATCATCGTCGACAACGCCAGCTACCCCACGCCCAAGATCGGCGAGAACAGCCGCGACTTCCGCCCGCTGGGCATCGGCTACGCCAACCTGGGCGCGCTGCTGATGAACCGCGGCCTGGCCTACGACTCCGATGAGGGTCGCGCCTACGCCGCTGCCATCACCGCCATCATGCAGGGCGAGTCAGAGCTCCAAAGCGCAAGGATCAGCCGCGACCAGGGCGGCGC
>DATBIY010000083.1:0-1768 GCA_036556695.1 Candidatus Limnocylindria bacterium
CCAGACCGATCCCGGCTTTGCCGGCGACACGGCCACCGGCGCGAAGAAGGCCGCCACGCTGGAGACCGGGCTGGTGGTCCAGGTGCCGCTGTTCGTCAACGAGGGGGACGTGCTGCGCATCGACACCCGCACCGGCGAGTATGTCACCCGCCTGCAGTGACCCTCTGACCTATGACTGCACAGTTATGAGAACGGCGCATTTGGGCCGATATCCGTCATGGACATGACCGTGCGTCGTGAAAGCGGCGTGTTTTGGGCCGAATCGGTCGTTTTGATAACCCCCCAGTCATATGCAGCCGGGGCGCGTACGTGACCGAGCGCCAGCCGAGCCTGTGGGACAGGCCATCTGAAGCGCCGATGGACCCCGCCGCGGCGGCTCCCGTTCGGGCAGCCCCACACATCCTGCGCGTCAGCGACCTCAACCGTCGCGTGCGGCAGCTGCTGGACGTGGACGCCACGCTGGCCGACGTGTGGGTCGAGGGGGAGGTGAGCCAGCCGTCGTTCCCGCCGTCGGGGCACTGCTTCTTCACCCTCAAGGACGCGTCCAGCCAGATCAAGGCGGTGCTGTTCCGCGAGGAGCTGGCCGCGGCCAACGTGCGGCCGGAGCACGGGATGCAGGTCATCGTCCACGGCCGCGTGCGCGCCTACGAGCCGCAGGGCGTGTACCAGCTGTACGTGGCCACGCTGACCCCGGCCGGCGCAGGCGACCTGCACCAGCGCTACGAGGCGCTGCGCGCGAAGCTGGCGGCCGAGGGGCTGTTCGACGACGGGCGCAAGCGGCCGCTGCCGCGCTGGCCGCGACGGATCGGGGTGGTTACCTCGCCGGTGGGGGCGGTGTGGCGGGATATCGGCAACGTCATGCGGCGCCGCTACCCGATGGCCCACCTGGTCCTGTCGCCGACCATCGTGCAGGGGGCTACGGCGTCTGGCGCGATCGCGCGGGCACTGCATCGGCTCTATGCCCAGCCGGGCCTGGACCTGGTGATCCTCGCCCGCGGCGGTGGGTCGCTGGAGGACCTGTGGCCGTTCAACGAAGAGCGGGTGGTGCGGGCGGTGGTGGCCAGCCCGGTGCCGATCATCGTGGGCGTGGGCCACGAATCGGACGTCACGCTGTGCGACTTTGCGGCCGATGTGCGGGCGCCCACGCCGAGTGCCGCCGCCGAGCAGGCGGTGCCCGACGCCGGCCAGTTCCCGGCCATCCTGGCGCGGCTGCGCGATCGGGGATCTGCGGCGCTGTTCAGCGCCTTGGCGGCACGCCAGCGGTTCGTGGCCGAGGAGGGACGCGCGCTGGCGCGGCTGGCGCCGGACGTGGTGGCGGCGCGGCAGCGATCGGCGGACCTGCTGGACCGCGCACATCGGGCCTTGACCGCTCACGCCGCGCGGGATCGCGGCACGCTGACCGCCGTGGGGGACGCGCTGCGCACCCTCTCGCCGGCGGCCACGCTGGAGCGCGGCTACGCGGTGGCGCGGCTGGCGGACGGCACCGTGGTGCGCGACGCGGAGCAGGCACCCGCCGGCTCCGAGCTCCGCGTGACGGTGGCGCGCGGTACGCTCAGCACCCGCGTGGAGGGCCAGGCGACGTCGGAGGATCTGCTGCCATGACCGAAGCAACGCCCGCCGCTGCCGAGTCCGCCGCCGCCCCGGCCGCGGAGCTGGCGAACCGGCCGTTCGACGAGCTGATCGCCGAGCTGCAGCGCATCGTGCAGTCGCTCGAGGCCGGCAACCTGCCGCTCGAGGAGTCGATCCGCCTCTACCGCCGCGGGCTGGA
>DATBIY010000084.1:0-55650 GCA_036556695.1 Candidatus Limnocylindria bacterium
CGCCGTGGTCGAGGGCGCGCCGCTGACCGTCGAGTACGACCCGCTGCTGGCCAAACTGATGATTCACGCGGCCGACCGCCCCGCAGCAGTCGCTCGGCTGAGACGGGCGCTTGACGAGACGCTGGTCGCCGGGGTGCAGACCGACCTGGGCTTCCACCGCTGGCTGGTGGACCAGCCCGAGTTCGCGTCCGGCGAGTATCACACTGGTCTGGTGGCTCAGCGCTGGGCCGATGGACCTCCGCTCGACGCCGGGCAGCGAGCCATCGCGGCCATGGCCGCCATCCGCGCCCGGCAGGACCTGGCCGCGGCAGCACCTGCCGCCACGACGGCCGACGACGCGAGCGCCTGGGCGCGGCTGGCACGCCGGGAAGCGCTGCGCGGCGAGGCGCCTCACCGATGAGCGAGCGCCGCAACGGCCTGACGGCCGAGGTCCAGGGCCACGAGACCGAGCCGGCCGAGGGCTGGGAGCTGGAGTGGGTGGATCAGCGGCGCGGCATTGCCCGGCTTGCCACCGAGGACGAGAGCCTGCTGGCCGTGGTGGAGGGCGGGGGCACCGACTGGCACGTGGTGCTGCGCGGCCGCCGCATCCCGGTGAGTGTCCGCAGCTGGCGCGAGCGGATGCTGGCCGAGGCGCGCGAGGCAGCGGCCGGCGCTGACGGACCCCTGGAGATCCGGAGCACGCTGCCCGGCCTGGTGGTGGCGGTACACGTCGAGGCGGGGGTCGAGGTGGCCGCCGGCGCCTCGCTGCTGACCATCGAGGCCATGAAGATGCAGAACGAGGTGCGCGCGCCGCGCGAGGGACGTATCGGCCAGGTGGCCGTCTCGGCCGGGCAGCCGGTGGCCGCCGGGGTCCTGCTGCTGCGGTTGGAGTGAGGAGGTCGGCCGGGCGAGCGTCGGTACAATCGGACGCGTGAGCCAGGCCGAGCAGCGTCCCGCCCGCCCCCGCCGCTCGACGTCCGGCGTGGAGATCGCATCGGTCTACGACCAGTCGGACCTGTTGGGCTTCGACCCCGAAGCCAGCCTGGGCGCGCCGGGGGAATACCCGTTCACCCGGGGCATCCACGCCTCCGGCTATGCCGGCCGGCTGTGGACCATGCGCCAGTACGCCGGCTTCGGGTCGGCGGAGGAGACCAACCGGCGCTTCCGCTACCTGCTCGACCATGGGCAGTCCGGCCTGAGCGTGGCCTTCGACCTGCCGACCCAGATGGGCTACGACAGCGACGCAGCGATGGCCGCGGGAGAGGTGGGCCGGGTGGGCGTGCCCATTGACACGGTCGAGGACATGGCCCTCCTGCTGGACGGCATCGACCTGGGTGCGGTCAGCAGCAGCATGACCATCAACGCCACCGCGGCCATCCTGCTGGCGCTCTACCAGGCGGTGGCCCGGCGGCAGGGGACCGACCCGGTCCGGCTGCGCGGCACCATCCAGAACGACATCCTCAAGGAGTACGTGGCACGCGGGACCTACATCTTCCCGCCGGAGCCGTCGATGCGCCTGGTGACCGATACCTTTGCCTACTGCCGCGCCGAGCTGCCGGCCTGGAACACCATCAGCATCAGCGGCTACCACATGCGCGAGGCGGGGGCGACCGCTGCCCAGGAGGTGGCCTTTACCCTGGCCAACGCCATCGCCTACGCCGATTCCGCCCTCGCCGCCGGCCTGGCGTTCGATGACTTCGCGCCGCGCCTCTCGTTCTTTTTCGCCGCCCACAACGACCTGTTCGAGGAGGTCGCCAAGTTCCGGGTGGCACGACGGGCGTGGGCCAGGATCGCGAAGGAGCGCTTCGGCGCACAGAACCCGGCCAGCCAGGCGATGCGCTTCCACGTGCAGACCGGCGGCTCGACCCTCACCGCCCAGCAGCCGGACACGAACGTGGTGCGCACCACCGTCCAGGCGCTGGCCGCGGTGCTGGGTGGGGCCCAGAGCCTGCACACCAACGCGCTTGATGAGGCGCTGGGCCTGCCGACGCCGGCCACCGCCCGACTGGCACTTCGAACGCAACAAGTGTTGGCCCACGAGTCCGGCGTGGTGTCACCGGTGGATCCGCTGGGCGGCTCCTACTACGTGGAACGGCTGACGAACGAGCTGGAGGAGCACGTCGACGCCGAGCTGGCCGAGATCGATCGGCGCGGCGGCACGCTGGCCGCCATCGGCGAGGGCTACCAGGCGGGCGAGATCGCGCAGGCGGCGTACGAAGTGCAGCGTGCCATCGAGGCGGGGGAAATGCTCATCGTGGGGCTCAATGCCTTCGCCGAGGGCGGCGAGGAGCAGCGGCCGGCGCCGCAGGGCATCGACCCGCAGGCCGAGGCGCGCCAGGTCGAGCGCACCCGCCAGGTGCGAGCCTCCCGAGACGCGCAGAAGGCCGACGCGTCACGCCGGGCCCTCGCCGCCGCCGCCCGCGGCACCGAGAACGTGCTGCCCCGCATCCTGGCCTGCGTCGAGGCGCAGGTGACCCTGGGCGAGATCAGCGACGAGCTGCGCGCCGCGTGGGGCGAGCACCGCCCGTGACCATCGGCTCCATTCATCACGTGGCCGTGGTGGTTCGCTCCATCGACGAGTCTCTGCCGCGCTACCAGCGCCTCTTCGGCTGGACGCCGGAAGGGGCGCCGTTCGACTTCCCGTCGCAGGGCGTGCGGCTGTGCTTCGTGCGCACCGGCGCAGAGGACCAGCCACGCCTGGAGCTGGTCGAGCCCGTGGACCCGGAGGGCGGCGTGGCCCGCTTCCTGGCGGACCGTGGCGAGGGCGTTCATCACGTCTGCCTGACCAGCGATAACCTTCCGGCCGACCTGGCGGCGCTGGCCGTCGCCGAGGCAGAGCTGATCGACATCCAGCCGCGCCCCGGCGCCCACGGCCAGGTGGCCTTCGTCCACCCGCGCACCCTGAACGGCGTGCTGTGGGAGCTCGTCCAGCGCTCTGATGAAGGAGAACCATGACCGACGCAGGCACTGACCTGGGGCGCCCGCCCATCCCCGAGCGGCCGCTGCTGCATGGCGAGCGGGTCTGGCTGCGCCCCCTCGAGGAGCGGGACCTGCCCGCCTACGTTGCCGGCATGAACGACACGGAGGTCGGCGGCCCGGCCGGCTACAAGGCGCCGATGAGCGTCGAACAGGCGAGGGGCTGGCTGCAGCACTGCAACGAGCAGTGGCGCAAGGGCGAGGGCTTCTACTTTGCCGTCTGCGAGCTCGGCGACGACCGCTTCGTTGGCACCGTTTGGCTCAAGGACGTGAACTTCTGGCATGGCAGCGCAGAGCTGGCGATCTACATGGACAGGGAGCACATCGGCTCGGGCTTCGGCAGCGATGCGCAGCGGGCGCTGCTGACCTTCGCCTTCCGGTCGGTCGGGCTCATCCGCATCTGGCTGACCGTCTTCGTCTCGAACGAGCGGGCCATCCGCTCGTACGAGAAGCTCGGCTTCCGGCGCGAGGGCGTCATGCGCAAGTCGTGGCGCGCCACTACCGGGCTGGAGGACTCGCTGCTGATGGCCATCCTGTCCGAGGAGTGGGAGGCGCAGCAGGCACAGCGGCAGCAGGGCTAGCGGACGCCGGCCTCGCGCAGCAGTGCGGGGATGTGCGACGGCGAGTCGGCCACCCGAATGCCGGCCGCCTCGAGGGCGGCGCGCTTCGACTCGGCGGTGCCTGCGCCGCCGGAGATGATCGCCCCGGCGTGACCCATGCGGCGCCCTGGCGGGGCGGTGCGGCCGGCGATGAAGGCGGCCATCGGCTTGCGCACCTCACGCGCGCAGAAGGCCGCCGCCTTCTCCTCCTCCTCGCCGCCGATCTCGCCGATCATCACGATCGCCTCGGTTTGCGGGTCGCGGTTCAGCATGTCGAGCACGTCGATGAAGCTGGTGCCGATGATCGGGTCACCGCCGATGCCGACACACGTCGTCTGGCCCATGCCGGCATCGGTCATGGCCTGCACCACCTCGTAGGTCAGGGTGCCCGAGCGGCTGACCAGGCCGACCGGCCCGGGAGCGTGGATGTTGCCGGGGATGATGCCCACCTTGGCCTGGCCCACCGAGGTCAGGCCAGGGCAGTTGGGGCCGATGAGCCGCGTGCCGCGCGCGCGCAACGCGTGGTAGACGCGCAGCATGTCCAGGGCGGGCACGCCCTCGGTGATGCAGATGACGAGCGGCACGCCGGCGTCGGCTGACTCGAGAATGGCGTCGGGCGCGAACGCCGCCGGCACGAAGATGCACGACGCGTTGGCGCCTGTCTCCTGCACGGCCTGCGCCACGGTGTCGAACACCGGCACGCGGCCGTCGAGCGCCGTCTGCCCGCCCTTGCCGGGGGTGACGCCGGCGACCACGTTGGTGCCGTACTCGAGCATGGCGGTCGAGTGGAAGGTGCCCTCGCGGCCGGTGATGCCCTGCACCACGAGCCGCGTCTCGGCGTTGACGAGGATGCTCACGACCAGAACTCGTCGAGAGCTGTCGGATCGTAGTCGTATGACCACGTCTCGACGATCTTCCCGTTCCGCACGTGATAGACCACGACGCGATTGAAATCGAGGTGGCGCCTGCCGCGCACTGCGCGCTCTGTGACCAGCATGACGGCGTGCTCGTTGCTGGCTAGTACGTCATGAACGCTCACGACCTGGATCGTTCCGCCAAGCCGTTCAAAGATCTGGTCGTACGCCGCGAGAAACGCCCGCTTCCCCTGGAAGTCGCCAGAAAGCGGGCCGCGACCGGGGACGTGATGGACGACGTCTTCAGACCAGAAGGCCGTAGCGCGGTCCCAGTCGCCGGCCAACCAGGCGCCGATGTAGGCACGCATCGTGTGCTGCGTGGTCATGATGCCGTGCCTGTCGCGGCCGCGACTGCCTTGGCGGCCGCGTCGTCGAGGGAGTCGGCCGTGATCAGGTTCGCCTCGGCCAGGATGGGCTTCGCCTCCTCGGCGTTGGTGCCCACGATGCGGACCACCATCGGCACCTCGCGCTGCAGCATGCCGCGCGCCTCGACGATGCCGCGCGCCACCTCGTCGCCGCGGGTGATGCCGCCGAAGATGTTGACCAGGATGGCCTTCACGTTCGGGTCGTCCAGGATGATGCGGAACGCCGCCGCCACCCGGTCCGCCTTCGCCCCGCCGCCGATGTCCAGGAAGTTGGCCGGCTCGCCGCCCGCCAGCTTGACCAGGTCCATGGTGGTCATCGCCAGGCCGGCGCCGTTGACCATGCACCCGATGCTGCCGTCGAGCTTGATGAAGTTGATGCCCGCCTCGCGCGCGGCGATCTCGGACGACTCCTCCTCGTTCAGGTCGCGCATCGCCTCCAAATCGGGGTGGCGGAAGAGGGCCGAGTCGTCGAGCACGATCTTGGCGTCCAGCGCCAGCAGCTCACCGCCCTCGGTGATGACCAGGGGATTGATCTCCGCCAGGTCCGCATCGGCTCCCATGAAGGCGTCGTACAGGCCGCGCAGGACCGATGCGAACGCGGCGCGCAGCTCGGCGGGCATGCCCAGGAAGAAAGAGGCGCGCCGCACGTCGTGGTCCTGCAGCCCGAGCAGCGGGTCCAGCGGCAGCCGCAGGATGGCGTCCGGGTTGGTGCGGGCCGTTTCCTCGATCTCGACCCCGCCCTCGGCGCTGGCGATGATGGTCACTGCCCGCGCGCCACGGTCAAGGATGAGCCCCAGGTAGAACTCCTTGGCGATGTCGGCCGCCGGCGCCACCAGCACGGTCTTCACGGTGACGCCCTTGATGTCCAGGCCGATGATCTCGCGGGCGCGCGCCTCCGCCTCGTCCGGCGTGGCCGCCAGCTTCACGCCACCCGCCTTGCCGCGTCCGCCGACCAGCACCTGGGCCTTGACCACCACCGGCCCGCCGATGCGTTCGGCGGCAGCGCGCGCCCCCTCCGGCGTGGTGGCGACCTCACCGGCCAGCAGCGGCACGCCGTGGCGGGCGAGGATCTCCTTGGACCGGTATTCCTGGAGCTTCAATCGGCTCTCCGTCGTGCTGGGCGCGGGCGTCCGGCAAGGGTTTCGTCCGGGACAGGTCGATTGTACCGGCCGGCCCATTCCGGCATTGACGCTGGATCGGTCCGACTCGACACTGCACCCGCCGGGCACTGCCGTGTCTCGCGGCGTCTCGACGGAACGGAGGGGCCGGTCGTGAAGCGATTCCACGCCAGCCATCAGCGACGGCCCGCGGCTCCTGCCGTGGCAGCCGCGGCCGTGCTGCTCGCGCTGGCCGTCCCAGTCGCCGCCGCCACCGTGGCGTCGGACTGGAGAAGGGTCGACCTGCCCGACGCCGGCGGTCCGTCGGCAGTCCGCTCGGTCACGTACGTCAGCGGCCGCTGGGTCGCCGTCGGCTCGGTGGGCTCGCCGCCGCAGGCCGCGGTCTGGACCTCAACCGACGCGGTGACCTGGGAGCGGGCCGACGACGTCGAGGTGACCCCCGACAGCGTCATGCGCGACGTCACGCCGGCCGCACCCGCATATCTCGCCGTCGGCTCGGTGGGGACCGACGGCGCCATGTGGTCTGGCCTGGCCGACGGCATGGGCTGGCGCCGGGTCCTGGTGGCGTCGTTCCTCGGCAGGCGGATGAACGCCGTCGAAGGCACCTGGGCAGGACCGATCGCCGTGGGCCATGACCCGGCCAGCGCCCAGGCCGCCATCTGGCGGTTCGACGGCAACGTCTGGAACCTGGTCCCACCGACGCCGGACTTCGACGGCATCGAGCTGTTCGGGATTGCCACCGGCAGCTTCCAGCTGCTCGCTGTCGGTGAGGACCTGCGCGACGGGTCCGGCGCGGCGCTGATCAGCGAGGACGGAATCACCTGGACGCGGTTCGCCCCCGCCGAACAGGTCGGGCATCGCTTCCGCGACGTCGACTGGGGCGGAAACGGATTCACGCTCACCGGCTCGCGTGACGGCGGCGGGCAGCGCTTCCCCGTGGTGTTCACGGTGGTCAGCGATGCGCTCCAGGCGGCGGGCGTTACCGACGCTCCGTTCGGCGAACTGGCGAGCGTCGGCTTCTCCGGAACCGGCGGCATCGCGGTCGGCGCCGTCACCGACGGCGGCGCGGTCATCTTCGAGTCCGATGGC
This sequence comes from Candidatus Limnocylindria bacterium, assembly GCA_036556695.1. Classification (GTDB taxonomy): domain Bacteria; phylum Chloroflexota; class Limnocylindria; order QHBO01; family QHBO01; genus DASSCW01. The sequence goes on from DATBIY010000084.1 coordinate 7,041, forward strand.
GGGCAGATCTGGTCGCGCGTCCAGGATCCGACGGGGCAATTCGCGGCCGCTGGCATGAGCGACATCGAGCTCGGCGGCGCCACGCTGCGGGTTCTCGTAGCCGGTGGCTGGACCGGCTCCGGCGGTCCCGATGCACCTGATGCGCGAGCCGCCATCTGGACCACGGCGGCGGGCGCCCCCGCTGCGCGGGGCTTCGAGAGCGTGGTCCCCGGGCCGTTCGACATCTCGACGGACCCCGTCGTGATCGCGACCGGCGTGGCCGTTGCGACCGGGACCGCGCTTCTCATCCCGTTCCCGGGCGCGCTCTTCAACTCGACGCTCGAGGCGAACGCCGACGAGATCGGATCCTGGTTCCGGAGGCTCGGACGCCGCCTGGACCGCCTGCGCCGCGGGGCGCAGGGTGGACGCGGCTTCTGGCAGCGTCCGCTCGGCATCGTCGCCTTCCTGCTGCTGAGCGCCGTCCTCTACGCCCTGCTCGACCCCTCGGTCGGCCTGGATGCACGCTCGCTGTGGCTGGTGCTCGGGCTCCTGGCCGGCCTGCTCATCACGAGCCTGGTCTTCGCCGTGCCGACCCTGGCGTATCGATGGGTCAGGTTTCGCGAGAGCCCCTCCGTGCGAACGCTGCCGTGGACGATTCTGGTGGCGATCGCCTGCGTCCTCCTCACGCGGCTCACCGAGTTCCAACCCGGCTACCTCTACGGACTCCTCATCGGCTTCACCTTCGCCGGTGAGCTTTCGGTCCGCGACGAGGGCCGTGCGACGGCGACCGCGTCGGTGTGGCTGATGCTCCTCACGGTCCTGGCCTGGTTTGCGCTCGCCATCGTCCGTGGCGGGGCGGACCAGGAGGGCGCGCTCACGACCATTGCGGCGGCGGCCCTGACGACGGTCGTCGTCGCCGGATTCGAGGGTCTCGTGTTCGGCCTGCTGCCCCTGCGCTTCCTGCCCGGCGCGGCGATCTTCGCCTGGAACCGACGGATCTGGACTCTCCTGTTCGCGCTGGGCGGGTTCGGCTTCCTGCACGTCCTGGTCAACCCGCAGAGCGGGTACCTGGCCGATACGACGCGCACCCCGATGCTGACGATCGTGATCCTGTTCGCGATCTTCGGCCTCGCCAGCGTCGCGCTGTGGGCCTACTTCCGCTTCCGGCCGGCGCCGCGACGCACCTGAAGGATCATCGACCGGGCCGATGGCCCTACACTTTGGAATCGCATGCCGGCGCTTTGACCGGCGCGAAGCGAGGAAGTAAGCCAGAGTGGCGTACGCCGTCACCTTGATCCCCGGCGACGGGATCGGACCCGAGCTCGCCGAGGCGACCACCACCGTGCTCGAGGCGACCGGGATTGCCTTCGAGTGGGACACCCAGACCGCCGGCGAGGCGACCATCGCCGCTGAGGGCACGCCGCTGCCGGACCGGGTGATCGACAGCATCCGCCGCACCGGGGTCGCCATCAAGGGGCCCATCACCACGCCCGTGGGCAGCGGCTTCCGCAGCGTGAACGTCGGGCTGCGGCAGGCGCTGGAGCTGTACGCCAACGTGCGGCCGGCGCGGAGCATGGCCGGCGTGGAGACGCGCTACGACAACGTCGACCTCATCATCGTGCGCGAGAACACCGAGGACCTGTACGCCGGCATCGAGCACCGGGTGGGCCACGACGCGGCGGAGAGCATCAAGATCATCACCCGTGCCGCCAGCCAGCGGATCGCGCGCTACGCGTTCGAGTACGCGCTGCGCAACGGCAGGCGCAAGGTGACGGCCGTGCACAAGGCCAACATCATGAAGCTGTCTGACGGCCTCTTCCTGGAGAGCTGCCAGCAGGTCGCCGCCGAGTACGAGGGACGCGTGGCCTTCGAAGACCGCATCGTCGACAACATGTGCATGCAGCTGGTCCAGAAGCCGGAGCTCTACGACGTGCTGGTGCTGCCCAACCTGTACGGCGACATCGTCAGCGACCTGGCCGCCGGCCTGGTTGGCGGCCTGGGCGTGGCGCCCGGCGCCAACATCGGCGACAGGGCGGCGGTGTTCGAGCCGGTGCATGGCTCGGCGCCGAAGTACGCCGGCCAGGACAAGGCCAACCCCACGGCCCTCATCCTGTCCGGTGCGCTGATGCTCCGCCACCTGGGCGAGCTGGGGGCGGCGGATCGCGTGGAGCGTGCCGTGCGCGACGTCATCGCCCAGGGCGCCACGGTGACCTACGACCTGGGCGGCAGCGCGGGAACCCGCGAGTTCGGCCGGGCGGTGGCCGCACGGGTGGCGGCCTGATGTTCCGGCTCTTCGGCTACCACGTCTCGTGGTCGCAGCTGGCCTGGATGGGGCACCGGCTGTCGGGGATCGGCGTGCTGGCATACCTGTTCATGCACGTCGTCGAGAACGCGACGCTGGCCTTCGGCCCAGAGGTCTACGACTGGACGCAGGCCAACCTGTTTCACAACCTGCCGGTGCGCCTGGGCGAGATCGTGCTGATGGCCGCGCTGGTCTACCACTCGCTCAACGGGCTGCGGGTGATCGTCATGGACTTCTGGCCGCGAACCACGCTGGCCTACCGCCCGCTGACCTACGGCGTGATCGTGGCGACGATCATCACCATGATCCCGATGAGCATCATCATGATCAGCCCCTATGCGCCATGGGGGCCGGGCTGATGGCCGTCGGACGGCAGATCTGGCCGGTCCCCGGCGACCCGCTGCGCCGCAACCCGTCCCGAGCCGCCACGCCGCGGCCGGCCCCGGGACGTGACCGCACGTGGTGGTACTTCATGCGCATCAGCGGCCTGCTGCTGGTGCTGCTGGCGCTGGGCCACATGTTCATCATGCACGTCCTGGTGGTGATGACCGGCCAGGAGATCAACTTCGCCTTCGTGACCAGCCGCTGGGGCACGCCCTTCTGGCGGACCTACGACCTGCTGCTGCTGGTGCTGGCCCTGATCCACGGCGGGCGCGGGGCGCGCACGGTGATCATCGACTACACCCACGGCGGCCTGCGCGCGCTGCTGGTCTGGGCGCTGGTGGCGCTCACCGCCGTGCTGCTGGCGCTGGGCATCCTGGTGCTCATCACCTTCGACCCGGCCACCGCGCCGGACGGCATCGGGCCCTTCTCGTGAGCCTGCAGACGAGCGACGCAGCCACCCGGCCGGCGGCTGCCACGCCATCGGTCCGCGTGCACGAGCTGGACGCGGTGGTGGTGGGTGCCGGCGGAGCCGGCCTGTACGCGGCGCTGGAGCTGAAGCAGGACCTGGGGCCGCAGGCCCGCATCGGCGTCATCTCCAAGCTCTACCCGTCCAGGAGCCACACCGGGGCGGCACAGGGCGGGGTCTGCGCGGCGCTGGGCAACACCGAAGAGGACCACTGGGAGTGGCACTGGTTCGACACCGTCAAGGGCGGTGACTACCTGGTCGACCAGGATGCCGCCGAGGTGATGTGCCGCGACGCCATCGAGACCATCATCAACCTCGAGCACCTCGGCCTGCCCTTCGACCGCACCCCGGAGGGGCTCATCAACCAGCGGCGCTTCGGCGGCCACAGCCGCAACTACGGGGAGGGCCCCGTGCGGCGATCGTGCTACGCGGCGGATCGCACCGGCCACGCCATCCTGCAGACGCTCTATCAGCAGTGCAACGCCCGGGACGTTGCCTTCTACGACGAGTACCAGGTGCTGGACCTGGCCATGCCGCAGGGTCGCGACGGGCCGGTGACCGGGGTGATCGCCCTGCAGCTGGCCACCGGGGAGATCCACGCCTTCAGGGCGCGGGCGGTGATGTTCGCCACCGGCGGCTACGGCAAGGTCTTCAAGGTGACCACCAACGCCCACACCCTGACCGGCGACGGCATGGCCATCACCTATCGGCGCGGCCTGCCGCTGGAAGACATGGAGTTCTACCAATTCCACCCGACCGGGATGTACAAGCTGGGCTTCCTGCTGTCGGAGGCGATGCGCGGCGAGGGCGGAGTGCTGGTCAACAACGAAGGCGAGCGCTTCATGGAGCGCTACGCGCCGACCATGAAGGACCTGGCCAGCCGCGACGTGGTCAGCCGCAGCATCTACCAGGAGATCGCCGAGGGACGGGGCATCAACGGCCAGGACTACGTCTACCTGGACGTGCGCCACCTGGGCGACGAGGTGCTGAACCGCAAGCTGCCGGACATGACCGGCTTCATCAAGACCTACTTCGGGCTGGACCCGCTCCACGACCTGGTGCCCATCCAACCCACCGCCCACTACGCCATGGGCGGCATCCCAACCGACCTCGACGGTCGGGTCCTGGGTGCCTTCGACGGCAAGACCAAGCGCCAGGCGGTGGTGCCCGGTTTCTACGCGGCGGGGGAGTGCGCCTGCGTATCGGTCCATGGCGCGAACCGCCTGGGCACCAATTCGCTGCTCGACATCCTGGTCTTTGGCCGGCGCGCCGGAAAGGCCATGGCGGAGCAGCTGAAGGCCGATGGCGCCGCCGCTCCCGACCGTGACGCGGAGCTGCGCGTTTCGCAGCAGGTCAGCGGCCTGCTGGGCCGGCAGGAGGGAGAGCGCGCCGCGGTCATCCGCACCGAGCTCCAGGAAGTGATGTTCAGCAAGTGCGGCGTCTACCGCAACGGCACCTGGCTGGAGGAGGGCCGCGCCGCCGTGCGGCAGCTGCGTGAGCGCGCCGAGCGGCTGGTGGTCGACGACAAGGGCTGCCGCTACAACACGGACCTGACCGAGGCGCTGGAGCTGGGCTTCCTGCTCGACTGCGCGGAGGCGACCATCGAGTCGGCGGCGGCGCGCCTGGAGAGCCGCGGCGGCCACTCGCGCGAGGACTATCCCGACCGCGACGACAAGAAGTGGCTGACGCACACGCTCGCCTTCCGCGACGCCGAGGACGCGCCGCCGCGCATGGCCTACAAGCCGGTGACCGTCACCAAGTTCGAGCCCAAGGCGCGGGTGTACTGAGCCATGGCCACCGACGTCACGCTGCGCATCCGCCGCTTCAACCCGGAGGCCGATGCCGAGCCGCACTGGGAGGAATACACCGTCAGCGCCGAGCCGTCGGACCGGGTGCTGGACCTGCTGCACCAGGTGAAGTGGTACCAGGACGGCACGCTGACCTTCCGGCGCTCATGCGCCCACGGGGTGTGCGGCTCCGATGCGATGCTCATCAACGGCCGCAACCGGCTGGCCTGCGAGTACCTGGTCAAGGATGCCGGCAGCCGCATCACCGTCGAGCCCATCCGCGGCCTGCCGCTGGTCAAGGACCTGCTGGTCGACATGGACCCGTTCTTCGAGCAGTACCGCTCAGTCATGCCGTGGCTGGTCAATGACGAGCCCACCGAAGACGGCCGCGAGCGACGCCAGTCGCCGGGGGACCGCGAGCGCTACGAGGACACCAGCCGCTGCATCCTGTGCGCGGCATGCACCACCGCCTGTCCGGTCTTCTGGTCGGATCGCAGCTACGTCGGGCCGGCGGCCATCGTCAACGCCCACCGCTTCCTGTCCGATACACGCGACCACGCGCACGAGGAGCGGCTGCAGATCATGGCCGACGCCGACGGCGTGTGGCGCTGCCGCACGGTGCTCAACTGCGTCGAGGCCTGCCCGCGCGGCATCCAGATCACGCGGGCCATCATGGAGGTCGTGAGCGACATCCAGCAGCACGCCGGTGGCTGATACTCCCGCCGGACCTGATACTCCGGCCGGACATACGCCGATGGCGGCTCAGCCGCGGCGCCTGGTGATTCATACCGATGGCGCGGCCCGCGGCAACCCCGGTCTGGCCGGCGCCGGCGCCGTCCTGCGCGACGCCGCCGATGACTCGCTCGTCTCCGAGCTCGCGGTCTTCCTCGGGGAGCGGACCAACAATTACGCCGAGTGGACCGCCGTGGCGCTGGCCCTCGAGGAGGCCCTGCTGCTCGGCGCCACCCACGTCGACCTGCGCATGGACTCGCAGCTCGTGGCGCGCCAGATCTCAGGCCGTTACCGCGTCAAGCATCCCGATCTCAAGCCGATCCACGCCCGCGTCATGGGACTCCTCTCGCGCTTCGCCGGCTACACCGTCGGCCACGTGCCGCGAGCCCTGAACAAGGAGGCGGACCGCCTCTCCAACGTGGCCATCGACCAACGCGGGAGCTAGGGCGGGCACGTCGTCCGGACCGGCGGCCCGGTCGCCAGAAAGCAGCGAGGTTGACCTCCCCTGGCAACCATCGCGTTGGAACAGGCGTTCGAATCGGGTAGAATGTGGTCCCTGGAGACGGCCGGACGGCCGCGGGCGCACCGGCCGAAAGGCCGCGCTCGAGGAAAGTCCGAGCTCCATAGAGCAGGCCAGCGGGTAACACCCGTCCGCCGTGAGGCGAGGACCAGCGCCACAGTGACGATGCCCGCGTCGGCCGCAAGGTCGGCGCGGGAGTGAAACGGGCAAGCTCTGGCCGGAGCAAGACCGAATAGGAGGGCGTTGAGGCTGCTCGCTCAGCCCTCGGGTAGGTCGCTCAGATGGATGGCCGTCGCCGGGCCGATGCAAGTCGGTCCGGGCACAGAACTCGGCTTACAGGCCGCTCTCCAGGGATCTTCAGGGGCGCCGCTGACGGTTGCGGGCAACGTTTGGGGAGGTCAGCCTCAAACTCCCCGGTGCAGTCACCCGGTGCAAGATCCGGGCAGCCGCGCCCGAACTAGTCCTCGTCGGCGCGCCAGACCGTGGTGGCGGTGCAGGCGTTACAGATGGGCCGCGCCTCGTCCATGGTGCCCAGGGGGAGCGGGTAGTCGCGGCCGCCCAGCAGGCAGTCGACCTGGACCATGGGCAGCTCGCCGTTGGCAGCCGGCAGGATCGAGACGTGGCGCACGCGGCAGCGGCGGATCCGTCCCTGGCGAGGGATGGGCCTTCGTTCCGCGCTGTCGAGTTGCTCGATTGCCATGCCGGGTCTCCGCTGTGGCGCTGCACTACAGCCTCGCCGGCGTCCAGCCTAGTGGGTCCATTCGTTCAGCCTCAATGACGCATTCGTACCCCGGTGGCCGAGCCGAGCGCGCCGTCAAGCGCGCTAGACTCACGAGCGTTCCTCCCGGGCGGCTGGCGCCCGGGGGACGTGACGAGGACCCCCGCTGCCTTGGTGTTCGGACGTCGCAACCGCAAGGAGGCCGAGGAAGCTGCCCGCGAGGCGGATCGCAGCGCCCTGTTCGCGGAGCTGGCCAAGCGCCCGGACACGGTCTGTCCCTTCCTGGGCATGGCCGATGCGCGCACCGAGTACACCGAGGGCGTCGACGACAAGCATCGCTGCTACGCCTTCGGCGACCCAGCCGAGCTGTCGGCCGAGCAGCAGACCAAGGTCTGCCTGCAGCGCGGCTACGGCAACTGTCCCCGCTACCTGCGCGGCGTGCTCGTCATCCCCACCGAGGAGCTGGAGGCGCTGCGTCGGCCGCCGCCGCCCATCCAGCCGCGCCCCGCCAAGCCTGCCGCCCGGCCTCGGGAGCGCCGCCGTCTTCCCGGCTGGCTCCTGACCGCCGCCACCCTGCTGGTGGCCGCGGCGGCCATCGGCGGCGCTTCCATCTGGTACCTGGGCCAGCAGGTCGCATCATCGGCCGCGGCGGCGACCCTGCCGGGCGGCACCGACCTGTCGGCCGAGCTGCTCAGCCTTTCGGCGCCTGACGGCGGGTCGCAGCAGTTGCGGGGGCGCGCCCAGATCGGCGCCGCGGCGCCTGCTGCCAACTCGACGCTGATCTACGTGCTCGACCTGTCCGCCAGCACGCGGCGTGGCGATGGCTGCGGCAGCGACGTGAACGGCGATGGCGGCACCAACACCCTGGACTGCGAGATCGCGGCCGCGCAGGCGCTCAACGAGCAGGCCATCTCGACCGGCGCGGCCAGCGAGGTCGGCCTGGTGGGCTTCGCCACCGGCTCGGTGGCGGTGGACCTCTCCCCGGCGGACGGCGAGCAGGTGCTGGTCAGCCCGGATGCCGACGAGGACGAGGATGGGACGCCCGACGTGGTGCAAGCCATGCGATCGGCCTTCACCGCCTCCCGCGGCAACCAGGTGGGCTTCACCGCCTTCGCCGAGCAGTCGGTCGACAATGTCCAGACCTTCTTCAGCGCCGGGATCACCGCCGCCTGCGGCGGCCTCTCCTCCACCGACAACCCGAACCGCCTGGTCGTGTTCCTCTCTGACGGCGCCAATGGCGGCGGCGAGCCGATCGCTGACGTCCTGCCCTGCGATCCGGCGGCTGTGTTCCACACCTTTGCCGCCGGACCGGGCGCGAGCTGCGCGGACCCCGGTGAGCTGGGCGGTCTGCAGGACATGAGCGACACCACTGACGGCACCTGCACGCCGGTCATCGACGTCACCCAGCTGCCGGAGATCCTGGAGGCGGTGGTCAGCCCCAAGATCACGGGCGCACAGCTGACGATCGACGGGGGAGAGCCCATCGACCTGGCCTCCTCGCTGCAGCTGCCTCGCAACGGGCCGGCGACGCTGGACGTGATCCAGCAGCTCCCGGCGCTGGGCGAGGGCAGCCATCGGCTGTGCCTGACCATCACCGCCTCGGACGCCGGCGGCAGCGGCTCGGTGGAGAGCTGCTCTCCGGCTGATGCCGATGGGGGACCGCTGACCGACTGAGGGGTCCCTGACCCGCTGGCACCGACCGCGGGCCAGCTCACCGCACCAACTGGCTGGCCGCACCCCTGGTCCCAGGACCATCGTCCCTAAGGCCGTGCGTCGAAACCCCTTGACGGGTGCCCTTTGCCCTGTATGATGGCGCCCTGTGGTCCAAAGTGGGGCCAAATGGGGAGCAGTGGTGAAAGCCAGCCACGATGGAGCGGGCGTCCTTTCTCACCGGCGAGTTCCGGCACGCGCTGGACGACCGGGGCCGTGTCGCGGTCCCGGCGCGTTTCCGCGGCCGGCTGGCGGCGGGCGCCACGCTGGCGCGCTGGCTGGACAAGTGCCTGGGGCTCTTCCCGCAGGACGAGTGGGACGAGCTGGCCGGCAAGCTGCGGTCGCTGCCGCTGACCAACCCGCGCGCGCGGGAGTTCGCGCGCTTCATGTCGTCCGGCGCGGTGGAGGTGGAGCTCGACCGGCAGGGCCGTGTCCTGGTCCCCAGCTACCTGCGCGAGTACGCCGGGATCGAGGGCGAGGTGGTTGTGGTCGGTGCACTGAACCGGCTGGAGCTGTGGTCGCCAACGGCCTGGCAGCCCTATCGGGCCAAGATCGAGGACGAGCCGGAGGCGCTCGCCGAACACCTGGCCGACCTGGGCATCTAGCGGGACGCGACGCCATGACGCACGTCACGTCCAGCCATTCATGCGTCTCCGGGCCGCTGGGCCCGTCACCCGACCATCGAGGTGCGACGGCAAATGGGAGAAGGGCACCTGCCAGTCCTGGTCGACGAGGTTCTCGCCTCTCTCGACGTGCGGACGGGCAGCTCCATTGCCGATTGCACGGTCGGGGGCGGAGGGCACGCCCAGCGGCTGCTGGAGGCCTCGTCTCCGGATGGTCGCCTGCTCGGCCTCGACGCCGATCGGGCGGCCATCTCGGAGGCGCAACGCGTGCTGGCGCGGTACGGCGACCGGGTCGTGCTGCGCCAGGCCAACTTCGCATCGATCTACGAGGTCGCGCGCGAGGAGGAGCTCATCCCGCTCGACGGGGTGCTGTTCGACCTTGGCCTGTCCAGCTACCAGCTGGCCGATGCCACCCGCGGCTTCAGCTTCACCGCCGACGCGCCACCGGATATGCGGTTCGATGAAGAGGCCGGCATATCCGCGCTGGAGCTCATCGACCGCACCTCGGAGCGGGAGCTCGCCGGAATCCTGGCGACGTTTGGTCAGGAGCGCCGTGCGGGTCGCATCGCGAAGGCGATCCTGGCGGCGCGCGCGGAGGGCAGCCTGATGACCGCCGCCGACCTGGCGCGCGTGGTCGCCGCTGCCGCACCGTCGCGCGGCGCCGATGCGGGCCGCATTCACCCCGCCACGCGCACCTTCCAGGCGCTGCGCATCGCCGTCAACCGTGAGCTGGAGGTGCTGGGCGCCGGGCTGGCCGGTGGCCTGGCCGCGCTGCGCCCCGCCGGCCGCATGGCAGTCATCAGCTACCACTCCGGCGAGGACCGGATCGTGAAGCGCTTCATGGCCCGCGAGAGCCGTGACTGCGTCGAGGAGCCCATGCCACCGGTCTGCACCTGCGGGCATCGGGCCCAGCTGCGCGTGATCCATCGGCGGGGGATCACGCCCGGAGCGGAGGAGATCCGCCGCAACCGACGGGCACGAAGCGCCCGGCTTCGTGTGGCCGAGAAGCTGGAAGGAGGGTTCGCAGCATGAGTCGAGGTCGTCCACGTCACCAGTCGAGCCGGCGGCGGACCTATTCCGCTCGGCAGCGCGAGATGCGGGAGCGCCGCACGCGCCAGGTCCAGGAGCGCCAGTACTGGCTCTCCGACCAGGTCATGGCCATCGAGGTCGAGGAGAACCTCGACTTCGAGTCGCCAACCTCGTGGGCCGTCCAGCTCCCCGGGCGCACGGCGGCCTGAGCCGATCATGGCCATCAGCGGCGCTCGTCCGGCGACCGGGCTCGGCATCTTCAGCCGTCCCCGCGTTCGGCCGCGCCCGGTAGGCAAGCCCCGGCGTCGCTCGGGAGCCGGCCGCCGGCCGCGCCCGATCGCCAGCATCTCCGGGATTTTGGTCACGCTGGCGGCCTGCGCCGGCCTGGCCTTCTTCTACCTCAGCCAGTCCAGCCACGTGGCCGCCACCGGCTACGAGATCACGCGGCTGCGCGGCCAGCTCGCCGAGCTGCGCGCCGACCAGCAGCAATTGGTGATGGAGATCGGCGAGGCGCGCTCGCCGGCGGTCATCACCCGTCGTGCAAAGGGCTCATTGCAGCTGGTGGAGCTGCCGAGCCAGGCCATCACCTTCGCCAACCGATCGACCCAGCACCCGTAGCAAGCCGACGGCTTCGCCTGCCCGGCGGAGTCGAGGAGTAGACCGATGCTCGCCAGGACCGACAGCCGTGCCCGCGCCCTGATCCTGCTGGTGGTGGCGTCCCTCGTCGCCGGTGGCATCGGCGCGCGGCTGGCGTGGTGGCAGATCATCGATCGCGAGCGGCTGGCCGGCATGGCGCTCAACCAGCTTGCGCAGCACGAGGAGATCCCCGCCGAGCGCGGCAGCATCATTGACGCCACCGGCGAGCTGCTGGCCACCACCATCGAGCTGCAGTCCATCTTCGCCACGCCCCCGACCGTCCAGGACGCAGCCAGCAGCGCGGCCATGCTCGCCCCGGTGCTGGGCATGGACGTGATGGACCTGCAGGCGCGTCTCAGCAGTCAGGATCCGTGGGTCTGGCTGCGGCGGCGCGTCGACCCCGAGGTCAGCCAGAAGGTCAAGGAGCTGCACCTGCCGGGCATCGGCATGCTGCCCGAGACGAAGCGCGTGTATCCGGTCAAGGGCGTGTCGCCGGACACCACCCTGGCCGCCCAGGTGCTCGGCTTCGTGAACGTGGATGGTGTCGGCCAGTACGGCATCGAGGCCGGCGAGAACGGGCTGCTTGCCGGGCTGCCCGGATCAGTCACCGCTCAGGAGGACGTGATCGGCCGGCAGATCGCCGACTCGGTGTACGAGCTGCGCCAGCCGGTCGATGGCTCGGACCTGACGCTGACCATCGACGCCGGGCTGCAGCACCTGCTCGAATCGGCCATGTGGGACACCTATCGGCGCAACCTGGCCAAGGGGGTGACCGGCGTAGTCATGGATGTCGAGACCGGGGCGCTGCTGGCGCTGGCCACGTTCCCCTCGTACGACGCCAACGACTACAGCCAGCTGGACCCGGAGCTCTTCCAGAATCCGGCGGTCTCGCGCCAATACGAGCCGGGCTCCGTGATGAAGGCCTTCACGGTCGCCGCCGCGCTCGACGCCGGAGCCATCACCACCCGGGACAAGTTCAAGGATGACAACAACCTGCGGCTTTCGGGCGTCAGGATTCAGAACGCCGATCGCTATTCCTATCCATATGGGCATGGTCGGATCACCGCAGGAGACGTGCTGAAGCTGTCGAACAACGTGGGAGCCGCCCGCATCGGCCTGACGCTGGGGCGCCAGCGCCTGTACGAGGCGCTGCGCCGCTTCGGCTTCGGCGAGCCGACCGGCATCGAGATCTCAGGCGAGGCGAACGGTGTGGTCTGGAATCCCGATGGGCCGAACGGCTCCGGCGACCTGACGGCCGCGCAGAACTCGTTCGGCCAGGGGCTGTCGGTGACCGCCATGCAGCTGATCGCCGGCTACGCGGCCATCGGCAACGGCGGCCGGCTGGTGACACCGCACGTCATCGCCGGCTGGACAACGCCGGACGGCACGTACCACGCCGCCGAGCAGCCGGAGGCGCCGCAGGTCATGCGCGAGGAGACGGCTGACACCGTCTTGCGCCTGCTGACGGAGGCGGTCGACGATGGCATTGCCCAGCCGGCGTCCATCCCCGGCTACTCGGTGGCCGGCAAGACCGGCACCGCCCAGATTGCCGGTCCCATCCGTGAGCGGGTGCGCACCGGGACCGACCGGCATGGCAATCCGACGTATGAGCGCGTGACGCGCTACGGCTACATCGACGGCTGGATCGACTCCAGCTTCATCTCGCTCATGCCCGCCAGTGATCCGAAGATCGTCACGTTGCTGCTGATCCATCGGCCCGCGACCTGGGGCCTCTACCAGATGGCGCAACGGCCGGATGACCTGTTCCGCAGCCTGGCTCCGCAGATCCTCAGCTACCTTGCCATCCCGCCGGACCGGCTCAAGCCCGATGGGCAGGTTGCCAGCCGGTGAGGCTGCTAGAGTGGCCCGAACCTGCCACAGGTAGCCGCGTGCCGCCACCGATCGCCCTGGACGACCTGCTGGCCGCGACCGCCGGCCGGCTCCTGGGACCGACGACGGTGACCTCCTTCTCCGGCGCCGCCGTCGACTCGCGCAACGTGACCCCGCGCTGCTGCTTCGTCGCCCTGCCAGGGGAGCGCGTGGACGGGCACCGCTTCGTCTCCGAGGCGCTCCGCAATGGGGCGAGCGTGGCTTTGGTCGAGCGGCCGGTAGAGCTCGATCGGGAGGTCCAGGATGCCGCCATCGTCCAGGTTGCGGACACGCTGCACGCGCTGCAGGAGCTGGCCGCCTGGTGGCGCCGGCAATCGGCGGTGCGGGTGGTGGGCATCACCGGCTCCACCGGCAAGACCATCGCCAAGGAGGTGGTCGCCGATGTGCTGGCTCGATCGCTCAACACGCTGCGCAACCGTGGCAACCTCAATTCGGAGAGCGGGCTGCCGATGACCCTCCTGGAGCTCGAGCCGCAGCACGAGGTGGCCGTGCTGGAGATGAGCATGTACACCGAGGGCGAGATCGCCCGCCTGGCCGAGATTGCTCGGCCGGAGGTTGGCGTGGTGCTGGCCGTCCACCCCACGCACCTGGAGCGCGCTGGAAGCATCGAGGCCATCGCTCGCGCCAAGTCCGAGCTGCCCCGCGCGCTGCCGGCGGACGGCCTGGCGGTGCTGAACGCCGATGACGAGCGGGTCGCGGCCATGGCCGCCGTCACGCCCGCGGCGGTGCGGACGTACGGCCTGGGCGTGGGCGCAGAGGTGCGCGCGGCCGACGTCGTGTCGCACGGCCTGGCCGGCACCGAGTTCACGCTGCACGCCCCCTGGGTGACCCGCCGGCTGCGCAGCGGCACGCCGGGACGGCACCTCGTGCCGCACGCGCTGGCGGCTGTGGCCGTGGCCCAGCGCTTCGCGGTGCCGATGGACGAGGTCGAGGCCGCGCTGGCGGCCGGAAGCCAGGCCGAGCACCGCATGGCCGTCACGCAGTCAGCCTCCGGTGCCACGCTGGTCGACGATTCGTACAACGCCTCGCCGGTGTCGGTCTCCGCCGCGCTCGACTTCCTGGCGGAGACGCCCATCCCGGCCGGCGGCCGGCGGCTGGCGGTGCTGGGCGACATGCTGGAGCTGGGCCCGGACGAGGAGCGGCTGCATCGCCAGATCGGCGCGCAGGCCGCCGGCGTCGTGGAGCGGCTGCTGGCGGTGGGCGAGCGCGCGGCCTGGATCGCCGAGGCGGCGCGCGTCGCGGGTCTGGCCAGCGTCAGCGAGGTGCCTGACGTGGGCGAGGCTATCGAGGCATTCGACCGTGTCATGGCCGCCGGGCCGGGTGACGTGGTGCTGGTGAAGGGCTCGCGCGGCATCGAGCTCGACCGGCTGGTGGCAGCGCTGGAGGCGGGCACATGACGCTGCTCCCCATCGTCATCGCCCTGCTCCTTGCCTTTGCTGGCGTGATCGTGCTGGGGCCGATCTATATCGGCCTTCTCGAACGGCTGGGCTTCGGCAAGCGCATCCGCACCGAAGGACCGGAGAGCCACTCGGTCAAGGCCGGCACGCCAACGATGGGCGGCATGCTGATGGTGCTGGTGGTCATGTTTCTGGCCATGGCCATGCGCATCGAGGACAGCGTCACGCTGACGCCCATGCTGGCGCTGGTGGGCGTCGGCATTCTGGGCGCGATCGACGACTACGTGAACGTCCGCACCGGCGTCGGGATGCGCGGCCGCTGGAAGCTGGTGTGGCAGACGGTCGTCGCCCTGCTGGCGGCCGTCTACGTCCAGCGTCACTTCAACATCACCGTCCTCAACATCCCGTTCCTGGGCGAGCTGGCCGTCGGCGCTGTGATCTTCGCGCTGTTCATGGCCTTCGTGATCGTGGGCGTCAGCAACGCGGTGAACCTGACCGATGGACTGGACGGGCTGGCCGCCGGGGTCCTGATCTTCAGCTTCCTGGCCTACTTGTTCATCGCCCTGGTGGACCCGCCCGGGGCGCTGCCGCCGCAGCCCAACCTGGCGATCTTCTGCGCCCTGATCGTGGGCGCGCTGATGGGCTTCCTGTGGTTCAACGTCCACCCCGCGCAGATCTTCATGGGCGACTCCGGATCGCTCGGCCTGGGCGCCACCCTGGCGGTCGTCGCCACGCTGAGCCGCCAGCTGCCGCTGCTGGCGGTGATCGGCATCGTCTTCTTCGCGGTGATCATGAGCGTGGTCCTGCAGGTCATTTCCTTCCGCACGCGGGGCCGCCGCATCTTCCGCATGACCCCGCTGCAGCACCACTTCGAGCTGATCGGCTGGGCGGAGGAGAAGATCACCGTCCGCTTCTGGATCGTTGGCGCGCTGGCCGGGTTGCTGGGCTTCAGCGTCTTCCTGGCCAGCACCGGCGGGCTGCAGTGATGAGCCGATGATGACCACCGCCCTGCCGCTGACGTCCACCGCCGACCTGCGGGGCCGGCGGATCGTGGTCCTTGGCCTGGCCCGCTCCGGCGTGGCCGCGGCCCGCATGCTGGCCGATGCCGGCGCCGAGGTGGCCGTCTACGACCGCCGCTCGCCGCAGGAGCTCCACGCGGCAGTGGAGGCGCTGGGCGACCGCCCGATCCGGCTGGCGCTGGGCGTGGATGAGGCCGATGCCCGCGCCTTGCTGGATGCTGCCGGCCTGGTGATCACCAGCCCGTCGATTTCGGCGCGATTCCCCACGAGCGATGCCTGGCTGCGCGCTGCGCTCCGGGACGCCGAGCAGCGCGGCACGCCGGTGCTGGGCGAGATCGACCTCTTCCTGCGGCTGACCCGGGCGAAGGTGCTGGGCGTGACCGGCACGAAGGGCAAGACCACGACCACCGCGCTCATCGGGGCGATGCTGGAGGCTTCCGATGTGCCGCACGCGGTGGGCGGCAACATCGGCACGCCGCTCATCGAGCGGGTGGACGAGCTGACGGACGGCCACTGGGCGGTGCTCGAGCTGTCCGAGCTGCAGCTGCCGACCATCTCGCGCGGGGTCGACGTGGCGGTCTACACCAACATCGGCTCCGACCATCTCGACCGCCACGGCAGCGTCGAGGCCTACCGCGCGGTGAAGGCCCGCCTCGCGCAGCTCTCCGCGGACGGCGTGGTGGTCCTGAACGCCGATGATCCCGGCTGCCGGGAGCTGGGTGCCACGCTCAGCGGGGAGCTGCGCTGGTACGGGTTCGATGACTCCACGCGGGACGCCACGGTGCTGGACGAGCAGCTGCTGCTGGGGGGCGAGCCGCTCATGCCCGTGGCCGATGTGCCGCTCCACGGCCGCCACATGCTGGGCAACGTCATGGGCGCTGCGCTCGGCGCCCGTTTCGCCGGCGCGGGGTCGGAGCGCATCGCCCAGGCAGTACGCGCGTTCAAGGGTGTGCCGCATCGCATGGAGACGGTCGCCCGGCGCGGCGGCGTGCACTGGGTCAACGACTCGCAGGCCACCATCCCCATGGCCGCCATCGCCTCGCTGCAGGCCTTCGCCCCGGCGCGGGTGGTGCTCATCGCCGGCGGGCGTGGCAAGGGACTGGACTACGCCGATCTGGCGCTGGCCGCGCGCACACACGCCCGGGCGGTGGTGCTGATCGGCGAGACGGCCGACGAGCTGGCCGCGCTGCTGGCCGGCGGCCCGCCGCTGCATCGGGCAGCGAGCATGGAGGAGGCGGTCGCCATCGCCGCCCGCCTGGCTGCGCCGGGTGACGTGGTGCTGCTCTCGCCGGCGGCGGCCAGCTTCGACATGTTCACCGACTACGCCGCGCGCGGCGATGCCTTCCGCCGGGCAGTCGAGGCACTCTCCCAGGAGACGGGCTCGTGAGCGCGGCGAAGCCCGCCACGCGTCGCGTCAGCAGCAGCCGGCCGCAGGGCGTGCGCCGGGAGCGGCACTCCGTCAGCTATCCGCTGCTCATCGCGGTGCTGGCGCTCGTCGTCATCGGGGTGGTGATGGTCTACTCCGCCTCGAGCGTGCAGTCGTACCTGGCCAGCGACGACCCGATGGCCATCGGCCTGCAGCAGGCGATCTGGGCGGTGCTCGGGCTCACGGCCATGCTCGTCGCCAGCCGCATCGACTTCCGGGTGCTGCGCTACCTGGCCATCCCGATGTACATCGGCACCCTGCTGCTGCTGGTGGCGGTGCTGGTCCCGGGCATCGGCACCGAGGCCTTCGGCTCGCGGCGCTGGATCAGCGTACCTGGCATCGGCACCTTCCAGCCGGCCGAGATCGCCAAGCTGGCGATCTGCATCTATTTGGCGCACTGGCTGGACCGTGCCGGCCAGCGGGCGCGCTCGTTCTGGAACGGCTTCGTGCCATTCGGCCTGCTGGTGGCACCGGGCTTCCTGCTGATCGCACTGGAGCCAGACCTGGGGACGGCCGGCGTGTACGCCATCACCGCGGTGGCCATCTTCTTCATGGCCGGCGCCAACGTGCTCTACCTGGGGGCCATCGGCTCTGCCCTGGTCGGCGCGGCCGTGCTGATGATCACCAGCACGCCGTACCAGCTCCAGCGGGTCGAGACCTTCCTGGATCCCTTCCGCGATCCGTTGCGGGCCGGCTACAACACCATCCAGGGACTGTTCGCGCTCGCTTTGGGCGGGCTGATGGGCCAGGGGCTGGGGGCCAGCAAGCTGAAGTACCTCTACCTGCCGGCGCCGTCTACCGACTTCATCTTCGCGATCATCGGCGAGGAGTGGGGGATGATCGGCACCATCACCGTGCTGGTCCTGTTCGTGCTCGTCGCGTACCACGGCTACCGGATCGCGATCCACGCCCCGGACACGTTCTCCGGCCTGCTGGCCGCCGGGATCACCACCTGGCTGGTGGCGCAGGCCTGCATCAACATGATGGTCGTCACCGCGCTGATGCCGGTCACCGGCATCCCGCTGCCGTTCATCAGCTATGGGGGCTCGGCCCTCACCATCAACCTCGTGGCGGTCGGCATCCTGCTGTCGATCAGCCGTGAGACCTCGCAGACAGGATCCTTGCTCGATGCGCTATCTGGTCTCGGGCGGCGGGACCGGCGGGCACGTGTACCCCGCGCTGGCCGTCGCGTGGGCACTGCGCGACGCGCGGCCCGGGCTTGAGCTGGCCTACGTCGGTGGCGTCCGTGGCATGGAGCGGCAGATCGTCGCCCAGGCCGGGGAGCTGCCGTACCACCAGCTGGTGGTGCGCTCGCTGCGCAGCGGCGGCGTGAACGCGCACCTGGTGCTTGATCCGCTGCGGCTGGGGGCCTCGGTGCCGCAGGCCTACGCACTGCTCGGCCGGCTGCGTCCCAGGGCCGTGTTCAGCAGTGGCGGCTACCTGGGCATCCCGCTGGTCATGGCCGCGCGGGCGCGCCGCATCCCGACGGTTGTCTGGGAGGGCAACGTGGTGCCGGGGCGGGCGACGGCGGCGGTCGGGCGGCTGGCCACCCGGGTGGCCGTTTCCTTCGAGCCAACCCTCGCGGCATTTCCCGGTCGCGCCTTTCTGAGCGGCACGCCCATCCGCTCGTTCGCCGGCGTGGAGCGGGAGGCGGCCCGCGCGTCCTTCGGCGTCACCGGCGGCGAGCGCCTGTTTCTCGTCTTCGGCGGCTCGCAGGCGGTGGCCCGCATCACGGCCGCCCTGGAGGGAGCGCTGGCCGGGCTGCTCGATGACTGGCGGGTGCTCCACATCGCCGGCCAGGCGGGCATGGCGGCGGCTGACGCAACCCGTGCGCGGCTGCCCGAGACGCTGCGGGATCGCTACCAGCCGGTTCCGTTCCTGACCGACCGCATGGCTGATGCTCTGGTGGCCGCCGACCTCGTGCTCGGCCGCGCTGGCTCATCGACCTGCGCCGAGATCGCGGCGGTGGGCGTGGCCGCCATCCTGGTCCCGTACCCGTTCGCCGGCGCGCACCAGCGCGCCAACGCTGCCTACCTCGCCGACCGCGATGCCGCGGTGCATGTGCCCGATGCCGAGCTGACCGCGGATCGGCTGCTGGCCGAGGCGCGCCGCCTCCAGGATGACGACACGCGTGCCCGGATGGCCGCGGCTGCGAAGGCGCTCGGGCGGCCCGATGCGGCGGCACGCATCGCGGCCGAGCTGCTGGCCCTTGGCGAGGGCAGTCCGCTGCCGCCGACCGGGGAGGCGGCGTGAACGCGGCAGCCACCGCCCGCTCCTCGCCGCTGGACCTGGCAGAGCTGGACCGGCTCGCCGCAGAGCGGGGCGTTGAGCTCCGCACCGATGCGCCGCTTGCGCCGCTGACCACGCTGCGCGTCGGCGGCAGCGCCGACCGCCTGGCTGAGGCGCGCGACCGCGACGGGCTGCTGGCCCTGCTGCGCCTGGCAGGCGACGCGAGCGTGCCTTGGATGGTGCTCGGTAACGGGAGCGACCTGGTGGTGGCCGATGCCGGAGTGCGCGGCATGGTGATTCGCAACCGGGCGCGGGAGGTGGTGATCGAAGGCGTCAGCGTGACCGCCGACGCCGGCGCGCCCATGGCGCTCCTCGTGAAGCGGTGCACTGCCGAGGGGCTGGCAGGCCTCGAGTTCGGCATCAGCATCCCCGGCACGCTGGGTGGCGCGGTGTGGGCCAATGCCGGCGCCCACGGCGGCGAGATGCGCGACGTGGTCGAGTGGGTCGAGGCCTGGGACCCGCAGACCGACGAGGTGCGGCGCCTGGCGGCGGCCGAGTGCGGGTTCGCCTATCGCGAGTCGCGCTTCAAGCACAGCCGCGAGGTGGTGCTGGCGGCGGCCCTGCGGCTGCAGCCCGGTGACCCGGACGAGATCGCGGCACGCGTCGCCGCCAACCAGGCGCAGCGCGTGGCCACCCAGCCGCTGGCCGACCAGAACGCCGGCAGCGTCTTCCGCAACCCGCCGGGCGACCATGCCGGGCGGCTGATCGACGCCGCCGGGCTGAAGGGCCACCGCATTGGCAGCGCAAGGGTCAGCGAGCGCCACGCCAACTTCATCGTCACCGATCGCAGCGGCTCGGCCGCCGACGTGCGCGCCCTGGGCGACGCGGTGCGCGCCACGGTCGAGGAGCGCTTCGACGTCCGCCTGGAGTACGAGATCGAGTTCGTCGGCGATTGGGATGCCGCGTCGAACGCCGTGCCGGAGGCGGAGGCGTGACTCGGCGGCTGCGGGTCGGCATCTTCGCCGGCGGCAAGTCGGCCGAGCACGAGGTGAGCGTTGCGTCGGCGGAGGCGGTGCTGGCCAGCATCGACCGCGAGACGTACGAGCCCTACCTGGTCTACATCGACCGCCAGGGTCGCTGGCACCTGCCCTCCGGCCCGGCCCCGAAGCTGACCGGCGGCTCACTGGCGGGGCTGCTGGGCGTCGACACGCCGGCCGAGCACACGGCCCACCTGAGCGACGAGAGCAGCCTGCCGGCGGCGGTGGAGGACGGCGCGCTGGCGCCGCGGGCGGCCCTGCGCTCGCTGGCCGAGGCGATCGACATCGCCTTCCTGGTGATCCACGGCCCGTTCGGCGAGGACGGCACGTTGCAGGGCTTCCTGGAACTGGCCGGCATCCCGTACACCGGCGCCGGCGTGCTGGCCAGCGCGCTGGCCATGGACAAGATCGTGTTCAAGGACCTGATGCGCGGCCATGACCTGCCGGTGGTCGACTACACCTGGTTCCGCCGTTCGGACTGGACCGATGCGCCCGACGCCGTGCTGGCAGACGTCGCCGCCCACATCGGCCCGCGGTCGGTGGTCAAGCCCGCCCGCCTGGGCAGCAGCCTGGGCATGACCGTGGTGCACCAGCCGGACGAGCTGCCGGCGGCCATCACCGAGGCGCTGCGCTACGACAGCAAGGTGCTTGTCGAGGCTTACGTGGCCGAAGCGCGCGAGCTGGAGGTGGGAGTCATCGGCAATGACGACCCGCAGGCCTTCGAGCCCGGCGAGGTGCGCAGCCACGGGGAGTGGTACGACTACGCCGCCAAGTACACGGAGGGCCTGGCCGACGTCATTCCTCGCGCCGAGGTCGCGCCCGAGCTGGCAACGCGGCTGCGGGAGTTGGCGCTGGCCGCGTATCGGGCGGTGGACTGCGCGGGCTTCGCCCGCGTCGACTTCCTGGTGCCGCCTGACGGGGTGTATCTCAGCGAGATGAACACCATTCCCGGCTTTACCGCCACGAGCATGTTCCCCAAGCAGGCCGAAATGGCCGGGATCGACTTCAGGCGGCTGGTGGACTCGCTGCTGCGCCTGGCGCTGGAGCGCGAGGGGCCCAGCGATCCGGTGGACCGCGAGGAGGAGGAGCGTTGAGCCGCGTCACGCGGCCGCGCCGCGGAGGCGGGCATGCCCGCCGTCCACGCCAGCCGCTGCGCCGGCACATCGGGGCGGGGCTGCTGTCACGCGGTCGGCTGCTGGCGGTGTTCGGGTTCGCGGTGCTGGTGGCCGGCGCGGTCACGCTGATCAACGGCCCGTGGCTGCGCGTCAGCTCGGTCGCCCACGCCGGGGCGCGCTACACGCCCGCCATCCAGCTGGACGGGATCATGGCCGCCTACCAGGGCACCCCGCTGCTGACCGTGGACTCGGAGGAGTTGCGGCAGCAGATCGCGGCGCTCCCGGCGGTGGCCGGCGCCAGGGTGGAGGCGGCGCTGCCGGGCAGCCTGCGCGTCAGCGTCACCGAGAAACCGGCGGCATTCCTGTGGCGCACCCCCCTGGCGCAGCTGGTGGTCGCCGCGGACGGCACGCTGATGGCGAGCCTTGCGGCCAACGCCACCCTTCCTGCGGAGCTGCGCCGGCTGCCGGCGGTGTACGACAGCCGCTACGCCAGCCGCTACATGGCACTGGGCGAGGCGCTGCCGAGCGCCGACATGCGCGTCGCCGCGCGGCTCGTGGACATGGACCCGGAGATCATCGGCTCGCGCACCAGCCGCCTGGAGGTCAGCATCGGCGATCGCTACGGCTTCACGGTCAGCGCGCCGGTGCCGGACTGGGAGGCGGCGCTCGGCTTCTACGAGCTCGACCCGTCCGACGACCGAGCCACCGCCGATGCGCGGCTGGAGGCGCAGCTGGGCGCGATTCGAACCCTCTTCGCGCAGCGTCCCGAGTCAGGCGTGTCGTGGATGGATGTGCGCAACCCGGGGAAGGTATATTGGACGCCGTAGAGCCAGCGACGGCACCGAGAACGGTCCGCGTGGCGTGCAGCGGAACGCTTCCCAATGTGGCTCCCCCTGATCGGCCTTGCGCTGGGCATTGCCCTTGGGCTGTTGCTCAACGTCAACGTCAGCCCGGACCTGGCGCGCTACAGCGCGGTCGGCATCCTCGCCGGGCTGGACTCGGTGCTGGGAGCGATTCGCGCCGAGCTGGATGCGCACTACGACAACCGCGTCTTCCTGTCGGGCTTCGTCACCAACGCGCTGGTGGCGGTGGCGCTGACCTTCGTGGGCGATCGGCTGGGCATCGACCTGTACCTGGTCGCCCTCTTCGCCTTCGGAC
This sequence comes from Candidatus Limnocylindria bacterium, assembly GCA_036556695.1. Taxonomy (GTDB): domain Bacteria; phylum Chloroflexota; class Limnocylindria; order QHBO01; family QHBO01; genus DASSCW01. The sequence goes on from DATBIY010000084.1 coordinate 29,198, forward strand.
TGCGCATCTTCCAAAACGTGGCCCTCATCCGGCGCCACTTCCTGTAGGCTCGGAAGCCGGGCCCACGGTCCGCGTGGCGTTCCGGCGAGACCAGCGGAGGTAGCTTGGACAGGGAAACGGTGCTGGTCGGCATCGATGCCGGCACGACCAAGGTCACGACCCTCATCGGCGAGGTGGGGCGGACGGGCGACGTCGACATCATCGGCTATGGCATCGCGCCATCGGTCGGGATGAAGAAGGGCATGGTCGCCAACATCGACCAGACCGTGAACTCCATCGCCAACAGCCTGGAGAAGGCGGAGCGGCTGTCCGGCTACAAGATCAGCAGCGCCTTCGTCAGCGTCGGCGGCAGCCACATCTCCAGCCAGAACAGCCGGGGCGTGGTCGCCGTGTCGGGCCACCGCCGCGAGGTCAGCCGCGAGGACGTGGCGCGCGCCACCGAGGCCGCCAGGGCGATCCAGACGCCGTCGAACCGCGAGACGCTGCATGTCATCCCGCGTGGCTACATCGTCGACGGCCAGGAGGGCATCAAGGACCCGCTGGGCATGAGCGCCGTGCGGCTCGAGGTCGAGACGCACATCGTCTCCGGGGCCGCGACCAGCGTCCAGAACCTGAGCAAGTGCATCGCCAACGCCAACGTCCAGGTCGACGAGATGGTGGTCAGCGCGCTGGCGGCCGCCGAGGCCACCCTGACCGACACCGAGAAGGAGCTCGGCGTGCTCGTCGCCGATATCGGCGGCGGCACCACCGACATCGCCATCTACACCGATGGCGGCGTGTACCACACCGCCGTGCTGCCGGTGGGCGCCATCAACGTCACCAACGACGTGGCCATCGGGCTGCGCACCAGCCTCAACCTGGCCGAGGAGATCAAGATCAAGCACGGCACTGCAGACCTGGGCGCGGTGCAGCCCGAGGAGCTGCTCAACGTGGCCGTGCTGGGCGACGGCGGCGGGCAGACCATCCAGCGCCGCAAGCTGTGCGAGATCATCGAGGCGCGGATGAGCGAGATCTACTCGCTGATCGGCGAGGAGATCAAGCGCTCGGGCCACGCCGGCATGCTGCCGGCGGGCGTGGTGCTCACCGGTGGCGGGGCGCGGATCGCCGGCGCCGCCGAGCTGGCGCGCGAGGTGTTCCAGATGCCGGTCCGCGTCGGCGCCCCCCAGGGCGTTGGCGGCCTGATGGACCAGCTCTCCAACCCGGCCTTCAGCACGCCCATCGGCCTGCTGCTGTGGGGCGCGCACCACGCCGGCGAGGAGCCGCTGAGCTACGCCAGCGCGTCGCCGTTCAGCGGCATGGGCGGGCGGCTGGTCGACTGGGTGCGGGGCCTCTTCCCCGGCTAGGTCTAAACGCTCGCGCGGTCGGCCGCCCGTTCACCGGCCGGCTGCGGTATCGGCAAACCATCCGGCGCGTCGGGCAGCCTTCCCAGCGCCCTGCGCACCGCGGCCTGCAGCTGATGCAGCTCGAATGGCTTCGGCAGCAGATGCACGTCGCGCATGGCCTGAGCCTCCGCGGCGATGCGGCGCAGCATGACCAGGTCGGCGGAGACGACCAGCACCGGCACGCGGTAGAGATCGGCGTGGGATCGGACCAGGCGGACCACGTCCCAGCCGGAGAGCTCGCGCTGGTCCGTAGCCAGCAGCAGGTCGACGATCACCAGGTCCGGGCGGGTATCGCGGATCTCGTGCAGCTCGGGGCCGGTGCGAGCCGTGAGGCTGACCGTGTACCCAGCGGCCTCGAGCACGTCACGCATCAGGTCCAGCGCCCGCTGGTGATCATCCAGCACGGTGATCCGTGGCCCGTCGCTCACCGCTGTCTCCTTGCTGCGTCAGGCGCTCTGAAATGCAAGAAGCTGACCAGCGTCGGAGCCCTGCTGTGGAGTCCACCGGCCGCCGTCCACGGCGTATCGGCTGGATGTGGATAACTTCGGCGCGGACTGTGGAAAAAACTCGCCACGCGGTCAGGGGACGCTCGCTAGAATCGGAGGAACCCGCGGCGAGACGGGTTGGCCACCTCCATACCGCGCAACGGAGATTTCACACCCATGCCGCTACGGTCCGACGCAGAGCATTTCGCACTCATCAAGGTCATCGGCGTCGGAGGAGGCGGCAGCAACGCCGTGAACCGCATGATTCGCGCCGAGATGATGGGCGTCGAGTTCATCGCCGTGAACACGGACGCGCAGGCTCTCCTCCAGAGCGACGCTCCACACAAGATCAGGATCGGTGACAAGCTGACCCGCGGCCTTGGCGCCGGCGCCGACCCGCAGGTCGGGCAGCGTGCCGCCGAGGAGGACTCGGAGAAGATCTACGAGGCGCTCAAGGACGCCGACATGATCTTCATCACGGCGGGCATGGGCGGTGGCACCGGGTCGGGCGCGGCCCCGGTCATCGCCGAGATCGCCAAGGACCTGGGCTCGCTGACGGTGGGCGTCATCACCAAGCCGTTCAGCTTCGAGGGCGTCCGCCGCAAGCTGGTGGCCGAGCAGTACTCGGAGCAGCTCAAGGACAAGTGCGACACGCTGATCACCATCCCCAACGACCGCCTGCGCGAAGTGGTCGACAAGAAGACGTCCATCCTGGACGCCTTCCGGGTGGTGGACGACGTGCTGCGCCAGGGCGTGCAGGGCATCAGCGACCTGATCACCGTGCCGGGCCTCATCAACCTGGACTTCGCCGACGTCAAGACCATCATGCGTGACGCCGGCTCGTCGATGATGGGCATCGGCATCGGCACCGGCGAGAACCGGGCAGTGGAGGCCGCGCGGGCGGCGGTCATGAGCCCGTTGCTGGAGGTCAACATCCAGGGCGCGCGCGGCATCCTGTTCAACGTCACCGGTGGCTCGGACCTCGGCCTGTTCGAGGTCAACGAGGCGGCCGAGGTCATCAAGGAAGCGGCAGATCCGGAGGCCAATATCATCTTCGGCACGGTCATCGACGACCGGATGCGCGACGAGGTGAAGGTCACCGTCATCGCAACCGGCTTCGACGCCACCAAGAAGCCGCGTTCCACCGGTCGCGCGTCGGTCGGCAACGACGTGGCGGTCGGCATCGAGACCAGCCTGGACGAGCGCAGCCGCGAGATCCTGGCCGAGATCGAGCGGGAGCGTTCGCAGCGCCAGTCGCTCGAGGAGCAGATCCCCGAGCCCTCGCCGTTCGCCGCCACCACCGAGCGCGAGGAGACGGTGATCGAGCGCCAGCCGGTCCCGGCACCCGCCGGACGCCCGGCCTACGGCGATACCGATCTCGACATCCCGTCATTCCTGCGCCGCAAGTCGGAGTAGGCGACCCCTGAGCCGATACGGCCGGGCCTTCGCGGCCCGGCCGTCTCATGTCTGCGCCGTAGGATGAGCCGATGCAGCTCATCGACGAGTCGGAGCTCACCCCGGAGCTGATCCGCAGCCGCTACGACGCGCTGCTCGGCCGGCTGCGCGCGGCGGCCGAAGGGGCGGGACGCGACCCGGGCGGCTTCCACATCGTGGCCGTCACCAAGGGCTTCGACGCTGCCGTGGTGCACGCCGCGGCCGCCGCCGGCCTGACGGCCTTCGGCGAGAACCGCGTCCAGGAAGCCACCGACAAGGTGGCAGCCGTGCCGGATGCCGAGTGGCACATGGTCGGGCGGCTGCAGTCGAACAAGGTCCGTCCGGCACTCGGCCTGTTCGGCACCGTGCACTCCGTCGAGTCTGAGGCGCTGCTCGAGCGGATCGAGCGCATCGCGCATGACGACGGCCACTCGCCGCGCGTCCTGCTGCAGGTCGACATGACGGGCCGCGAGGGACGCGCCGGCTTCCCGGTCGAGGCGTTCGAGGCTGCCGCCGTGGCCGGCAGCCCGCTGGTCGAGGCGCTGCGCGGCCTGCGCCATGCGGTGCCGCTGGGCCTGATGACCATTGCCCCGCCGGAGCCCGGCGCGGCCCGTCAGTGCTTCGCCAGGCTGCGTGGCCTGCGCGAGCGGCTGCAGCAGGCCAGCGGCCTGCCCTTGGCCGAGCTGTCGATGGGCATGACCGCCGACGCCGCGGAAGCCATCGCCGAGGGCGCGACCATCCTGCGCATCGGCACCGCGCTGTTCGGACCGCGACCGGAACTGCCTCACCAGCACCAGGCTGCTATCCTCGCCGCCGAATGACCCTGTTCAGCACCTTCATCGGCATGCTCGCCCTGGTGCTCACGATCCTGATCTTCGCGCGGGTCATCGTCAGCTGGACGAACCCGATGGGTGGCGGCAACGTGACAGCCTTCCTGTACCAGGTGACTGAGCCGATCCTGGCGCCGATCCGCCGCGTCATCCCGCCGACCGGCGGGCTCGACTGGGCGCCGATGATCGCCATCCTGCTGCTCGGCATCCTGACGCGCACCTTCCTGCGCTGACCCCGTGGCCGCGGTCACGGTCCGCGTCACGCCTCGCGGCGCGGCCGAGCGCATCCGCGTCACCGCCGATGGCCGGGTCTCCATGGTGGTCATTCGTCCGGCGGTCGATGGTGCCGCCACCGAGGCGGCGAAACGCCTGCTGGCACGTGCGCTGAAGGTCCCGCCCTCGACCGTGCGGCTGGCATCCGGGGCGCGCAGCCGGCTCAAGCGCTTCGAGGTCACGGGGCTCGACGACGGGGAGCTGGCGCGCCGCATTCGCAGCCTGCCGGCCGATTGAAGGCCGCCACGAGCGGCCGCTATACTCGCCTCCCCGGGGCGATTAGCTCAGCTGGTTAGAGTGCACGGTTCACATCCGTGAGGTCACTGGTTCGAATCCAGTATCGCCCACCATCCCTCCCCAGCCCACGGATCCATGAGCCTGCTTCCTGCCGCGCTGCGAGACCGCCTGCGCTCCGTTCGCATCGTCGCTCCGCTGCGGCATCGCGACTATGCGCTGCTGACCGTGGGTGCGGTCGTGTCCCTGATGGGCGATGGCTTCTTCAGCGTGGCCCTGGCCTGGCAGGTGTACGAGATCAGCAACGTGCCAACCGCCCTGTCGCTCGTGGGCGCCGCGTGGACGGCCCCGCTCGTCATCTTCATCCTGCTGGGCGGCGTGTTCAGCGACCGCTACGACCGGCGCTGGCTCATGGTGGGCGCCGATCTCGTGCGCGCCGCGGCCATCGGCCTGATGGGCGTCCTGTCGATCAGCGGCCAGCTGGAGCTGTGGCACCTCGTCGCGCTGATCGCCTTTGTGGGCTTGGGCGATGCCTTCTTCAACCCGGCGTCCACCGCCATCGTGCCCGACCTGCTGCCGGACGAGGAGCTGCCCCAGGCCAACGCGCTGCAGGGCCTGGTGCGGCCGCTGATGATTCGCCTGGTCGGGCCGGCGATCGGCGGCTTCGTGGTGGCCACCGCCGGGCCGGGGGCGGCATTCGTGGTGGATGGCTCGAGCTTCGTGCTGTCGGCGGTCGCCATCGGCGCGATTGCCACCCGTCCGTCGCGTTCGGCAGTCAGCCACGGGGTGCGCCAGACGCTTACCGAGATGGCTGAGGGCTTCGCCTTCGTGCGCCGCAACCCGTGGTGCTGGGCCACGCTGCTGGCCGCCATGTTCAGCCTGCTGGTGTTCATCGGCCCCATCCAGGTGCTCCTGCCGTACCTCGTCAAGAACCGGCTGGGCCTGGAGGCCGAGTCGCTGGGCTTCATCTACGCCGCCGGCGGCATCGGCGCCATCCTGGCGGCGCTGCTCATCGGCCAGATGGGGCTGCCACGGCTCCAGGTGACGGTGATGTACGTGTCATGGACCGTCGGTGTCGGGATCCTGTCCGGCTACGGGCTGATGGGCGCCCTGTGGCAGGGCCTGCTCATCGGCTTCATCTCGAACGCCCTGTTCGAGATCGGCTCGATCATCTGGGTCACGCTGCTGCAGGTGCTCGTGCCGCGCCAGCTGCTGGGCCGCGTGTCGAGCCTGGACTGGCTGGTGTCGACTGGCCTGGTGCCCGTCTCGTTTGCGCTGACCGGCCCGGTGGCCGGCGTTCTCGGTCCGGAGACCACCATGGTCGGGGCGGGCCTGGTCGGCGCCTTCTTCATGGGCATCCTGCTGTTCGTGCCCGGCGTCCGCGATCCGGAGCGCGGCGCCTCGCGCCTGCCGTCGGCCGCAGCGTGAGCGACCGGCTGCGGGTCGCGATCTTCGCCGAGAGCTACCTGCCGTACCTCTCCGGGGTGACGGTGGCAACCGAGACCCTGGTCCGCGCCCTGGGTGCCGCCGGCCACGAGGTGCTGCTGGCAGCTCCGCGTCCGGCCGGCGACGGGGAGCCGGGGACTGCAGGCGCGCGAGGTCCCGAGCCGGCATACGCCTGGCTTGCCTCGTACCAGCCTCCGCCGCCCGCGCCATCCGGCTACCGCATGCCGTCGCCCCTTCCCGGGAACGCGCTCGACGCGGTCCGCGACTTTCGGCCGCAGGTGGTCCACGCGCAGTCGCCGTTCGTGAGCGGCCTGATGGCGCGCCGCCTGGCCCAGAAGGCGCGGGTGCCGCTGGTGTTCACGCACCACACACGCTTCGGCGACTACGGCCATTACCTGGGGCCGCTGGCCGGCATCGGGCGGCGCGTGATGGCTGCCTACCTGCGCGACTTCTGGGGCGGCTGCGCGGCGATCATCGCGCCCGGCAGCGAGCTCGGCGACGAGATCCGCGCCGAACTGGGAACCACGCCGCGACCGCTGGTGCGCGCCATCCCCAGCGGGATCGACCTGGCCGCCGTCCGCGCACTGCCGGTCGCCGACCTGCGCGCCGTGCATGGCTGGCCTGCCGATGCGGTGGTGGCGGTCAGCCTGGGTCGCATCGCGCCGGAGAAGAGCGTCGCGCTCCTGGTGGAGGCCTTCGCCGATGCCGCCCATGCCAATCAACGGTTGCGGCTGCTACTCATCGGTGGCGGTCCTTCCGCCGATGCCATTCGCCGGCGCGCCGCGCAGCCGGACCTGGCGGGCCGGCTGGCCGTCACCGGCATGCTGCCCCGTCCCGAGGCGCTGGCGCGCCTCCACGGCGGCGACTTCTTCGTGTTTGCGTCGCGCACAGAGACTCAGGGCCTGGTGCTGTGCGAGGCGCTGGCCGCCGGGCTGCCCGTCGCCGCGCTTGCTGGCCCGGGCGTGGCCGATTCGGTGCGCGACGGCGTCGACGGCATGGTGGTTCGGCGGCCGGCGACGGAGGGCGAGGCAGCCGCCGCGCTGGCCGACGCGATCCGCGCGCTGGGGTCCGATGCCGCCCTCCGCGCTCGGCTGGCCGAGGCTGCCGTCACAGGAGCGAAGCGCTTTGACGTGGCGCGGCGCACGGGTGAGGTGGTCGACCTGTATCGGGAGGTCATCGGCCGGCGCTGAATCGACCGGCGCTGACGGGCAACGCCAACGCGTCGGATTGCTTGCGAGGCCCGGGGTGCGGCGTACAATGCCGGCCATGCGAGTGAGTCTCACGGCCCGCTACGTTTCCCACCCGATCATCCAGTTCGCTGCCAGCCGCCTGCTGACGCGCCGTCGCCGGCTGGGCCTGGGTCGCGCCGCCACGGTCTACCACCGACCGCGCGCCGCGCGTCACGCGTTGCCGACCGTGGGCTCCCTGCGCTCCGAGACGAGCCGCTTCAGCTTCCAGTCGGTCGGGCTCGCCTCGCGCATCCGGCATCGCCGCATCGCCCCGCCGCTCGGCGCCCAGCGCACGCGCCGCGCGTAGCCGGGCGGTGGCCGCCCTGCGCAGCGCCCGCGTGACGTCGGCCGGGGGCGTCGTGCACCGCAACGTCGACGGGCGGCTCGAGATAGCCCTGGTGCATCGGCTCCAGCCGCCGCTGTGGGCCCTGCCCAAGGGCACGCCCAACGCCGGCGAGACGATGGCGGAGACCGCCCTGCGCGAGACGCGCGAGGAGACCGGTCTGAAGGTGGAGCTGGAGGCGCCACTGCAGGCCATCACCTATTTCTTCATCCGCGGCCGGACCCGTTTTCATAAGACGGTGCACTTCTACCTGATGCGACCGGTGGGCGGATCGCTGGAGGACCACGACCACGAGTTCGATGAGGCCGCCTGGCTGCAACCGGAGGAGGCGCTGGAGCTGATGACCCACGCCACCGAGCGCGCCGTGGTGGAGCAGGCCATTGGCATGCTCACCGAGGCCGGGTCCACGAGCACGGTGGCCACGTGACCACGGGCTCGGTCGGCACGCTCAGCCGCACGCCGCTCCATGACCGCCACGTGGCGGCGGGAGCGCGGATGGTGCCCTTCGCCGGGTGGGAGATGCCCGTCCAGTACGGCTCGATCCTGGACGAGCATCGCACCGTGCGCTCCGCCGTCGGCCTCTTCGACCTGTCGCACATGGGCGAGCTGCTGATCAGCGGGCCGGAGGCGCTGGCCTTCACTCGCTACGCAGTGGTCAGCGACCCGGGGACGCTGGAGCCGGGGCAGGCGCAGTACTCGATGCTGTGCGCGGAGGACGGCGGGATCATCGACGACCTGATCGTGTATCGCATCGACGAGGGCTATTTGCTGGTCTGCAACGCTGCCAACCACGACGCCGTGCTCGCGCACCTGGAGACCCTGCGCGGGCGCGGCGACTTCGACGCCTCCCTCGACGACCGCTCGCCGCGGACCGCGCTCATCGCTCCGCAGGGGCCACGAGCCGCCGATCTGCTGGCCAGCCTGACCGACCTGGGCCTCGAGCAGCTGGGCTACTACCGCTCGATGCGCGGCACGGTGGCCGGCATCGAGTGCCTGGTGGCGCGCACCGGCTACACCGGCGAGGACGGCTTCGAGCTGTTCGTCGACGCGCGGCGCGCCACCCGGCTGTGGGACGCGCTGATGGAGGCGGGGAAGCCGCTGGGCCTCAAGCCGTGCGGCCTCGGCAGCCGGGACACGCTGCGTTTGGAGGCCGGCATGCCGCTGTACGGAAACGAGCTCGGCCGCGACGTGAACCCGTACGAGGCCAACCTGGGTCGCGTGGTCAAGCTGGACAAGGGCGAGTTCTGGGGTCGCGCCGCGCTCGCATCGGTCCAGCAGGCCGGGCCGCAGCGCCGACTGGTGGGCCTGGTCATGGCCGACAACGCCATCGCCCGGCACGGCTATCCGGTGCGCTCGGACGGAGCCGATGTCGGCGCCGTCACCAGCGGCACCGCCTCGCCGACCATCGGGCGTCCGATCGCCATGGCGCTTGTCCAGGCGGCGGCCGCTTCGGTGGGATCGAGCGTGGAGGTCGTCGTGCGCGACCGCCCACATCCGGCCGAGCAGGTAAAGTTGCCCTTCTACAAGCGGCCCAAGCCGGATGCCGGCTGAGCCGATCACCCCGCGCCCGAGGAGCCGATGTCGACCTATCCCGATGACCTGCGCTACTCCCGTGAGCACGAGTGGGTCCGCGTCGACGGCTCGCAGGCGACCATCGGCATCACCAGCTACGCGGCCGATGAGCTGGGCGACATCGTCTATGTCGAGACCCCGGAGGCCGGGACGCAGTTGAAGCAGTTCGGCAGCTTCGGGGTCATCGAGAGCGTCAAGGCGGTGAGCGATTTGTACGCGCCCATCTCCGGCGAGGTGCTGGAGGTCAACCAGGCGCTGCGCGACAGCCCTGAGCTGGTCAACAGCGCGCCGTTCGGCGAGGGCTGGATCGCCAGGCTCGCCATCGCCGATCCCGCCGAGATCGACGCGCTGCTCGACGCGGAGGCGTACGCAGCGCTGACCGGCGGCTGATGGCCTACACCCCGCACACCGAGGCGGACCACCGCCGCATGCTCGACGCCGTGGGCGTCGCCTCGATCGACGACCTGTTCGCCGACATCCCGGAGGCGGTCCGCGCGCAGCGCTTCGATCTTCCGCCGCCGCTGACCGAGCAGGAGGTGCGCGGCGAGCTGTCACGGCTGGCGGCGCGCAACCGCGTCCCGTCCGTCAGCTTCCTGGGCGCCGGCGCCTATCGACACCTGGTGCCGGCGGTGGTCATGGAGGTCATCGGCCGCAGCGAGTTCGCCACCGCCTACACGCCCTACCAACCCGAGGTCAGCCAGGGAACGCTGCAGAGCATCTACGAGTTCCAGTCGATGGTCTGCGAGCTGACCGGCATGGAGGTGGCCAGCGCCAGCCACTACGACGGCGCGACCGCTACCGCCGAGGCCGCGCTGATGGCCTGCCGCCTTACACGTCGGCATCGAGTGGCCGTCTCGACCGCGGTGGCGCCCCAGGTGCGCGCCGTGCTGGCGACATACTGCTCGGGCCCGGGAGTGGAGATCCTCGAAGTGGCAGCCGACCTGGCGGAGGGCGGCAGCGGGCTCACCCCGGTCGATGCGGCTGCGGCGGTCATGGATGACACCGTGGCATGCCTGATCGTTCAGCAGCCGAACTTCTTCGGCGGTCTGGAGCCGATGCGCCAGCTGGCAGATGCGGCCCATGCCAACGGTGGGCAGCTGGTCAGCCTGGTCGAGCCCACCTCGCTGGCCCTGCTCGAGGCACCGGGCGCGTATGGCGCCGACATCGTCACCGCCGAGGGCCAGCCGCTCGGCATCCCGCTGTCCTACGGCGGGCCGTACGTGGGGCTGATGGCGGCCCGCATGGACTCGGTGCGGCAGATGCCCGGCCGCCTGGTGGGCTCCACGCGCGACGCGCAGGGTCGCAAGGGCTACGTCCTGACCCTGCAGGCCCGCGAGCAGCACATCCGCCGCGAGAAGGCGGCCTCGAACATCTGCACCAACCAGGCGCTCTGCGCCCTGGCAGCCACGGCCTACCTCTCGGCCGTGGGACCCAATGGCCTGCGCGAGGTCGCCGAGCTGTCGACCATCCAGGCACGCCACCTGGCGGCGTCCGTGGAGCAGGCCGGCCTGGGCGAGCGGCGCTTCAGCGCCCCGTACTTCGCCGAGGTGGCGATCCGCGTCCCCGACGCCCCGCGCCGCCACGCGGCGTTGGCCGAGCGCGGCATCGTGGCCGGCCACCCGCTGTGGCGCGACTACCCCGAGCTGGCCGATACGCTGCTGCTGGCCACCACCGAGCTGACGACCGATGACGACGTGCGGTCGCTGGCGGCCGGCCTGGAGGCGACCCGATGAGCGTGGCCGAGAGCCCACCGGCCGACACCTCGGGCCGCGGCGCCGCCTTCAGCTCGCCGGCCGGCGGCGAGCAGCTGCAGGTGGTGGAGCCGCTGATCTTCGATGCCTCGGCGCCGGGACGGCGCGGCGTCAGCTTCCCGCGTGCGTCCGACGTGGCGCGCGCCAGCGCGGTCGCGCAGCCGGAGCTTCCGGCGGACCTGCTCCGCGGCGCGGCGCCGCGGCTGCCGGAGGTCAGCGAGCTGGACCTGCTGCGCCACTTCAACCGGCTGTCGCAGCTCAACCATGCCATCGACATCGGCTTCTACCCGCTCGGCTCCTGCACCATGAAGTACAACCCCAAGGTCAACGAGTGGGCGGCGCGGCTCCCCGGCCTCGCGGAGTCGCACCCGCTCGACCCCGACGAGCTGGCCCAGGGCAGCCTGGAGCTGCAGTGGCTGCTGGCCGAGCTGCTGAAGGAGATATCCGGCTTCCCTGAGGTCAGCCTGCAGCCGGCAGCGGGCGCGCACGGCGAGCTGACCGGCATGCTGATGTCCCGCGCCTACCACCGCTCGCGCGGCGAGGCCGAGCAGCGCTCCAAGGTGCTGGTGCCCGACAGCTCCCACGGCACCAACCCGGCCACCGCCACGATGGTCGGCTACCAGACCATCACCATCCCCTCGAACGACCACGGCGGCATCGACCTCGACGCGCTGCGTGCCGCGCTGGGCCCGGACACCGCGGCGCTGATGATCACCAACCCCTCGACCCTGGGCATCTTCGAGGACCAGATCCACGACGTGCTGGCGGCCGTGCGGGCGGCAGGCGCGATCGCCTACATGGACGGCGCCAACCTGAACGCCATCCTGGGCCGCTTCCGCCCGGGCGATGCCGGCTTCGACGTCATGCACTTCAACCTGCACAAGACCTTCTCGACACCGCACGGCGGGGGAGGCCCCGGCGCCGGGCCGGTGGGCGTCAGCCAGCGGCTGGCGCCGTTCCTACCCGCCCCGCTGCCGCGCCTGGTCGAGGGCGACCCGGCCGAGGTGCTGGCCAACGCCCGCGTCGGGCGCTCGACGCCGGGCGCGCGGTTCGCGCTCGAGACGCCGGGCGAGCGGCCGCAGAGCATCGGCCGGGTGCGCTCCTTCACCGGCAACTTCGGAATGTTCGTGCGCGCCTATACCTATATACGCAGCAACGGCGCCAGCGGCCTGCGGGCCGTCAGCGACGACGCGGTGCTGGCGGCCAACTACCTGCGGGTGCGCCTGGCCGACGCCTACGACCTGCCGTTCGACCGCATCTGCAAGCACGAGGTGGTGTTCAGCGGCCGGCGCCAGAAGCGGCAGCACGGCGTCACCACGCTGGACATCGCCAAGGCGATCCTGGATCGCGGCATCCACCCGCCCACGATCTACTTCCCGCTGATCGTGGAGGAGGCGCTGATGATCGAGCCCACCGAGACCGAGTCGCTGGAGACGCTCGACCGCTTCGTAGAGGTCATGCACGAGATCGCCGGCCTGGCGGAATCGGCGCCGGACGAGCTGAAGCGCGCCCCGCTGACCACGCCGGTGGGCCGACTGGACGAGGCCTCGGCCGCGCGACGTCCGGACCTGCGACATCGCTTCGAGGACGAAACCGCGGGCGTATCGGCCTTACGCGAGGGTGGGGAGTGAACCCGCACCCGCCGCCGGGCGTAGTATTCGGCACCAGGCGGCGCATCGCACACGGGGTGCCAGTGGTTACGAAGCAGCAGCCGGAGGACGAGGGACTCGTCGCCCGCATGCAGTCGGGAGACTTCGACGCGTTCGAGGAGTTCTTCAACACCTACAAGCGGCCGGTCTACACGACCGCGCTGGCGATAACCCGTGACCCGTTCCTGGCTGAGGAGATCCTGCAGGATTGCTTCGTCAAGGCCTACCGCGTCCGGCAGCGGCTGCGCACCGACTGCTCGCCCCTTCCGTGGCTGCAGCGTGTCACCACCAACCTGTGCTACAGCCGCATCGCGCGGCGGCGCGCGGTGGCGGAGCCTCTGACGGCGCTGATCAGCAATTTGGTGGCGGACCTCACCTCGCGCCCCGATCAGATCGCCGAGTCGCGCGAGATCATCGAGGTGCTGCAGCGTGGCATCGACGCGTTGCCGCCGAAGCAGCAGACCGCGGTCATCCTCTACTACCTGCACGGCTACTCGCTGGCCGAGGCCGCCGAGATCGCCGAATGCAACGTCGGAACCATGAAGTCACGACTGCACTACGCCCTGAAGGCGCTGCGCGCCCTGCTGCCGGCCGAGCGCCGAGCACCGGCTGGCGCAGCCAAGGTGTCGACCGGTGAGCTGTAGGCGCGCCCGCCGCGAGATCCTGGAGCACTTCCGCTTCCGGCAGGAGCTGGGGCCCAGCTCCAGCGCGCATCTCGAGCACCTCGTGGGCTGCGCGGATTGCCGCGAGGAAGTGGGCATCGATCGCGCGCTGGTGGAGCAGCTGCGCCGGGCGCTTCAGGAGCGGGTCGAGGGCCACGCCCCGTCGGCTGCCGCCTGGGACCAGGTGCGGCAGCGGACCATCGACCGTCCGTCGCGGCCGTTGGGCGCGCGGGTGCTGCAGTGGGGCCGCCTCTTCCCGGCGGCCATCGCCGGCGTGCTGATGTTCGCCATCGCCACCGTTTCGCAGGAGGGCCTGTCGCAGGGCAGCCAGTCGCCGCAGCCGGCCGGCCAGGTGCAGCAGCTCGACACTGCCGCCGCCGTGGACGACACGCCCGACTGGGAACCGCCGTGGTGGATGAAGTATCGGACCCGACCGCCGGTGCCGACCATCGCCGGCGGCCCCATGGCGGCACAGCTGCCCGACATGCTCGGCACGAGCGCGGATATGCCGCCGGTTTCCGGGCGGCTGCAGTAGATATGAGCCGCTGCGGTTGAACTTGGCGGAGCCTGTAGCGGTAGGTATTGCATGCCACGGTCCGCGCGGCGGGTTGTCGGTGTGTGCTTGACGCACACTCGCGGCGCGGGCAAAGATTGGCGGAATTCATCGGCGGTGGCCTCCCGGTGCCATGCACCGCTGCGCCCGTTGGGGCGCTTCGCACCGTGCAGCCCGGCGTAGACCACGCTTGAGAAGCTAGGAGGAAGAGGAGGTCGGCCCGCAGAGACCACGCCAGACTGCCGTGAGGCTTGACGCTCATGGCCGTCCGATGGACCGCCCGCGCGAGGGTGGAGTGAAACCATCGACGCCCATCTCGAAAGGACAAGGAATGTATCTGAGAAAGTTTTCGGTGGCCGCCGTCGCCCTCGGGCTCGTGCTCGCCGCCTGCACCCCTGGTGCGAGCCAGACGGCCAGCACCTCCGGGGCGGCATCGGCGTCGCAGCCCGAAGAGGTCGAGCAGGTTCTCCACCTGAACATGTCCCAGGAGCCGCAGTTCCTGGACCCGCAGCAGGCGACGGACAGCATCTCCATCCAGGTGCTGCGCTCCATCAGCCACCCGCTCGTGTACTACAACGAGGGGCTTGAGCTGGTTCCCGGCCTGGCTGACAGCTGGGAGGTCTCGCCCGACGGCCAGACCATCACCTTCCACCTTGGCGCGCACAAGTACAGCGACGGCAGCGACATCGTTGCCGACGACTTCGTGACCGGCTTCCGGCGACTGGGCGACCCGCGAGTGGCATCGGGCTACTCGTACGTCCTCGACCCGGTGGTTGGCTTCGCTGACCTGCAGGGCGCCGACCCCGACAGCGACGAGGCTGTCGAGGCCGCTCTCGAGAACTTCGGCGTCGAGGCTCCGGACCCGCAGACCTTCGTGGTCCACCTGGCCCGCCCGGCGGCCTACTTCGCCTACATCGCCGCGCTGTGGCTGACCGCCCCGGTGCGCGACGACTTCGTCTTCACCGAGGCCGAGGGATACGTCAGCTCGGGCCCGATGATGATGGAGGAGTGGAACCACCAGTCGAACATCGTCCTCGTTCCGAATCCGAACTGGAACGGCGATGAGGTCGCCATCGACCGCATCGAGCTGGCGATGATCAACGACCCGGCTGCCAGCCTGGCGGCGTACGACAACGACGAGCTGGATGTCACGGGTGTTCCGAGCGCCGACGTGGCGCGCATCCGCGACGACCCGCAGTACGCCGATCAGATCCTCGAGGGAGACCGGCTGGCGGTCTCGTACTACGGCTTCGACCTGAAGAACCCGGACGGTCCGTTCACGAACAGCGTCCTCCTGCGCAAGGCCTTCAACGAGGCGCTTGACAAGGAGGTCCTGGTCCAGACGGTGTTCGGTGGCGTCGGAACGGTGGCTCACAGCCTGGTTCCGCCCGGCATGCCGGGTCACCAGGAGGACGAGTTCATCCCGTTCGACACCGATCAGGCCAAGGCCGACTTCGACCAGGCCCTCAACGACCTGGGGATCACCGCCGACGACCTGCAGCTGCAGCTTGGCTACAACGTGGCCGGCAGCAACGAGGACCAGGCGGTCTTCTTCCAGGAGCAGTGGCGCTCGACGTTCGGCATCGAGGTTGAGCTGGTTGCGACCGAGGACTTCGGCTCGTACCTGGACATCCTCAATGACGATCCGTACGACATCTTCCGGCTGGGTTGGGGCGCGGACTACCCGCACCCGAACAACTTCCTGACCGACCTGATCTCGTGCACGAGCACCAACAACAACATGGGGTACTGCAACGAGGAAGTGGATCAGCTCCTGGAGCAGGCGGCGGCAGAGCCGACGCTCGAGACCCAGGTGCCGCTCTACAACCAGGCGCAGGAGATGGTCATGGCCGATGCCCCGATCATCCCGCAGCTCTTCAGCCAGGCCTTCACCTTGGTGAAGCCGTGGGTGCAGGGCTTCACCCCGACCGCTCAGGACAGCAACTCGGGTGAGCTCTTCTACTACAAGACGAGCATCGCCGCGCACTGAGCACGGTTAGCTGGCGTCGAGGCGGGCCGTCCGCGGCCCGCCCGACGACCGCGAGATCCGAGGCACTGTCCTCGGGCCTCGCGGCCGTCGTTGGACGGGGCCATTCGAAGAGGAGAACCAGCCGTGGTCGGCTACATCATCCGCAGAGTGCTGTGGATCGTGCCGGTGCTGTTCGTGGTATCGGTCATCACCTTCTCGCTGATGAAGGCCGCGCCCGGCGGTCCGTGGTCGAACGGAAAGCCGCTGTCCCAACGCGCCATCGCGCAGCTCGACCACAAGTACGGCCTGGACAAGCCGGTCATCGACCAGTACCTGACCTGGGCCGGCAACATGCTGCGTGGCGACATGGGTCCCTCGTATCGCTACCCGACGCGCTCCGTCAACGACATCGTCGCGGATGGGGTCGGCACCACCGTGCACCTGGGCGTGATGGCCTTCCTCCTGTCGGTGCTGGTGGGCATCCCGCTCGGCGTGGTGGCGGCCCTCAGGCACAACGGCATCCCCGACTACATCGCCACCTTCGTGAGCGTGCTGGGCATCGCCACGCCCAGCTTCGTGATCAGCATCTTCCTGCTCGTCTTCTTCAGCGCGGGCCTGCACTGGTTCCCGACCCACGGCTGGCGCGGCTGGGAGCGGCCGGAGGCGATGGTGCTGCCCACCATTGCGCTGGCTCTCTTCCCGATCGCGCAGATCGCGCGCTACACCCGGGCCAGCATGCTCGAGGTGACGCGCAAGGACTACGTGCGCACCGCGCATTCCAAGGGCCTCAAGGAGCGGAGCGTGGTGCTGGTGCACATGATCCGCAACGCGCTCATCCCGGTGGTGACCATCCTGGGCCCGCTGCTGGCGTTCCTGATCACCGGCAGCTTCATCATCGAGACCATCTTCAGCGTGCCGGGCATCGGCCGCTTCTACGTCCAGAGCATCGGTCAGCGCGACTACGGCGTGATCATGGCCATGACCATGATGTTCGCCGTGGTGATCGCCGTCCTCAACCTCGTGGTCGACGTGCTGTACGCGTACATCGACCCGAGGATCCACTACAGCTAGGAGGCGCCGGACCATGGCAAACACAACTGCCGTCCTCGATCGCGGCAAGGTCGCGACCCGGCGCAGCACCAGCCTTTGGGGCGACGCCTGGCGCCGCCTGATCCGCAACCGCCTGGCCGTGGTGGGCGGCGTGGTGGTGCTGACCTTCATGCTGCTGGCACTGCTTGGGCCGATCGTCGCGCCGTTCCCATATCAGCAGCAGAACCTGACGGAGCTGGCCGCCAACGACCATCGGCCCATCTCGCCGTTCACTGCGCCGTTCTGGCTCGGAACCGACCACCTCGGACGTGACCTGCTGAGCCGCATCCTCGACGGGGCGCAGATCAGTATGACCGTGGCCCTGGTGGTGCAGGCCGTGGTGCTGATCATCGGCCTGCCGGTCGGCGCCGCCGCTGCCTGGTACGGCGGTCGGGTGGACACCATCCTGATGCGCATGACGGACGTGGTCTACGCGTTCCCGGACCTGCTATTCATCATTCTGCTGAACGTGACCCTGCGTGAGACGTGGTTCGGTCACGCGATGGATGGGCTGTTGCTCGTTTTCGTGGCGATCGGCATCGTGGCCTGGGTGGGCATGGCCCGCCTGGTGCGCGGCCAGCTGTTGAGCCTCAAGGAGACCGAGTTCGTGGAGGCCGCGCGTGCCATCGGCGTGAGTGACTTCAAAATCGTGACCCGCCACCTGCTGCCGAACGCGCTGGGCCCCATGATCGTGGCCGTAACGCTCGGCATCCCGGGGGCAATCCTGGCCGAGGCGACCCTGGCCTTCATTGGCATCGGCGCCCATGCACCGCGCGCCAGCTGGGGCAAACTGGTGGCCGATGGGCAGCAGTTCATGGTCAGCGCGCCACACCTGGTGCTCATTCCCGCGATCTTCGTGGCACTTGCCCTGCTGAGCTTCACCTTCCTGGGTGACGGCCTGCGGGACGCACTCGACCCGAAGCTCAAGGGAAAGCAATAGGTGACCGTCACCGACGACCGAGACCGGGCGCCGGGCAGCCCGGAAGTCGAGAACCTGCCCGAAGACATCACCATCGAGACCGAGGAGGGCCGCCGCCTGGCGGCCCAGCTCGCCGATGACAAGGACCGCCATGCGCGCAAGCTGCTGGAGGTCCGCAACCTGTCGACCCAGTTCTTCACCCGCGACGGCGTGGTGCATGCCGTGGACGACGTCAGCTTCGAGCTGGATTACGGCGAAACGCTCGGGCTGGTGGGGGAATCCGGCTGCGGCAAGAGCGTCACCGCGCTGTCGCTGACGCGGCTGGTGGCCAATCCGCCGGGCCGCATCGTGGCAGGCGAGATCATCCTCGACGGCATCGACGTCCTGAAGCTGACGTCCGAGGAGATGCGCCTATTGCGAGGCAAGAAGATCGGCTTCATCTTCCAGGACCCGATGACCAGCCTGAACCCGACGCTGACCATCGGCTTCCAGATCGCCGAGTCGGCGCGCCAGCACCTCAAGCTGTCGCGCAAGGCGGCCGATGACCGGGCCGCCGAGCTGCTGAGCAAGGTCGGCATCCCGCGCGCCCGCGACCGGATGGGCGACTACCCGCACCAGTTCTCTGGCGGCATGCGACAGCGCGTGATGATCGCCATCGCCCTGGCCTGCGACCCGATGCTGCTCCTGGCCGACGAGCCGACCACTGCGCTCGATGTGACGATCCAGGCCCAGATCCTGGAGCTCATCCGCTCGCTGTCGGAGGAGTTCGGCACGGCGGTGATCCTCATCACCCACGATCTGGGCATCGCCGCCGGCATGTGCAACCGCATCAACGTGATGTATGCCGGCCGCATCGTCGAGACCGGGTTGGTCGACGACATCTTCGAGAACCCGCGGATGCCCTACTCCTGGGGACTGCTGAACTCGCTCCCGCGCCTCGACGAACAGAAGAACGCGCGGCTGCGGACGATCGAGGGGCTGCCGCCGGACCTCATCAACCCCGGTCCGGAGTGCCGCTTCTCACCGCGCTGCCCATACGTCCGCGACATCTGCCGCCAGCAGGAGCCCGACCTGCTGCCGCGCGAAGAGAAGGGCCACCTGGCCCGCTGCCATGGCACCGAGCCTGGAGGGTGGATCCAGTGACCAACGGCGAGACCATGCCCGCCGCGGAGGCCGAGCGGCAGGCGACGGTGGCTGAGGGCCATCCGCTGATCGAGGTCCAGAACCTCAAGGTCTACTTCCCGATCATCAGCGGCCTCTTCCAGCGCACCACCGGTCACGTCCGCGCGGTCGACGACGTCACCTTCGAGATCCGCAAGGGCGAGACGCTGGGCCTGGTGGGGGAGTCGGGCTGCGGCAAGAGCACCACCGGCCGGGCGCTGATCCGGCTGCGCGATGCCACCGAGGGCTCGGTCAAGTTCGACGGCGTGGACCTCACCACCGTCAACAAGTCGCAGCTGCGCCGCATGCGGCGCCGGATGCAGATCATCTTCCAGGACCCGTACTCGTCGCTGAATCCGCGGATGACCGTGGGCTCGATCATCTCGGAGCCGATCGACACGCACCGGTTGGCAACCGGCAAGGCCAAGGAGGAGCGGGTCCGCGAGCTGCTGCGCCTGGTGGGCCTCAACCCGAACTACACGAACCGCTACCCGCACGAGTTCTCGGGCGGGCAGCGCCAGCGCATCGGCGTCGCACGGTCGCTGGCCGTCGAGCCGGAGTTCATCGTCTGCGACGAGCCGATCAGCGCGCTGGACGTCTCGATCCAGGCCCAGGTGCTCAACCTGCTCGTCGAGCTGCGCGAGCAGTTCGGGCTGACCTACCTTTTCATCGCCCACGACCTTTCGGTGGTGCGCCACATCAGCGACCGGGTCGGGGTCATGTATCTCGGCAAGGTCGTCGAGCTGGGACCGCCTTCGGCGATTTACGAGACGCCGGCGCATCCCTACACCCGCGCGCTGCTCTCGGCGATCCCGATTCCCGACCCGAAGGCGGAGCGGCGACGCAAGCGGGTCATCCTCACCGGCGACGTGCCGTCACCGGCCAACCCGCCGTCCGGTTGCCGGTTCCACACGCGCTGCTGGCTGTACGAGCGGCTCGGCCGCCCGGAGAACTGCCGCACCGATGATCCGGAGCTGCGGCTGGTGGGCGACGATCACCGGGCAGCCTGCCACTACGCCGAGGACGCACTGAAGAGCGACGTCGGCGTGTCACACCTCTCCGGTGAGCAGCGGCGGATGCGCGTCCCCGAGGTCGTGCCGCCGCCAGCCGGCGAGGCGGTGTCGGCCGCGGCCGCGGCGACCCCCGCTGCCGCCGGGGGGGAAGCGAGTTCCAACCATGGCGATGGGGACACGACTCCCGGTTGAACCGGCGCGGCCAACCGGGGCTAGAGGCTGGTAAGGTGCGCAACACATTTTCAGCGCCGGTGCGCCGATCCGGCGTCTCAGGGTAGCGGAGGATTCCGAATGAATCACCGGTGGAGATACTTCAGCATCGCGGCTGCGTTGATGCTGGTACTGGCCGCCTGCACGGGGACGCAGACGAGCTCCAGCGCGAGTGCCAGCGCCAGCGCGAGCGGCGGAGGCGGGGAGCCGACCGACGGCGGCACCCTGGTGTTCGGCGGCGCGCGGCTGTCCGACAGCCTTGACCCGGCGCTGACCAGCGACGGCGAGTCCTTCCGCATCCTGCGGCAGGTGTACGAGACGCTGGTCGACCTCGCCCCGGGCAGCACCAACGAGCTGGTCGGTGGTTTGGCGGAGACCTGGGAGGGCGAGCCGGACGGCACGGTCTACACCTTCCACCTCCGTGCCGGTGTCAAGTTCCAGGACGGGACCGACCTGAATGCGGATGCGGTCGTGGCCAATTTCGAGCGCATGGCCAACTTCTCCGAGGAGTTCCAGGCCAGCGCGTACTACTACGGCCAGGTCATCGGCTTTGGTGACGACAGTGTCATCGAGAGCGTCGAGGCGACCGACGACATGACGGTGGTCTTCACCCTGAAGCAGCCGAACCCGACGTTCCTGTACGGACTGGTGCTGCCGTGCTTCGGCATCGTCAGCCCGGCCGTCCTGGAGTCGACGAACGCCGACGACTTCGAGAACACCACGCTGACCACGGATCCGGTCCCCGGCGGCACCGGCCCCTTCATCCTGGAGTCCTACACGCCGGACGACAACGCGACCCTGGTCCGCAACGACGACTACTGGGGTGAGAAGGCCCATCTGGATCGGCTGATCATCCAGCCCATCGCTGACCCGGCTGCTCGCCTGCAGGCGCTGCAGGGCGGGAGCATCCAGGGCTTCGACCTGGTCAACCCGTCTGACTACGGGGCCGTCACGGACGGTGGCTTCCAGCTGGTCGAGCGCCTCTCGTTCAACACCCTGTACCTGGGCCTCAACCCCTCGGCGCGGGAGAACGCCGCGGCGGCCGAGCGCACCTACGATCCGCCGTACGAGGGCGAGTCGCCGCTCAAGGATCTCCGGGTCCGGCAGGCCATCGAGAAGGCCATCGACAAGCAGGCGCTGATCCCGGCCTTCTATGGTGATCGGGGCAGCGTGGCCACCACGTTCCTGCCGGAGACCAGCCAGTGGGCCGAGTCCATGGCCGGGGCCTTCACCCCGAACGAGTTCGATCCGGACGGGGCGCGCCAGCTTCTGTCCGATGCCGGCTTCGACGAGTCCAATCCGGCAACCATCCACTTCTGGTACCCGACCGAGGTCACCAGGCCCTACATGCCGGATCCGGCCGGCCTGCACCAGGCGATCACCCAGATGCTGGAGGACGTCGGCTTCGTGGTGGTGCCGCACAGCGACATCTGGGACGATCCCGGATACCTGTTCGACGGCCAGAACGGGATGTACGACCTGCACTTCCTGGGCTGGACCGGTGACTGGGACGACCCGGGCAACTGGTACGGCATCCACTTCGCCTACGACGGCGACGATCCCGCAGTCCAGTTCGGCTGCGCGGTCGACGGCCTGAAGGATGCCCTGGACACCGCGAGCGGCGAGGCGGAGACCACCGCACGTGGCGAAGCGTGGGCGCAGGTCGCCAAGCTCATCCACGATAACGTCTGCTTCGTGACGCTGGTTCACGGCGACACGGCGCTTGCGTTCGCGCAGAACGTGCATGGCTACGAGGCCAATCCGACCGGCTCCGAGAGCTTCGCAACGGTGTTCATGGACGCCGAGTAGGCTCCCGGTTGACACAGGCATAGACTCGGAGGGCCCTGGCCGCAGGCCGGGGCCCTCCGCGCATCCTCCCCATTGAACCGGAGGACATGTGGGCAAGTTCATCCTGCGGCGCCTGCTGCTGTTGATCCCGATCCTGCTCGGGCTGACGCTGCTCGTCTTCCTGTTCATTCGCGCACTGCCCGGCGACCCGGCGGCCGCCATCCTGGGGGAGCGGGCGACGCCGGCCGGCCTGGAGCGGGTCCGCGAGGCGCTTGGCCTCAACAAGCCGCTCCACGTGCAGTACTGGGACTACCTGTCGGGCATCCTCCGCTTTGACCTGGGGCGCAGTTTCATCAACCACCGTGACGTGGCCGACGACTTCCTGCAGCGCTTCCCCGCGACTGTCGAACTCACGCTCGCGGCGCTGGTGTTTGCCATCGGCCTCGGCATTCCATTGGGAATGCTCACGGCCAAGCGGCGCGGGACGTGGATCGACTCGCTCGGCTCGGTTGCGTCCCTGGTCGGCATCAGCATTCCCATCTTCTTCCTGGGCCTGATGCTGAAGTTCATCTTCGCGATCCAGTTCCCGATCCTGCCCGACTCGGGGCGCATCTCGCTGGCCGAGTACGACATCCCGAGGGTCACCAACTTCATGACCATCGACACGCTGCTCGCCGGGGAGTGGGGCGGATTCGTGGACGCGCTGAGGCACCTGGTGCTGCCCGGCATCGCGCTGGGCACCATCCCGCTGGCGATCATCATGCGCATCACCCGCGCCAGCGTGATCGACGTGATGAATGAGGACTACGTGCGCACCGCCAACGCCAAGGGCCTGGCCGGCCGCGTGGTCGACAACCGCCACGTGCTGCGCAACGCCCTGCTGCCGGTGGTCACCGTCATTGGCCTGCAGCTGGGCCTGCTGCTGGGGGGCGCCATCCTGACGGAGACGATCTTCACCTGGGGTGGCGTCGGCAAGTGGATCTATGACGCGGTGATCAACAACGACTACCAGGTCATCCAGTCAGGGGTTCTGGTGCTGGCCCTGATCTTCATCCTGGTCAACCTGGCGGTGGACGTCAGCTATGCCTTCCTCAACCCGAGGATCCGCTACTCGTGAGCCAGACCGCAACACTCATACCTGCGGCGCACGAGCAGGAGGAACGGGGCGTTGGCCTGTGGTCGGACGCGCTGCGTCGCATGCGGCACAGCCCCTCGGCGATCATCGGCGTCACCATCATCGGCTTCTTCCTGCTGATGGCCATCTTCGCGCCGTTCCTGGCGCCGTACGATCCGACCCGCGGCAACCTGGCGGATAGCTACCTGCCGCCATCGGCCGAGCACTGGTTCGGCACCAACGTCCAGGGCCAGGACGTGCTGTCGCGGATCATCTTCGGCTCGCGGCTGACAATGGGTATCGCCGCGCTGTCGGTGATCATCGGCGTCTCCACCGGCGCCATCCTGGGCGCACTGGCCGGCTATTTCCGCGGCTGGGTGGATGCCGTGATCATGCGCGGCGTGGACATCATGCTGGCCATCCCGGGCCTGCTGTTCGCCATCGCGGTGGTCACCTACCTTGGGCGCGGCGTGGTCCAGATCGCGGTGGCCATTGCGATCCTGAACATCCCGATCTTCGCTCGATTGCTGCGCGCCAGCCTGCTCAGCCTGCGCGAGTCGGACTACGTGATCGCAGCGCGCTCGGTGGGCGTGCCCGGCTTCAGCCTGCTGGTGCGCCACATGCTGCCCAACGCGGTCAGCCCGCTGATCGTGCAGGGCACTCTGGCGTTGGCCACCGCCGTGGTCGACGCCGCCGCCCTTGGCTTCCTTGGCCTTGGGCCGCCGGATCCGCGCACCCCGGAGTGGGGGATGATGCTGTCCGATACGTATCGCTACCTGAACGACGCCGCGTACCTGGTGTTCTTCCCCGGCGTGGCGATCGTGCTCACGGTGGTGGGCTTCAACCTGCTGGGTGACGGGCTGCGCGAGTCGCTGGATCCCAAGCTGCGCCGATGACCGTCGAATCCGTCAGCCGCCGGCTGCCGGCGGATCTCATCCGTGCGCCGATGCTGTCGGTCCGCGACCTGCGCGTCACCTTCGGCTCCGGCGACCGCATGGTCAACGCGGTGAACGGGGTGAGCTACGACCTGCCGGCCGGCAAGACGCTGGGCATTGTCGGCGAGTCGGGCAGCGGCAAGAGCGTCAGCTCCCTGGCGGTGATGGGCCTGCTGCCTCGTCCCTCGGCACGCATCCCCACCGGCTCGATCCTGTTCGACGGCGAGGAGCTCCTGAGCCTGAACGAGAACGAGATGCGCGCGCTGCGCGGCAACCGGCTGGCCATGGTCTTCCAGGACCCGATGACCTCGCTGAACCCTGTGCTCACCATCGAGCGCCAGCTGACCGAGGTGCTGGAGACGCACCAGAAGCTGAAGCGCAAGGGCGCGGAGCTGCGCGCGGTCCAGCTGCTGGAGATGGTGGGCATCCCCGCGGCTCGCCGCCGGCTGAACGACTTCCCGCACCAGTTCTCGGGCGGCATGCGGCAGCGGGTGATGATCGCCATGGCTCTGGCCTGCGACCCGGAGCTGCTCATCGCCGACGAGCCGACCACCGCCCTGGACGTGACGATCCAGGCTCAGATCCTGGATTTGATGCGCAGCGTGGTGGCGGAGATCCACACGGCGCTGATCCTGATCACCCATGACCTCGGCGTGGTGGCCGGCATGTGCGCCACCACCATGGTCATGTACGCCGGGCGCATCGTGGAGCGCGCCGCCACGCCCGAGGTCTTCGGCCGGCCGCGGCATCCCTACACGGTGGGCCTGCTGCGCTCCATCCCGCGGCTCGACGAGCAGCAGCGGGGCCAGCTGGTGCCGATCCAGGGCCAGCCGCCCGACCTCTCGAAGCCGATCGAGGGCTGCCCCTTCGCGCCGCGCTGCTTCAACGTCCGCGAGCGATGCAGGGTCGAGGACCCGCCGCTGGAGCAGGCGCCGGACGCCGTCGATGGGCACGAGATCGCCTGCTTCTACCCGGCCGAGGGGGAGAAGCTCGTCCCGTCGGGTTTCGAGTCGGCTGCGGGTGAGGCTGCGGGAGAGGTCGCCGGATGAGCGCCGCTCCGGCCACGGTCGAGGCGCCACAGCGCGCGAGCTCGGAGCCCGCGCCCGCGGAGCGGCCGCTGCTGCGCACCACCGACCTGCAGGTCCACTTCCCGATCACCGAGGGCCTTATCCTGGAGCGCCGCGTCGGCGCGGTGCAGGCAGTGGACGGCGTTTCGCTGCAGGTGAACCGCGGCGAGACGGTCGGCCTGGTGGGGGAGTCGGGCTGCGGCAAGTCCACCTTCGCGCGGGCCGTGCTGCGGCTGGTGGACAGCACCAGCGGCCGCATCGAGTTCGACGGCCAAAACGTCACCACGCTGACCGGCGGCAAGCTGCGCAGGCTGCGATCGCAGATGCAGATGATCTTCCAGGACCCGTACGCGTCGCTGAACCCGCGGATGACCATCGGCTCCATGCTGGCCGAACCGCTGCGCGTCCACGGCCTGGCACGCGGCGCGGACGCGCGGCGTCGCGTCCGCGAGCTGATCGAGATCGTCGGGCTGCCGCGCAACGCGGCCAGCCGCTACCCGCACGAGTTCTCCGGCGGGCAGCGGCAGCGTGCCGGCATCGCCCGGGCGCTGGCCGTGCGGCCGGAGTTCATCGCCGCCGACGAGGCGGTATCGGCCCTGGACGTCTCCATCCAGGCGCAGATCATCAACCTGCTGGCCGAGCTGCAGCGCGAGTTCCGGCTGACCTACCTGTTCATCGCCCACGACCTGAGCGTGGTGCGTCATATCAGCGATCGCATCGCGGTCATGTACCTGGGCGAGGTGGTCGAGCAGTCGCCCAGCCGCGAGCTGTATGTCCAGCCGCTGCACCCGTACACCGCGGCGCTGATCAGCGCGGTGCCGATCCCGGACCCCGCCGTCGAGACGAAGCGGCGGCGGCTGATCCTCGTGGGCGACGTGCCGTCGCCGGCCAACCCGCCTTCCGGCTGCCGCTTCCACACCCGCTGCTGGCTACGCCGCGAGCTGGGCAACCCGGAGCGCTGCGTGACCGAGCGTCCCAGGTTGCGCGAGTTGCTGCCCATGCACCAGGCGGCCTGCCACTTCGCCGAGGATCTGGTCGATCCCGCGCGGCGCCAGGAGCTGGTGGCAGACGCGGCGAAGGCGACCACGGGCCGCACCGTGGCGGACGAGGAGGCGGTGACTGCTCCGGATATCCAGGCGCCGGCGGACAGCGGCAGCCTCTTCGATCCGGAGCTGTAGCCCTCGCCCGTGGAGTACCGCATCGCGCTGGCGCAGCTGGCGCCGCGGCTCGGCGAAGTGGACGCCAACCTGGAGCTGGCGGCCGACTGGCTGCAGCGTGCCGCCGGCGAGGGAGCGCAGCTCACCGTGTTTCCCGAGCTGGCGCTGACGGGCTACCTGCTCTCCGA
>DATBIY010000085.1:0-21762 GCA_036556695.1 Candidatus Limnocylindria bacterium
CGGGCCCTGGCGCGATTCGGCGAGACAACGTGCGGCTGGCGCCGCATCAGCCGACGTCAGCCCCCGGGGCGCGCGAGGCAGAACCTCATCGGACGAAGCCGTCGTAGCCGGTGACGACGAAGGTGTTGCGGCAGCGCTCGCGCAGCTCCGGAGCGCACTGCGCGGCGGCCGGGTCGTCGAAGTGGCCGGTGAACACCAGCCGCTCGAGCTGCAGGTTCGGCCCGCCCGGTGTGGCCCGGGACGGGAAGGGCGAGCCGTTCGGCGCCGAGAGGCGGACGGTCCCCTGCTCCAGCACGGCCTGGGCCACGTCCTCCGGCGGCTGGGTGGCAGCCAGCACTCGCAATGGGCACAGCAGCTCCAGCCAGGGCACCGTGGTGGCGGCCGGTGCGTCGTGCTCTCGGCAGTCGGCCGCCAAGGAGGCATACCAGCCGCTGATCCGCAGATCCCTGTCGCCGAAGCGGTCGGCCGGCTGGCCCTCGCGCAGCACCTCCGGAACGGTCAGGCTCTGCAGCTCCGCGCGGGGCTCGCCCAGTGAGCCGATGAGCAGCATCGCGTACACGAAGATGCCCAGCCCCGCCACGACCGCAAGGCCGATGCGCACCTCGCGGCTCATCGCGTGGTCTCCAGCGCGAGCCAACGCTCGCGCACCAGCTCCATAGCACGACGCCACAGGGCCGCGCGCTGGGGGTCATTCAGCCAGGTCGACGCGCCGGAAGGATGCGGCAGCGCGATGACCGATGCGCCCGGCGCCCGCTCCCAGGCCAGCTCCCGTCCGACGAGGTCGTCGAGCCGGGCCGCGGCGCCGAAGGCGTACCGATGCGCCAGCCCCCCGACCAGCACGACGAGCGCGGGCGCCAGGAGGCGGATCTCGTCGTCCAGGAAGAGCGCCCAGCGCTGGATCTCGGCGCGGGACGGCGGGGAGTCGACGCTGGCGCCCGGCTTGCGCCCGGGATAGCACTTCCCCACCGAGGTCACGTACCAGCGGCCGCGGAAATCCTCGAGGCTCACGCCGGCCAGCGCCAGCCAGCCGGCGAGCCGCTTCCCGGCGTCATGGGCGAACGGCAGGCCGGTGGCGATCTCGCGCCAGCCGGGCGCCTGCCCTATCAGCATCGCCCGCTCGCTGCCGTCTCCAGAAAGCACCGGCGCCGCGCCGTCGGGGCAGGCCGGCATGCGGTCCTGCAGTGCGCGGAGCTCGGTCCCGGGCGGGGCACGCCGCGGCGCCGGCAGCACCCACTCCCCGGCGTGCCGGACGCGCTTCGGGGCGTCGATCAGCTCCCGCCTCCGCGGAGCGCATCGGCCAGCCGGAGGTCATCGGCGATGGCCAGCCGCAGGGCGCGCCGCACGCCATCGTGCGATGGCCCGGCATCGGCCAGGGCATCGGTCAGGACGTCGCGGGCGGCGTACAGGCGGTCGACCGGGTCCTCCGGCAGGGTCTCTTCGGAAGCAGCTCCCAGCTCTGCGGCAAGCCGGAGGTCCTGGTCGCTCACGGCGCGGAGCCGGGCGGCATCGGCTTCTGTGGTGTCGAGCGCGGCCGCCAGCTCTTCGCGCGCCTGCTCGAGCCAGCGCATCCAGGCGGCGAACTCGTCGTCCGAGGGTGAGAGATCGTCAAGGCTGAAGGCGGCGCGCCGAACGCCGGCGCCGGTCGCCGAAGCGGGGGCGCGCTCGACCTCGTACCAGTTGTCGCCGATGAATGCCGGCACGGGCTCTCCCGCGCCACGAAGCCAGGCGGTGAAGGCCGTCACCCGGTCGGGCATGGAGGCTGCCACCTCATCCGGGTCCGAGCCGAAGGTCGCGCAACCGGGCAGCTCGGCTGCATAGGCGGCGACCGTCGCGCCGCCGTCCAGGCCGGTCTCGATGAAGATGGCATGCGGCATGGTGCCGGCCATCAGTCGGCCCTCGGGGAACCGCCGCTCATGGCCGCCGGCGGCGGGGCGGCCGGCGGCGGGTGCCGGCCGGGATGACGTTCGGCGTGGTGGCGGTGCTGAAGACCCGGCTCGCCTCGCTCCCCCGCCGGCCGTTGCGACCGTCGCCGCTCTCAGCGGCCGCGGCATAGACCTCTGCCGGGATGCTGCCCGGCGCCGCGGCCAGCTCCTCGCGCAGGCGGCGCAGCTGCAGGATCTCGTCGCGCAGCGCGGCGGCGCGCTCGAACTCCAGGTTGCGGGCCGCCTCCTTCATCTGCGCCTCCAGGCGCCCGGCCATCTCCGCCAGCTCCTCCGGCTCCTTGCCGGCAACCTCCATCTCGGCGCGCTCCTCGGCCACGCGGCGCAGGCCCTCGTGGATGTCGCGGATGGCCTTGGTGATCGTCTCCGGCACGATGCCGTGCTCGGCGTTATAGGCCTGCTGCTTCGCGCGCCGCCGATCCGTCTCGTCGATGGCCGCCTTCATCGAGTCGGTGATGCGGTCGGCGTACATCAGCACCCGGCCGCCCACGTTGCGCGCCGCGCGACCGATCACCTGGATGAGCGAGCCGCCGCTGCGCAGGAAGCCTTCCTTGTCGGCGTCCAGGATCGCGACGAGCGTCACCTCGGGCAGGTCCAAGCCCTCGCGGAGCAGGTTGATGCCGACCAGCACGTCGTAGACCCCGAGCCGCAGGTCACGCAGGATCTCGACCCGCTCCAGGGTGTCGACCTCGCTGTGCAGCCACTGCACCTTGATCCCCAGCTCGGCGAGGTAGTCGGCCAGGTCCTCGGCCATCTTCTTGGTGAGGGTGGTAACCAGCACCCGCTCGCCGCGCGCCACGGTCTCGCGGATCTCGCCGATCAGGTCGTCGATCTGCCCGGCGGTAGGCCGCACGGTGATCTGCGGATCGACGACGCCGGTGGGACGGATGAACTGTTCGGCCACGCGCTCGGCGCGCTCGGTCTCGTAGGGGCCCGGCGTGGCGCTCATGTAGACCACCTGGTTCATGTGGTCCTCGAACTCCTCGAAGGTCAGCGGCCGGTTGTCGAGGGCCGATGGCAGGCGGAACCCGAAGTCGACCAGGATCTCCTTGCGGGTCCGATCGTTCTTGTACATGCCGTGGACCTGCGGGATGGTGATGTGGCTCTCGTCGACCACCAGCAGGAAGTCGGTTGGAAAGTAGTCGATCAGCGTCAACGGCCGCGACCCGGCCTCGCGGCGGGCCAGGTGGCGCGAGTAGTTCTCGATGCCGGAGCAGAACCCGACCTCGCGCATCATCTCCAGGTCGAACTGGGTGCGCTGCTGGAGGCGCGCGGCCTCCAGATCGCGGCCCTCCGCGCGCAGCTGGCCGATCCGCTCCTCCATCTCGGCCTCGATGTCGTCGATTGCCGCCAGCAGCTTGTCCCGCGGAGTGACGTAGTGGGTGGCGGGGTAGATGTTCACCTCGCGGCGCTCGGCCAGCACCTCGCCGGTCAGGTCGTCGACCTCCACGATGCGCTCGATCTCGTCGCCGAAAAAGTCGACCCGCACGATGTAGTCACCGGAGACGGGCGCGAACTCCAGGACATCGCCGCGCACACGGAACTTGGAGCGGGTGAGGACGGCGTCATTGCGCTCGTACTGCAGGTCCACCAGGTGGCGCAGCACGCCGTCGCGGCGGTATCGGCCGCCGACCTTCAGGTTCAGCACGGTGGCGCCGTAGTCGATGGGTGCGCCGATGCCGTAGATGCATGACACCGAGGCCACGATCACCACGTCGCGCCGCTCGAACAGGGCGCGCGTGGCGTTGTGCCGCAGCCGGTCGATCTCGTCGTTCCGCGACGAGTCCTTCTCGATGTAGGTGTCGGACCGCGGGAGGTACGCCTCCGGCTGGAAGTAGTCGTAGTAGCTGACGAAGTACTCGACCGCGTTGTCCGGGAAGAACTCCTTGAACTCCTGGTAGAGCTGCGCGGCCAGGGTCTTGTTGTGCGCCATCACCAGGGTCGGCTTCTGCACCGCCTCGATGAGCTTGGCGGCGGTGTAGGTCTTGCCCGTGCCGGTGGCTCCCAGCAGCACCTGGTGCTTGAGCCTGGACAGCACGCCATCGGCCAGCGAGGCGATCGCCTGCGGCTGGTCACCGGTGGGCTCGTAGGGTGCGTTGACCTTTAGATCGGGCATGGCGGCGTGGGGATTCCGGGCGATGTGGGGTTCCCGAATCTTACCGGAACCTCCATCGGTACCGATGCGCGGCACCCGAGCGGCCTATAGGAGCGGATATCTCCGATTTCTACATTTGCGTTGATGCCCACGCCCGTTCGATTTCGCCTGCGCTGCGCTCGCCCGACCTTGCCCAGCGCTCGCGCGCTGGCGCCTGCCCGTCGCCGCCTTCCGTGGCGCCGCAGCGCGCAGCCGCCGCGCGGCCAGGCGCTTGTAGAGTTCGCCGCCGTGCTCCTGCCGGTCCTGCTGCTGGTGGTCGGCGTAATCCAGTTCGGCCTGCTGTTCGGCGCCAACGTGACGCTCACCAACGCGGCGCGGGAGGCGGCGCGCGCCGGGACGGTGTACATCTACGACAGCTCACACACCGAGGCGTGGAACGACGCCGAGCGCTGTGGCGACGTGGTCGACGCGGCGCGCCAGTCGATGGGCTTCCTCAGCGCCTCGTCGCCGTACTTCGTCACCACCCAGACCGGAACCGGTGCCTGCCCCACGCCGAGCGGCGACGGGCAGGTCAATGGTGACCTGACCATCAGCTACTGCGACCACATCACCACGCCCGACGGCGACTGCCCCGACACCAGCGACTCGGACACGACCTGCGCGCCCGACACGCGGGAGGGATGCCTGGTGCGAGTCACCCTGACGTACCGCTCCGACATCATCGTGCCATTCATCGGTCCGTTGATCGGCACCGACTCGAACGGGCGCTTCGCGCAGCGCGCCACCGCCACCATGGTCGTCAACTGATGCCTGTGCCGCGCGGGCAGGTGCTCGTCATCTTCGCGGTCCTCCTCGTCGTGCTGATGGGGTTCGCCGGCGTGGCCATCGACATCGGCCGCCAGAACGCCGAGCAGAGGCATATCCAGACGGCAGCCGATGCGGCCGCCCTGGCCGCCTGCAACGCGCTGATCGACGGGGCGTCGGACAACGCCGCGGCCACCCAGGCACGCACCGTGGCACGCATCAACATCGAGCGCTCGCCGGCCGGCGCGGCGGCACAGATCGCTCCCGACAACGCGCGGCAGTACGCGGACGGCCATGCAGGCGACCCGACGTACCTCACCAGCGGGATCCTGATCAGCAGCACCACGGTGCGAGTCGCCATCTCGTCGACGGTCGAGACCGCGCTGGCCCGCGTGGTCGGCATGCCCACCCTCGATACCAGCGCCCGCGCCCGCTGCGACCTGCGTGGCGGCCCGGCAGTGCCCATCGTGGTGCGCCGCTACGACAGCGCGCCGGGTCCCGGGTCAGGCTTCGTCGATTTCCTGGCCACCTCCGGCACGAGCACCGCCGGCGCGGTCGACACGCTCAGCGTGCTCGGCTATGGCGGTCGCACGCCGGCCAGCGAGGCGGATCCCGGTCCCGAGTTCGCCCTGTACGGCCCGGGAGCGAAGGCTGCCAATGACAGCTCGTTCCGCGGCTTCATCGCGCTGGACGTGCGCAACTTCCAGTCAACGACGTCG
The DNA here is from genome assembly GCA_036556695.1 of Candidatus Limnocylindria bacterium. Classification (GTDB taxonomy): domain Bacteria; phylum Chloroflexota; class Limnocylindria; order QHBO01; family QHBO01; genus DASSCW01. Next base: position 5,559 of record DATBIY010000085.1, read on the forward strand.
CGCGTCTATTACAACGGGGTCAGCGCCGGGACCAATGTCAACACGCTCAAGAACATGCAGGGCGACTACATCGTCACCGGCTATCCCGGGCCGATGTTCCCACCGGTGACGTCGCCGGCCGACCCGAACGACCAGGTCGCCATCATGAACGGCAACGACAGCTCCATGGTGGTCGGCAACTTCGGGGACGTGTACAGCGTTGGCGATCGGGTGCTGCTTGCCGCCTACACCGGCACGGTGATGCAGATCCCGGACTTTGCCATCACACCGCCCAGCGTTTTCACGCTGGCCTCCACGGGTGGTCCGGTCAATGGCCCGAATTTCACCGTGTCGCGCAACGACGCGTTCAACAGCACCGTGACCCTGCACATGCACGGCGACGCGGCCGCCGCCGACATCGGCCATCCCGAGTGGGACATCCTGCCCGACCCGCCGGTGAGCTCACCGGCAGCGGGCGACATGAACCAGCCGACCTGGTCAACGGACGTGTTCATCCCGGCCAAGAACGGGACGACGGTCGGTACCAGCGGCATCCGCACCAACGCAGTGCCGGCGGGCATCTACACAGTCTGGCTGGAGGGGCACTCCGGGAACCCATACTTCCAGACTCGCCGCGCCGCGCTACCGGTCAGGGTCGGCGGCGCGGTGCGTGATTTCAGCCTTGGCAACTCGACGACCAACGCCACCATTGCGGCGCTGGGCGGCAGCACCGGCATCCCGATCTACGTCTCGACGACCAGCTCCAGCTCGACGAGGTGGGGCACCGGAGGCAGCGCCGTCACGCTGGGAATCGATACCTCCTCCTTCACCGATTGCTCCTTCGGGCCAGCGTCCATTGGCGCCGGTCAGCTGACGCTCAGCACTACCTCGGTGACGCCGACGTCGTCGGGGAGTGGCGCGCTTTCCACGCTGACCATTAACAGCGTCGGGCTGGCGCCGGGCTGCTACCGCTTCAACGTGCGGGCCTACGGCACGAACGGCGACGGGCAGCCGGTGGTGCATGTCCAGCCCATCACCTTCACCGTGGCGACCACAGCCAGCGGCGGCAGCTACGTGGACATCATCGGCTTCGCCGTGTTCGCGGTGACCGACATCTCGTCCAACTCCATCTCGGGTCGCGCCGTCAGCGGCCTGTACGCCAACCCGCAGGACCAGGCGCTGCGGCGAGCCATGAAGCCGCGGCTGCGGCCCTGGTAGCTCAAGGAGAACGCCGTCGTGGAACTCGAGTATTCGGACAAGAACAGCAAGCGGTCGAAGGTATACATCGCCGTCGGCCTCATCATGGCCCTGATGGTGGCGGGCATCGTGTTCGTCGCCCTACAGGCATCGGGCCTGACCAGGACCGATGACGTCACCATGCGGCAGGTTGTCGTCGCTGCCCGCGACATCCCCAGCCGCAAGCCCATCGAGGAAGGCGATCTGGTGATGAAGTCGGTCATCGCCGACACGACGAATGCGTCGGCGTTCACGCGCATCGACGCCGTCCTCGGCCGCGTGTCGGGCGTCACCATCCTGACCGGCCAGTTGGTCACCCAGAACATGCTTGCCTCGAACACCCAGGGGCAGTCGTACTCGATCCTCGAGCCGGGCCAGGCGTTCGACCCATCGGGGCCGGACCTGCGCGCGGTCAGCATCTCGGTACCGGATGACCGGGCGGTGGCCGGCACCCTGGTGCCGGGGCAGCTGGTCGACCTGATCGTCACCATGGCCATAAACCCGGAAATCGGCCAGACCGCCGCGGAGGCGGAGCAGACGCAGGCCGAATTCATCCCCGGCCCGTCGACCAAGGTCACGCTGCAGTCGCTCAGCATCCTGGCTCGTAACGGCGGCCTCTACATCCTGCGGACCGACCTGGCGACCGCCGAAAAGATCACCGAGCTCACCGCGGCAGGCGGCCAGTTCACGCTGGTGCTGCGCCCTGACGTCGACGATCGGACCGCATCCACCGATGGATCGACCATTGACATGCTGATCGACGAGTACGGGTTCCCGGTGCCGTTGCCGCCGGAGTTCCGCGACCAGCGCGCCGATCGCTGAGGGCGCTGGGCCCAATTGAGCCCGTTCCACGACGGGGAGAAGGGGCCGGTCCGCGAGGGCCGGCCCCTCGGTGTTGGTCGAGACCCGTCTCAGGCCGCTGCCATTACGGCGGCGTAGGCGGCCCCTACCTGCCGCCGCGTCTCGTCGATCGGCGCCGAGCCGTCGATCACCACGTCGGCGGCCGCGACCTTGGCGCCCTGCGGCGACTGGTTGGCCAGGCGTGCCCGCGCATCGGCCTCCGACATGCCGCGCGACGTGGAAATGCGCTGGACCGCGTCGGACTCCTCGCAGCGCACCACCCAGGTGCTGTCGCAGGCGTCGTGCAGCGGGGACTCGAGGAGCTTGATGGCCTCGATGCACGCGGCCTCCACGCCGCCAGCCTCAAGCTCGGCCAGCCTGGCGCGCGTCTCGTTGCGGACCAGCGGGTGCAGGATGGCCTCAAGGTCGGCGAGGGCGGCCGGGTCACTGAACACGACCTTCGCCAGCTCCCCGGCCTCGATGGTGCCGAAGCGCTCCTCTATCCGGCGGCGTGCCTCCGCATCGTTGTGCCGTATCTGCCTGGCAACCGCGTCCAGGTCGATCACCGCCACGCCCATCTCGCGCAGCCAGCCGGCCACCGTGCTCTTGCCGCAGCCGATGTTGCCGGTCAGCCCAATGACCTTCATGCCGGCTCCTCCGGCGCCGGCTCCTCCGGCGCGGGCTGGCAGCGCGGGCAGAAGTGCGAGCTGCGCTGCCCGATGACCAGCCGCTGGATGGTGCGACCGCAGCGCAGGCACGGCTCGCCGGTGCGCTGGTAGACCGCCAGCCGCTCGGCATTGGCCCCGGGCTCACCGTCGGCTCCCACATAGTCGGCAAAGCTTGCGCCGCGGTTCTGGATTCCCTGGCGCAGGACCGAACGGATGGCCCGATGGAGCCGCCGCACGTCGTCGGGCGTCAGGGAATCCGCGCGGCGGAGGGGATGGAGGCGTGCCCGCCACAGCGCCTCGTCGGCATAGATATTCCCCACCCCGGCGATGAACGACTGGTTGAGCAGCAGCGTCTTCAGCCGGCCGCTGCGACCCTTCAGCCGCTCCGCCAGCTTTGCGGAGCTGAATGTGGTGGTCAGCGGCTCCGGCCCGTGGCGCCCGAACACGTCGCCGACTCGGTACGGCGCCTTCGAGGCACTGACCCGGCGCTTGCCCTTGCGGCGCATGCGGGTCAGCAGTCCGCCGCCCTCCCACAGGCCGATGCGCCCGAACTTCCGCACGTCGCGGTAGCGCAGCTCGCGCCCATCGGCCAGGCGGAAGACGACGCGCGCGTAGGGATCCTCCGGCGTGTCGGGAGGCGCCACGATCAGGGCGCCGGTCATGCGCAGCGCCACGGTCATCACCCGCCCATCTGCCAGGTGGATGAGCACGCTCTTCGCCCGGCGCCCGACGCGCAGGATTTCGGCGCCACGCACCTCGGCGATGAACTGCTCGGGCGTCTCAGGGTGCCGGATGGTGCGCGCCCAGTGCACGTCGGCATCGGTTATCTGCGCGCCGGCCACCCAGCGCTGCAGGTCTCTCGCGACGGTCTCGACCTCGGGAAGCTCCGGCATCGTCCCTAGTGTGCCGCAAGGCCGCCGCAGCAGTCGCACTGCTCAGGGCGCCGATATCCGGCCGAACCACGTCGGTTTTAGCCGTGGTAGTGATATTCCGGACCATATTGGGCTCGAACACGTCGATTTGAGCCCCGAGGCTGCTCAACACCCCCAGGCACCTACGCGGAAAGCGGCTCCGCGATGGCCTCCTCGGCCTCTTCGTGGGCCACCTCCACGGCCGACTTGGGCACGCGGCGCCACGTGCCGTCGTCAGCGCGGAGGTATCGGTCCATGGTCTCCCAGTCGGTGCCCACCTTGAGCGCCACCTCGAGCGGCGGGTCGAGCGGAAGGGCGCCCTCCATGACCTCGGTGGCCAGGGCCGCGAGGTCGGGCAGCTCCTCCTCATCGGTCTCGAAGACGAGCTCGTCGTGGACCTGGAGCAGCATCCGGGATCGAAGGCCGCGCTCACGCATGGCCGCGTCCATGCGCACCATGGCGATCTTCATGCCATCGGCCGCGGTGCCCTGGATGGGCATGTTGATGGCCATCCGCTCGCCGGCGGAACGCAGCGCCCCGTTGCGCGCGGTGAGCTCCGGCAAGTAGCGACGCCGGCCGAGCAGCGTGGTCACGAAGCCCTGATCGCGGGCCAGCATCCGGATCTCGACGGTGTAGCGACGGATCCCCGGGTAGGCGGTGAAGTAGTCGGCGATGAAGCGCTGCGCCTCCTCGCGCGGGATCTTCAACCGGTCCGCCAGGCCGAAGTCCGAGAGCCCGTAGGCGATGCCGTAGTTGATCATCTTGGCGATGCTGCGGATGTGCGGCGTCACGTCCTCCGCCTTGACGCCGAGCACGCGGGCCGCCGCGGCCAGGTGGATGTCCTCGTGGGCCGCGAAGTCGGCCTTGAGACCCGGGTCGCCGGAGACGTGGGCCAGGATGCGCAGCTCCTGCTGCGAGTAGTCGGCGCCCAGCAGCAGCTTGCCGGGCGGCGCCACGAAGGCGCGGCGGATGCGCCGGCCGAGGGCCGAGCGGATGGGGATGTTCTGCAGGTTGGGGTCGATGGACGACAGCCGGCCGGTGGCGGCCACGGCCTGCTGGTAGGTGGTGTGCAGCCGCGCGTCCTCGCCCACCAGGCCGGGCAGCGCATCGACATACGTGCCCTTCAGCTTCGAGATCTGGCGGTGCTCCAGGATGAGGCCCACCACCTCGTGCTTGTCGCGCAGTTCCTCCAGGACCGATGCATCGGTCGAGTAGCCGGTCCGCGTGCGCTTCGTGGCCGGCAGCTTCAGCTCGTGGAAGAGGATCTGCTCCAGCTGCTTGGGTGAGCCGATGTTGAATTCGTGGCCCACGAGCTCGTAGATGCGCTTCTCGAGGTCGGCCAGCGTGGCGCCGAACTCGACGCTCATGGCGGCCAGCTGGTCGCGGTCGATGGTCACGCCCGCCAGCTCCATCCGTGCCAGCACCGGAAGGAGTGGCATCTCGACCTCGCGGAAGAGGTCCATCAGCCCGCCCTCGGTCAGCTCCGTCTCGAGGTACGGCCGCACCAGCAGCGAGGTGAGGGCCTCGGCAGCTGCGCGCCGGGCGGCCGCCTGGGGCTCTGCTGCCGGATCCGCCGGCTTGTCCGGGAGCGCGCCGCTGAAGCGGTTGGCGGCCAGGTCGTCCAGCGTCTGCGCGCGCAGCGACGGGTTGACCATGTAGCTGGCCACCAGTGTGTCGACGGATGGTCCCTCCAGCATCACGCCGCGCGACGCCAGCAGGGTGACCAACTGTTTGAGGTCATGGCCTATGAGCGGGCGGTCATCCCGGTTAAACCACGACGGCAGCGGCCGGTCGTCGCTCCACGGCAGGTACCACGCGGACCCGTCAGCAGCAGCGAGCGCAATGCCGAGCAACGGCCGCTCAAGCGCACGTCCGGTGCCGGCCGCCCAGCCCAGGGCCACCGCCCCGCCGTGTTCTCGGAGCCAAGCGTCGATCGCGGCGCGGTCCTCGTCGCTCTCCACGATGCGCGGCTGCACGTGCTCGATCGCGCCGCCGGGATCGGCCACCGCGTCGGGTGGCGTGGCTGGCGCTGCCGGCGCCGCGGGTGCGGCACCATCGGCCTCCGCCTTGGCTCCGCCAAGCAGATCCAGCGAAAGCTGCAGGCCGCCGCCGGTCTCCTGCTCGGCCGGCCCGTAGCCGGTTGGCGCGATGGACGACGGCGGCAGGCGGTCGATGAGCGTGCGGAACTCGAGCTCGCGGAAGCGCTGCGCCACGGCTCGCCGGTCATAGCGGCCAGTGCGCCCCTCCTCCAGGTTCAGCTCCACCGGCAGGTCGGTAACGATGCGGCCGATCTCGCGCGACATGAAGGCCGACTCGCGATGCTCGGCCAGTCGGTCGCGCAGCTTTCCCTTCACCTCGTCGAGGCGCTCGTAGATGCCGTCCAGCGTGCCGAACTGCTGGAGGAGCTGGATGGCAGTCTTCTCCCCTACTCCCGGCACGCCGGGGATGTTGTCGCTCGTGTCGCCCTTCAGCGCCTTGTAGTCGAGCATCTGGTCGGGGCGCAGGCCGTAGCGCTCCATGACCTTGGCCTCGTCGTAGATGACGGTCGAGGCGACGCCCATGCGGGTCGTCAGCAGGCGCACGTGATCGTTCACCAGCTGCAGCCCGTCCAGGTCGCCCGAGACGATGTACGCGTCGATTCCGGCGCGAGGAGCGTGCTGGACGAGTGAGCCGATGACGTCATCGGCCTCGTATCCCTCCATCTCGCGGATGGGGATGTTCATCATCGCGGCCAGCTCGCGCACGATCGGGAACTGGCTGCGAAGGTCGTCCGGCATGGATGGGCGGCCGGCCTTGTACTCCGGGTAGGCGTCGAAGCGGAATTGCGGCCTGCCCACGTCGAAGCTCAGCATGGCGAAGTCCGGCTTCAGGTCCTGCATGCCGCGCAGCACGATCTGCAGGAAGCCGAACACGGCATTCACCAGCGTCCCATCCGACATGGTGAGCGGCGGCAGCGCGAAATAGCCGCGATACACGAGGCTGGGGCCGTCGATCAGCATGAGGATCGGTCGTCGGTCGGCCATCGGAAGCCTCAGTCTAGCCCGATGGTCCCCGGTCAGCGGCCGGTAGAATCGCCGCGATGCCGAACCGCGCGGCCCTGGATCCGTACGCCGTCCTGGGCGTTCATCGAAACGCCTCGGCCCTGCAGGTGGCGCGTGCCCGCCGCAAGCTGGCGAAGCAGTATCACCCGGACCTGCACCCCGGCCAGGACGTGTCCGAGGCGATGCGTCGTGTGAACGAGGCCTGGTACATCCTGTCGTCGTCCGTGCGGCGCGCGGCGTACGACCGCGCGCATCCCGGCGCCGGAACGCCGACCTCGGGCCATTGGGCCGCGTCGCGACCCGAGATCCGCCCGCAGGCTCCCAACACCACGCGCAGCTGGGCCTCGTGGCGGACGACCGCCGAGGAAACGCGAGCCGCTCCCCGCACGCGGCGCCAACCCGGGGAGATACCGGTGGTCACCACCCGCCGCCCGCCGCCCATGGCGCCGCAGGAGCGCACGTTCCGGGACAGCGGCTGGGCCGCGGTGCTGGTGGGTCTGCTCTTCCTGCTGCTGCTGGTCGCCGCGGTGGTCGCCGGCCGAATGACCTAGCGGCGCTTCAGGGGCCGGCGCGGGGCGCCAGGCGAAGCAGCAGCCCCAGCAGCGCCAGGCCGACGCCGGCGAACAAAATCACCGGCCACGGTGATGCGTCTCCGCCTAGGGGCGGGGCGGACGACTCCTCGTTGCTTCTTGTGTCATCAGTGGCCATGGGCGCGACGGTCTGGTTGCCCTCGGCCGACAGCGCACTCGGCTCCGCCGAGCGGCTGTCCTCAGGGCCGTAGTTGGCCGCTCCCTGCCGCGTGGACGCGGGCTGGCTGGCGGATACGTTGTCGATTTCCGCGTTGGCGTCGTCCGCGGAGGCGGCCGCCGCTCCTGCGAAGGCGCCGCCCTGGCCTGCCATGCCGGTCAGGACGCCGGAAGTTCCTATTGCGCCAACGAGCACCAGGGCCGCACCTCCCGCCATGAAGGGAGCCGCGAGACGCCGCAGCCAACCGCCGGAGGCCGCATGCTGCGGCGCGACGGGAGGCACCAGCTGCAGCGGACGGCTCGGAACGAGGTCCGGCAGCTCCGCCAGCGCGCCGCGCAGCACCTGCAGGTCGCTGACCACTGCTTCGCAATCGGAGCAGGCAGCAACGTGCGAGCGCAGGCCGGCGTCCAGCAGTGCATCGGGGTCGCCATCGGCCAGCGCCGCCAGGCGCTCGGGGTCCGGATGAATGGGGTACTGCATCGTCATCGGTCCAGACGCCTTCAGCCCTCGAACAGTTCCCGGTGCTCGGCCATGAGCTCGCGCAGTCGCAGGCGTCCGCGGTGAATGCGCGACTTCACCGTGCCGAGCGCGCTGCTGGTCGCCTCGGCCACCTCGCCGTAGTCCATGCCGTACACGTCGCACAGCACGACGGCGGTGCGCTGGTCCTCCGGCAGCAGCCGCAGGGCGGCGTCCAGGTGGCGATACAGCTCCGCGCGGCCCGCCTCGGCCACCGGGTTCGGGGCGTCGATGTCCGGCAGCTCCACGCCGCCATCCTCGGGATCCGGCAGCACGGTGGTCGGGCGCCGCTGCGCCCGGCGCAGGATGTCGTAGCTGGCGTTCGCGGTGATGCGCAGCAGCCACGAGCGGAAGATGCCGCCGCGGAACTTGCCGATGGCGTCGTAGGCGTGCACGAAGGCGTCCTGCGTTGCATCGGCCGCCTGGTCCGCGTCCCCGAGGAGGCGCCACGCAAGCCCGTAGCAGGCCGACTGGTAATGCTCCATCAGCTGCGCGAAAGCGGTCCGGTCGCCGGATGCCGCGCGTGCCACCACCGCCGCCTCGTCGTCAAGCGGAGGCGTGCGCGTGCCCGGGCGGCTCGGGTCGGATGGCGGCATGCGGCCCCTATGATCACATTCCGCGGATCGACGCCCGGGCCGCAGCGCAACCCGTGGCCGGCTGCCCGTGAGCGTCCCCGTACCTATAATCACCGTCCCCGAATGGCGCCCTGTGCCGGAGTGGCGGAATCGGCAGACGCGTCGGTCTCAAACACCGATGAGCGCAAGCTCGTGTGGGTTCGACCCCCACCTCCGGCACCACTCCCCCCGGCACGGAGCATGCACCTCCTCGACGGCCATGACGCATGGACTGCCACCTGACGACGATCCCACCGCGCCGTACGATCCGGATAAGTGGATGGGCGCCGAGGCCGATCGCGAGGTCCCCGCCGACCTCCAGGACGAGGATGTCGACGAGGCGTACCTGGCCGAGGAAGAGCCGGGCGAACGGACGAAAGAGGCGGCGAGCCAGGGCTAGCCCCGCCATCGGCTCTCCTGGCGCTAGCGCTTGACCCGATACTCGGCGACCAGGTAGCCGCTCGGCGAGACCTCGCTTCCGATGGATTCAAGCCGCATCGGCGGCAGGTCGTCGAGCAGCCGCCGCCCGCTGCCGACGATCATCGGCCCGAAAATGAGCTTGAGCTCATCCACGAGGTCGGCTGCCAAAAGCGCGCGCGCAACCGAGATGCTTCCGTGGATGCCGATGTCGCCGCGCGGCTGCCGCCTCAGGTCCCGAACGAAGCTCACGAGGTCGTCCCGAATCTCCGTTGTGTTGTCCCAGCTCGCATCGAGCGGCGACGACGTCACGATGAGCTTCGGCACGCGGTTGATGAACGTGGCGAACGGCTCGACATCGCTGCTCGGCCAGAACTTCGCCCACTCGGCGTAGGTGCGGCGACCGAGAATCACCGTGTCCTGAGTGGAGATCACGGCGCCCAGCTTCGCATCCAGTGCGTCGTCCCAGCCGAAGAACGTCTCCGGAGCTTCAGCCACTCCTTCCAGCGACAGGAGCTCGAATACGACCACCTTCCGCATGCTGGGTACCTCGCAATACGCTGTTCCATCTACCATGGTTGACCAACGACCGACGCAAGACTGATCGGCGCCGGTCGCCGTGGTCCTGGCGGCGGGACTCGTCCTCCTCGTCCTCGGATTCACCAGGCGCTGACGCGGCCCCGACGAGGCTTGGCACGACCCCTGCATCCCCTCAAGCGGCACAGGGGGGAACGCAATGAGCCGGCGGACAGACTAGTGGGGGGAGCACTAGTTGAACCGCCGGCTCACTCGTAACTCTACCGTTCCGGTTGCCCGGCGAACAGCCGGGCGATTGGCCTCACGTCAGCCCACGAAGGCCCGCAGTCAGAAGACGAGGATCCCTAGCAGCCGCAGGATCCAGATGACGACCAGCACGAGAATGATCAGGCCGACGATGTCCCACAGCGGATTCACGGTGCCGTAGAAGCCCGCGCGCGGGCCGAAGGCCCCGAGCAGCAGGATCACGAGCACGATCAGAACGATCCATTCCAAGAGCCGATCCCTCCCTCTTCTTCGCGGCCTCGCTCAGTACCCGCCTCCGTCACCACCGCCGCCTCCGCCGTCGGGGCCGTTATTGCAGGCCGCCAGCACGAGCGCCGCGGCGAGCATGAGCCAACGCAGAGCATGTGGGTAGCGGGCGTGAACGTAAGCCAGTGCCCTCATGCCGGCTGAGAGGCGAGCATCAATCGTGCCGGCGGCGGGTTTCGCCCTTGGCTGCGCCTTCTGTCGATTTCCGCGCCGCGTGGCGACGGCGGCGTTCCGACCGCTCGGTCGCGCGCTCGAGCATCGCGCGCTCGTCCTCCTCGATCTCGGCCTCGGTGGCGGTCTCCTCGGCCATGAGCCGGTTCCGCGCACCGGGGTGAGCGCGGATCAGCTCATCGATCTTGAGGTGCAGTGCGGTCGCCTCCCTGTTCTGGCTGGTCTGGATGGCGAAGACCATGAGGAAGGTGACGATGGTGGTGCCGGTGTTGATCACCAGCTGCCACGTGTCAGAGAAGTGGAACACCGGTCCCGTCAAAGCCCAGGCGACCACGACCAGGATGGCAGCGAGCATCGCCCACGGCGTGCCAACCGCGCGCGTGAGACTGTCCGCGGCGGCATGGAAGCGATCGCCCATGGCCCGGACCGGCTGGCTTGAACGCGAGCGATGGGATGATCGGGTGCGGGGCATCGGTTACGGAGCCGCCTGCCGCAGCGTTAGAAGATGGTGCTGACGCACGAAGCCAGCAGCCAGATCACCAGGATCACGCCGATCACGACGCCCAGAAGGATCTTGCCCACTCGTAGCTCCACCTACCATGCGGTTGCTCGCATGGGTGGATGCAAGGCCCGTGCCGCCGCCCTCGTCTGCTAGGCTGCCGGGCCATGACGAGCGACACGGTCGAGTGCTTCAACTGCGGCCGCTCGAACCCTTCGTGGGCACAGGTTTGCCGTTCGTGCGGTGTGCCGATGCGCCCCGGCGGAGCCGGGGCTCGCCCGCCAGCCGGACCGCTGCCGACCGATCGGGACTCGCTGATTTCCATCGGCGCCTCATTGGTCACGATGCTGGCGGCGATCGCCTTCGGCCTCGTCCTTTCGGGCATGCTGCCGGAGGCCGCGGCGGTCATCGAGACCCCGACCCCGCAGCCCAGCCTGAGCGTTGTGCCATCGCCGTCGGCGCCTGCCGCGAGTGCGACGCCTGAGCCGTCACCGACGCCACGGCCGCTGCTCGGGACGGTCACCTTCGGTTACGGGCTGAACCAGTCGACCCAGGAAGTCATCGACCTGACCGACACCTTCACCCGCGGCCAGAACTTCTGCCACTCGATCGAGCTGCGGCAGCGCTTCAAGGTGACGGTGCTTTTCGAGGAGATCCTGAAGATCGGCGAGGATGGGACGCCGCAGGTCGTGCAGCGCCGGCGCGAGGGTCAGGTGGGACCGATTGACCCGAACGGCCGCCGGGCCGGCTTCTGCGCACCGGCCGACTGGCTGATCGACGGCGTCGGTGGCACGGAAGGCTGGGGCGTCGGCGAGTTCATCCTGCGCGAGTACCGGGTGCGCAACGAGCCTCAGCTGCTGGCCGAGGCGCGCTTCACGCTGACGGAGTAGGCCCCGCAGGCTGCCTCGGCGGCTCGCCGTCTGCGGCGGCGATATCGGCCCAGGCATCGGCATACAGCCGTGCGCGGACCGGCAGGTAGCCCGGGTACCTGGTCTTGGCGGTGCTTATGGCTGACGCATCCAGGGTGACCAGGGCGAGCGTGTCGGTGGTCTCGACCATGATGTTGCCGCTGGGATCCACGGCAACTGACGGCCCGCCGATCAGCGCGCCCTGCTCCGGATCCGGCCGATTGACCGAGAGCACGTAGCAGCAGCTGGTCAGCGCGTTCGCGCGGAAGACGACCTTCCAGCGCTGGTACGTCGCCTCCTCCGTGGCTCGTGGGATCAGCACGGCCATCGCGCCCTGGGCGGCGAGCAGGTGCGTGCCCTCGGGTCGGTTGTTGTCGGAGCACAGCTGCACGCCCAACGGCATGCCGAAGGCGTCGATCCTGTGCGGCGGCTCTGTGCCGGGGTCGTAGTGCGCCGGCTCCCAGAAGCCGGGCTCGTCGGGAAGGTGGAGCTTCTCGTACGTGGCCTGGAGCTCGCCGTTGCGGTCCAGGATCAGGGCACGGCTCGTCCTTCGTTTGGTTGCCGCGTCCTCGTGGATGATGCCGCCGACCAGGCCGATCCGCGCCTCGGCCGCGGCCTCGCGCTGGATCGTCATGCGCGGGCCGTCCATGGGCTCCGCGTCGTCGTCGCGGCGCTCCTTGGTGCCCGGGCTCCACGGGTTGAGCGGCAACTCGGGCAGCACGGCCAGGTCCGCTCCCCTGTCGGCGGCCTGGGCCAGCCGGTCGCGGAGGCGCCCCGTTCCGTCGGGCTGCCAGTACACCTCGGAGATCAGCGCGACGGTCAGCTTCCCGTCGCCGCGGATCGGTGGATTCGTCATCGGGCCGAAGCGTAGCGGCCCGCGCGCCCGCTTGCCGGGCCGCACTGGTAAGCGGGCGGTAATGCTGCTCGTTGCAGGATGCCGCGGGTGCGCACCAACCTACCGCCCGCCGTCCGCTCGCTTCGGCGGCGGCGCGGATGGCGGCAATCGGACCTCGCTGAGCGAAGTGGCCTTTCACGTGACATTGTCTCAAGGGTCGAGCTCGGGCAGCTCGATGGCGTCACGCTGCGGTCCGTCGAGGCGCTGGCCCGCAGCCTCGGGGCGACGCTCGCTGTTGACCTGCGCTGGCGAGGTGCGGACCTGGATCGGCTCATCGACCGCGCCCATGCCCGGATTCAGGCGGCCGTCGTTCGCCGGTTACGGGAAGCCGGCTGGATCACCCACGTCGAAGTGGCGTTCAATCACTACGGCGACCGAGGAAGCTGCGACGTCGTTGCCTGGGATGCCCGGACTTCCATGATTCTCGTGGTCGAGGTCAAGAGCAGGATCGGGAACCTCCAAGACACCCTGCGGCGGCTGGATGTGAAGGCTCGGCTCGGGAGCGTCCTTGCAGCACACGTCGGCGTTGAACGGCCGGCGTCGATTGTGCGGGCACTCGTGATGACCGATGAGCGCAGCACGCGGCGTGTGCTCGTCTCCCACGACGCGCTGTTCGGCGCGTTTCGCCTGCGGGGGCGAGCTGCCCTGCAGTGGATCCGCCGTCCTGCGGGCGGTCCCCTGGGCTTGCTTTGGTTCGAGAAAGCGGCAGATTCATCTGACAGCCGCACGAAACGCCGGGGACCCGCTTCCTAGCGGCTCCGTGCAGGTTCACAGCCGCATCTGCAGCCAGATCCGGCCGTTTTCGCGCCGCGTGCGCACCTCGCATGAATTTGCCGGTTTTGAGGCCGATGGAGAGGCGGCACGTGTGTTGTGCGGCGATTACTCCCCGAGGAACTCGCGGACGAGGTTCTGGAAGTGGTAGACGCCGTTCTCGCGGCGAGCGGAGAAGCGGCCGGTGTCGTAGGCGCGGGAGCGGAGGCCGCGCTGCACCTGCTCGCAGATGACGATGTCCTCCTGCTGGATCTCGTCGCTGAAGGCGATCGACTGCTGCATCGACTCCCATCCCTCGCCGGTGCCGGGCTCCATGAAGAACCATTCGAAGATGGTCAGCGTTCGGTCTGGGCCGAGAGGCAGGATCACGTTCGATGACATGTTGTCCTGGTAGATGTTGAACATGGTGTTCGGAAAGAGCCAGTAGTACAGGGCCGCATCCTCCGCGCCGGGTCGGCGGAGGTATCGGCGGTCGACCCCCAGCTCCTCGCCGGGACGCAGCTCGCGAATGGGTGCGTGCTGCTTCGAGTAGTAGCGGAACTCCTCGACGCGGTAGCTGTCGTAGTCGAGCTCGCGGTACAGCTGCGGGTGCGCAATCGGCAGGTGGTAGCCCTCCAGGTAGTTGTCGACGTACACCTTCCAGTTGCACTCGACGACGTAGTCGCGCCGCTCCACCAGGCGCATGGACTCCACCTCGTAGCCGGTGGCCGCGACCTCGGCCGGGATGGCGCCCATCACCTCCGCCAAAGCAGGAGCCGATGGATCCAGGTTGACGAAGACGAACGGCCCCCATCGCTCGACGCGAACCGGGACGAGGCCGAAGTCCTCCTTGCGAAAGTCCTCCGTCTCCTCCATCTCGGGGCATGCCCGCAAAGAGCCGTCCAGGCCGTAGGTCCAGCCGTGGTATCGGCATTGGAGGGACTTGCGGTTGCCGCGCGACAGGGCGACCTGGCCCGCCCGATGCCGGCAGACGTTGTAGAAGGCCTTCAGCCCGCCGTCGAGGCCGTGGGTGATGACGACCGGCTCATCAAGGACCGTGACGGGCACGAAGTCGCCGACGCGTGACAGCTCATCCGCCTTGGCCACCAGCTGCCAGGTGCGGCCGAAGACCTGCACCTTCTCGCGTTCCAGGATCGCGGGGTCGAGGTAATGCCGCGCGGGCAGGGTCGAGGCGCGGGACAGCGGCATGCGGGTGACCGTGGCCATGCGGGCGAGTGTAAAGGACGCTGCTCCCGGTCAGGCGGCCGCACGGGCCCCCACCGGGTGCCCGCGGAAGGTCCCCGTCACGGATCGATGGCCACCGGCATCACGGACGTAGCGCAGGTTCGTGCCGCCGGGCGCCCGCACATGCATGCGGAACGTCCCCGCGAAGTCGTCGATCGTCGCCGTCCCGGTCAGGGCCAGCCCCGATGTCAGCGCGCAGCCGCGCAGCGCGACGCGGTAGCCCTTGGCGTACGCGTGGTAGCGGAGGTTCCCGTCCTGCAGGCAGCCGACGGCCAGGCGTCCGATGCCGTCCCAGCTCCAGTAGTCGGCGTTGTAGTTCAGCTCGTCGTCGACGCGACGCATCGCGACCAGGGCGCCGGGGTAGTCGCCGACGCGCGCGGCGGGGATCCGGACATACGGGTCCGGACCTACCGGATCGCACACCACGCGACGCCGCGACGGCCGATCCCCGGCGACGAGGAACGCGGTGATGAGGTCGTCCGGACATCGCGCTCCGCGCCCGAAGATGATGTGCGGGCCGCCGGGCTGCACGATCAGATAGCCGTCGTCCAGGTGGCGATAGATGCGGAGAGCTCCGGGATACGGCGTGGCGGGGTCCTTGGTCGAGGCGAGGACGAAGACCGGAAACAGCGTGTCTGTCAGGTATGCCGGGCGATCATCGTTCGGTGGGTGGACCGGCCAGTAGGCGCACGGCAGGTCGCCGTAGAAGATGCTCCCCAGTCGGACGTCGGCCACGCCGGCGGCCTCGCCCGCGGCGAGATAGGCGGCTGCCCGCTCCTTCGCGCTGCCGGTGCCGTAGGCGTAGTCCATGCACTCGACCGCGTAGTACATCGCGTCCGAGTAGGTGGTGTCGTGGATCGCCTCCAGCGTCTCGGGATCCTGGCCGAGCGAGATGTATGTCAGCCGGGCCAGCGGCAGGAGCTCGCCGCGCAGGGCCCAGGCCATCGCGCGCTGGAGGAGCATCTGGTCGAAGTTCGAGTACACGTAGCCGGCCGCGGCAGTCTCGAGGTCTCCTAGAGAGTAGGAACGCCGGTGATGGTCTCCCCTGGCATCGACGAAGTCGAAGGACATCGGTCCTTGGCGAAGGCGGGCCGCCAGCCGGTCGTAGGTGTCGACCAGGTCGCCGTTCGGGTCGTCCGCCAGGCAGGCCCGGACCGGCGTGCAGGCGCGGAGCGCGTGGACGAGCGTCTCCTCGAAGGCGTCGGCGTCCTCGTCGTAGTACTCGGTCCCTGACAGCGTCAGGTCTACGGGCCCGTCGATGAAGAGCGCGTGGAGACGATCAGGGTGAGCCGCGGCGTAGGTCTGCACGTACTGCGTCCCGTAGCTCTCGCCATAGAGGTCGAGCTTCGGCGCCTTGAGCCAGGCACGGATAGCCTCGAGGTCCTCGACTGCCTGGCGCGTCGAGAAATACGGGAGCATGGCCGTATCCACCCCGGTCTCGGCCACGCAGCTCCCCGCGTACCGCCGGGCGGCGCGGGCGTAGGCGCTCGCCTGGGCCGGCGAGATGGTCGGCAGCGAGTCGGTCGTATACCAGACCAGCGTCGCGTCGGGGCACTGGAGCGGCTCGGAGGCCGCCACGCCGCGCTGGTCGATGAAGACGATGTCGTACTGGCGCGGAATGCGCGGGTCGAGGGCATCGGTGTAGCTGTCGGCCGACGCAATGCCACTGGTCCCGGGCCCCCCGGTGATCGTCACGAAC
>DATBIY010000086.1:0-3991 GCA_036556695.1 Candidatus Limnocylindria bacterium
GGGCGCCGAGGTGTCGCAACAGCCGGGTTCTGATACGATCTCGGCCCGATCGATGGGCGGCTAGCTCAGCTGGTTAGAGCACTTGCTTGACATGCAAGAGGTCACTGGTTCGAGTCCAGTGTCGCCCACCATTCAGCCTCGCCAGGGACTGATGACCGCCATCCCGGCGGTCATCGTGTGTCTGGGTCGGGATAGGTCGTCCCGAACGCCCATCTCGTCGATGGCGCAAAGCTGGGCTACCCTGTTGGGCCGCGAAACCGCGGCCAAAGGTATTGATCCAGCAATTCGAGGGGGCAGTTCCGATCCGTCATCCCATCGAGCCACCCGCGCCGAAGACGACTTCGACGGTCGCTACGCGGGTCAGGGCGCACTCAGTGGTGCTCACCGTGCTGATCGTGGCGATCACCGTGATCCTCGGCGGTCGGCTGGCGGCGGCTGCCCCGAGTGGTCTTCGCGGAATCGCGAACGGTGCGCACGTGCCCGGAAGCTCGGCAGCTGCCTCGGCCGGCTCCGATCCCACCTCGGCGCCGCTGCCGACGCCGGTGCCGCTGACCCAGGTGGTATATGCGGCCGGCGACCTGTCCGATTGCCCGGGCGCTGTTCCGGCGGTCGTCGATCTCATCCGCGACTCGCAGAGCCCGATCCTGGCGCTGGGCGACATCGTGCATCCCACCGGCCGGCCGGAGGAGTATGCGAACTGCTTCGATCCGACGTGGCAGGACGTCAAGGCCCGGCTGCGACCGGTGCCGGGCAACCACGACTACCAGACACCCGGAGCGGTCGGCTACTACGAGTACTTCGGCGATCGGGCCGGCGACCCGTCACGCGGCTACTACAGCTTCAACATCGGCTGGTGGCACATCGTCGCCCTGAACTCGATCTGTGGGCCTATCGGCGGCTGCCAGGACGGTTCATCGCAGATTCAATGGCTCACTGAGGACCTCGCCGCGCACCCCACCAGCTGCACGCTGGCGTACTGGCATCACCCGCGCTTCGCCTCGGGCAACGGCGCGGCGGTGCGCCGCACGACGACCCTGTGGCGCACGCTGTACGAGGCGGGCGTCGATCTGGTGCTGAACGGTCACGACCACGACTACGAGCGCTTCGCTCCCATGGACCCGGCCGGTCGGCTGGACGGGGAGCGCGGGATCCGGCAGTTCATCGTCGGGACGGGTGGTGCGAACCTCACCCGTCGTGAGCGCGTCGCCGAGAACAGCGAGGTCTGGACGAATGCGCACCATGGCATCCTGGAGCTGACCCTGCACCACGATGGCTACGCCTGGCGATTCCTGGCGGCCGACGGCGGAACGGTGATCGACCGGGGCACTGGCAGCTGCCACTGAGCCCAGGGCGGCACGTTTGGCTGCCGGAAGTACCCCCGAAGTACCGCTTCTCGCGCCGCCAGCGTCGCTGTGAACTGGCAGGGTGACGACTTCGCGCGCCGAGCGCATCACCGCATTGGGCCGCGCACTGCTGGGTGCGATCACGCTGCTGGCCATTGCCCCTTCCCTGGAAGGCGCGCCGAACCTGGCCCTGGCCGTGTCCCTCGTGCCGATGTGGCTGCTCTTCGCGTCGCTCATCGGCTATACGGGATCTCTATCGGCTCAGCGGCAACGGGGAGAGGGCAGACTCTTCATTCCGCTCCGGTTCTCCGGCTCGACCGGCCGCTTCCGCCTGCGTCGCCGCGGTGACGGCCGTCATGTCCAGATCCTCGAGGCCGATACCGTGGTCGCCGAGCTCCGTGCGACCGACATGCGCGACGAGATTCACTTCCACGGGGCGGTGGCGCCGGAGGACTGGCGCGACTTCGGCAGCGCCGTCGGGCAGGCCATCGAGCTGGTGTCCGAGGCGGATGAAGCCCACCTCGACTGGGACGACCACGGGCTCGAGCACCGCGCGGGAGTCGATAAGCGGGCTCGCGTCAGCTGGTGAGCTCAGGCCGCGCTAGTGCCGAATGGCGCCGACGATTGCCACCATGAGGATGGCAAGCAGGTACGCCCCCAGGACGGCGTACAGGACGATAGGTCCCAGGATCACCGTGCTGGCCACCAGCAGCGCCGCCCAGGCTGCGATCGGCGCAACCACCAGCAGCACGGCCAGCCATCCGGGTACGGTCGCCTGGCCGTCACGCGAGGTGGCGCCGGCGGTATCGTGCACGTGGTGGGTATCGGCTGAGCGGCTCATGTCCCACACCCTGACGCCACCCCCTATGGCAGGCGATGGGCGTTCCGTACCATGGGGATGTGACCCTCGGCGCCCTTTCACGAGCCTGGACGGCGGCCGAAGCGGCTCTGCCGCTCGGCTGGCGCCTCAGCGGGCTGTACCGCTTCGACGAGACCTGGATTGCGCTCTCCGAAGGGCCGGCGTTCGATGATTATCTGTCCGGTTCGGGGCAGTACGCCGAACAGGCGTTGCGGCGGTTGAGCGACCACCTACGCACGCGACGCGGCTCTGCCACCGGCTGACGTCGCGCATAAGCGCCCGATAACGAGGCCGTAAGGCGCCGCGCGGCACAGTCCACCCAGGGCCACCCACCTCGGGAGGCCATCTGGGAGGAGTTCCCATGCGGATCCGCGCGCTGCCGACCTTGGCACTCATGCTGAGCCTGGTGCTGCCCACCACCGTCCAGGCAGGCGGCATACGACATTCGTCAACGGGCTACGCGCGCAGGGACGTGGAGCTGGGCGGTGGCGCTCACGCAACCCTCGAATCCATCGTCTTCCAGGGCAGCCTCCTCACCAGCACCATGCGCCACTCGCAGGACTGGGCGGCCCTCGCCGCGCACGGTGTCAGCGAGGCGGAGACGAAGGCGGCGAGCGAGGCGCACCCTGGGACCGCCACCGCGTACAAGGTCATGGGCAGGCGGTATACGGCCTTCAACAGCATCGGCTGGGTGGTCGTGCAGTACACGATCTGGCAGGAGTTCGGGTACACCGGATCGGCCATCAGCTGGTTCCCGGCGCCGTACTTCGACGCGGAGGCCAACTGGGGCTGGGAGCTGCGCAGCCACACCGAAGCGGCGACCTGGATCGTCAACCCCACCTATCGCCGCACCCGCGGTGACTTCTTCTTCAAACAGGCTCTCTGGACGCCGGTGGGCAACATCAACCAGAGTGAGGTCGACGGCTAAGTGGCGCTCTACTATCGCGCGAACGGCAGCTGGACCGGCACGAACTTCTGAGCGCGCCCGTGGTGCGAAGGTGATCCGATGGCCGTGGCGAGCCGCCAGCTGGTGACAAGACCGCCCCGCACCTGGCCGTCCGCTCTACGGCTGTTGGCTGTAACGCTGGCTGCGCTGCTGCTGGCATGGACCGCGTACGTTGCCGTGAGCCTGAGCCTCGGGCACATCAGCGAGGTGCGCTTCTCGGGGATCGAGGTCGACAGTGGTCAGCTGGACGTGCGCCCCGGCACGCCCGGAGCGGCAGCTGTCGGCTATGTGACCGCTCACACCTCGCAGTTCGGCTGGGGCGAAGCAACCGGGTCGCTGACGATCAGGCTGAACCTGCTCGGCCGCAATCTCGGAACGAGCTGTTTCGAGGTGCTGGCTGCAGACCGCCTGTACGTCATGACCGTCGCCGCGGCGGGGGCCGGGTACCGGGTGATGGCCGTGGCCGAGAACGTTCGCCCGGATGCGTGGCGCCGCCTTCTTGGGCCAGACGTGTTGGTCTGCGGCAGCTAGTCGTGCGTTTGCACCTGGTCCAGGATGCCCAGGAAGGAGCGCCATGGCCCAACCTCGGCCGCGTAATGGGCCGACAGCGCGCCCTGCAGCTGCGCGAGGTGGTTGTGGTCATGCACCACCCAGGTGGCCAGCAGCTGTTGCATGGTGACCTCGCCCAGTGTGGGATGAAGGCCGATGCGCTGCATGTCGCCGCCGTCGAGGGCCATGCCATCCAGGGCAGCCAGGTTCGCGACGCGCAGCCCACCGAACCGATGCGCCACGGCCACGGTGCTCATGCCAGCGTAGCGATCCGTCTGGTCGCCGTGGTCGACC
>DATBIY010000087.1:0-12678 GCA_036556695.1 Candidatus Limnocylindria bacterium
GGGACGCATCGGCTTGCCTTCGAGATCGGGCTCGAAGCGGTCGGCGGCGTAGCGCAGCTGGACATGCGCGTCGCGCGCCTGGCGCTCGAGCTGGACGAGATAGTCGAGCCCCTCGTCGCCGGCCGGCGAAGTTATCAAGAGCACCGCCTCGGGGTCATCCAGCCGTCCGACCAGCTCGATCGCCAGCTCGATGCCCTTGCGCGGCACCACCCGCGTGGGCTGAACGGCCAGCAGGCCTCCCTCGCCCATGCCCAGCTCAGATCGCAGCCGGCGGCGGACGGCGGGATGCGGGCGCGGCCGGGGGCGCTCGAAGTCAAAGACGTTGGGCACGACCATGGAGTCCAGGCCCCGTCGCCGCCTCAGCTCCCCGGCGGCGATGGAGTTGATGCTCACGTGGCGCACGGACGGCAGGTCCGGCGGAAAGGCGTGGGTCAGCACCTCTGGTACGACGCACGTAAGAAACCGCTCCCGCTCCCACCAGTAGTCGTGGTGGTGGCCGATGGTGCGCAGCATCCGGTTCTCGACCACGCGGCGCAGCGCCAGGCCCAGCGGCAGGTGCATCGGGATGGCCCAGGCGTTCTCGACGATGAGCGTGTCGATCGCCTCGGATTCCACCCAGCTGTCCAGCACGGGAAAGAGCAGGCCGGTGAGCCGCTCCAGCTCGGCACGCACCGCGTGGGCATCGCTCGACGGGTCGAAGGCGGCGGCCGTGACGCGCGCGGAGGGGCCCCAGGCGAAGTGCATCGGCGGGATCAGGCGGGCGCTGGCCCGCAGCGCATCGACCTCGCCCGCGCACAACCGAACGACGTGGCCCATGCGCTCCAGCGCCATCTCCCACTTGGCCGCCTCGAAGGTCACGCCGTCGACGCCGGCGAGGCGGGTGGCCACGATCCCGATGCGCATCGGCTCCGATGCTAGCGGCTCACCTACACTCGCTCCCATGGACGCCAGCACGTCGCTGCCGGTGGTCGCCATCGTCGGGCGGCCGAACGTCGGCAAGTCGACGCTCTTCAACCGCCTGATCGGCGAGCGGCTGGCGATCGTCGAGGATCTGCCGGGCACGACGCGCGACCGCGTCTACGGCATCGGCGAATGGAACGGCCGGCGCTTCACCGTGGTCGACACCGGGGGCCTGGAGCTGGAGCCGGGCACGGACATCGAGGCACGCGTCCAGGACCAGGCAAGGGTCGCCATGGAGGAGGCCGATGTGATCCTCTTCGTGGTCGATGCTGCGGCCGGACTGGCGCCGCTGGACCACGAAGTGGCCGATCGGCTCAGGCGGACCTCCAAGCCAACCATCCTGGTCATCAACAAGGCCGATAACCCGCGACGCGAGCTCGAGGGCGCCGAGTTCTTCGCGCTGGGCATGGACCCGGCCATCACCGTGAGCGCGCAGCACGGCCGCAACACCGGCGACCTGGCCGATCTCCTGGTGGACGCACTGCCCGCGCCGGTCCCCGCCGAACGGGAGCCGGACTGGACCGATGACGCCATCTCGGAGCAGGACCTCGAGGAGCTGGGGGAGACCGAGATGGGTCCGCCCAGGGTGGCGATCGTCGGGCGGCCGAACACTGGCAAGTCGACCTTCGTGAACCGGGTGCTGGGCCAGGAGCGGATGATCGTGTCCGACGTGCCGGGCACCACCCGCGATCCGGTCGACACCACGGTCATGCTCAACGATGAGCCGATGATCCTGGTGGACACCGCCGGGATTCGACGCCGGGGTTCCGTGCAGCGGGGGATCGAGCGCTACTCGGTCCTGCGCTCGATGAAGGCCATCGACCGCGCCGACGTGGCCGTGGTCATGACGGACGCCACGGAGGGCTACACCGCCCAGGATGCGCACGTGGTCGGCCACGTCCTCGAGGCGGGCAAGGGGATCGTGCTGGTCATCAACAAGTGGGACGCCGTCGAGAAGGACGGCCACACCGCCGATCAGTGGCTCAAGGCCCTGCGCCGCGAGGCGCCGTACCTGTCGTGGGCCGACATCGTGTTCGCCTCCGCCCTCACCGGGCAGCGGGTGGAGCGCATCCTGGCCGAAGCTCGGCGCGTGGCCGAGGAGCGGTATCGGCGCGTGCCCACCGGCGACCTGAACCGGGTGGTGACCGACGCGGTGCGCGCTCATCCGCCGTCCCACGTGCGGAATCGGCTGGGCAAGATCCTCTACGCCACGCAGGTGGCGGTCGCGCCGCCGACGTTCGTGATCTTCGTCAACGACCCGGAGCTGATCCACTTCAGCTACCGGCGCTACCTGGAAAACCGGATCCGGGACGAGTACGGGTTCCTTGGAACGCCCATCTGCCTCATCTTCCGTGCCCGTGAGTCCGCTGAGGCCGCACGCCGCTCCGCCCGTCCCCGCCGCCGCGTTGCGAGGCGCCGCTGAGCGGCTCCGCTCGCAGCGGGTGCCCCGCCGCCTCGCAGCGCTATTACTCCCCAGTTATGAAAACGACCGATTCGTCCCGAAACGTGCCGGTCTTATGACCCGGGGTTATGGACGTGACGCCTTTTCGACGAAAACGGTCATTCCAATAACTGGGCAGTGATATGTCGAGGGAGAAGGCCTGGCTGCAGCTGCTGGCCTGCCCCGCCGCCTGGCAGCGCTATCACTCCCCAGTTATGAAAACGACCGATTCGCCCCGAAACGTGCCGGTTTTATGACCCGGGGTTATGGACGTGACGCCTTTTCGACGAAAACGGTCATTGCCATAACGGGGCAGTGATATGTCGAGGGAGAAGGCCTGGCTGGCAGCTGCTCCAACCCCTTCCCCACGAGCGAGCAAGCGCCTATAGTCCGCCCGATCCGGTTTGGGCACCGTTTCGGGCCGCGGACCGGCGTGGGGCGAGGAGGAGGAGGTCTGCATGACCGTTTCCGAGCGACCGATGGGGGGATCATCCGCATCGCTGGAGCGTGACGCCATCGGGCTGCCCGAGGTGCTGTTCCAGTGCGTGACCCACATGGCACCGGCCGTGGCCACGGCGCTGTCCATCGGCGCCGCCACTTCGTTCGCCGGCGGCATCACGCCACTGGCCGTGCTCTTCGCGATGATCGCGGTGCTGTTCACCGCGTTCTCGATGGCGGAGCTGGCGCGGCACCTGCCCTCCGCGGGCGGCATGTTCACCTACGTGAGCCGCGGCCTGGGGTCATTCGTGGGCTGGCTGGTGGCGTGGGGCTTCGCGCTGGCCGAGCCGCTGATCATGCCGCTGCTGCTGGGCGGCTTCGGCTTCTACGGCGCCATCTTCCTGTCGTCATACCTGGGCATCGACATCGCCAACGCCTGGATCGGCCTGGCGGTGCTGTGTGGTCTGCTGATCTGGTTCCTGATCTACCGCGGGATCGCCCTGTCGACCCGGGCGGGCGTGGTGCTGGGCATCATCGAGATCGCCATCTTCCTGCTGATCTCGTTCCTGCTCATCGTGAACGCGGACGAGAACACGCTGAGCGTCTTCGTCCCCGGGACTGACGGAGTGAAGCCGGCGTTCCAGGGCATGATCTTCTGTCTGCTGGCATTCATCGGCTTCGAGGCTGCCGCGCCACTGGGTGAGGAGACGCGCGAGCCGCGCCGCACCATCCCGCGGGCGGTCATCTGGTCGGCCGTGCTGGTTGGCCTGTTCTACGTCTTCAACTACTACGCGGCCACCGTGTTCTTCGGACCGGACCGCATGACCGAGTTCTACACCTTCAACGAAGGCGATCCCTGGGGCTTCATGGCCGAGGAAGTCCTGCCGGGTGTCGGCGGACTGCTGATCGTCTTCGCGATCCTGAACAGCTCCATCGCCAACGCCAACGCTGGCGCCACGGCGGCGACTCGCTCGCTCTTCGCCATGGGTCGCGTGCGGCTTCTGCCATCGTGGTTCGCCGCGGTGCATCCGGAGACGCGAGCCCCGGTGAACGCCGTGCACTTCCAGGCGATCACCGGCCTGATCATCGCGGTGGCGCTGGGGCTGCTGCTCGGGGACGATCCGTTCCCGTTCGGCCTGAGCGTGTATGTGTTCCTGGGCACGATGCTGGGCCTCATCTTCGCGGGGATCTACATCGCCGTGAACATCGCCTGCATCGGCTTCTTCCTGCGCGAGCGGCGTGACGAGTTCAACGTCGTCAAGCACCTCATCGTGCCGGTTATCGGGGTTATCGCCATGATCCCGGCCGCACTCGCGGTCATCGGCGGCGTGACCATCCCGATCATCGACGTCGCGCTCGACCCGTATGACAACTACCTGCGCTACACGGCGCCCATCGTCGGCGTGTGGGTGGTCATCGGGATCGTCGTCTGGTTCGTGCTCCGCTCGCGGAACCCCGAGGCGCTCGACCGGATGGGCGACGTGTACGGCGGCGAGGCGCCGTCACCCACGGACGAGGTGGTCTAGGGGCCGATACCTCTCGCGGGCCGGCGGCGCGCCGGCCCGCGTATCGGCCTCCAGGGCTAGTCGAAGATGCCCAGCGGGCAGTGGGCGGTGACGATGAAGTTCGGCACGTCCACGATCTCGCTGATGCGCAGGTCCACCGCCACGCTGCACAGCAGGTAGGCGCGCATCGGGTCCAGGCCGTGCTCGCGGCCCATCCACTCGATCATGCGCCGCACGGCGTCCTTGGCGGCCTGCATGAGGTCGGGACCGATGCCGTCGGTGGCGTAGCGGCGCCCATTGCGCAGCTCCGCGTTCGGGTCGGGCGCGGCCAGGAACTCGGGCGCGGCCAGGTGCAGGTCCTTGCGCACCGTCAGGCGCACCCGCGCCCGCATCGGCGTCTCGATGGCGGTGCCCGACACCTCGCCGTCTCCCTGGGTGGCGTGGCCGTCGCCAACCGAGATGCGCGCTCCCGGCTGGAAGACGGGCAGGAACAGCGTCGAGCCGGCGACCAGGTGGCGGGTGTCCATGTTCCCGCCGTGCACGTCCGGCGGGATGGTGGACAGCGGGCCGGCGGTCGGCGCCACGCCGATCACGCCGCAGAACGGCGCCAGCGGCACGGTGATGCCCGGCCAGAACTCGGCTTTTGCCGCGCCGGGTTGCAGGCGGGTGACCTTGTACTCGCCGTCGGGGAAGTCATCTGCCAGAAGCCCGAAGCCGGGGATCGAGGCCGTCCAGCCCCAGTCAGCATGCTCGAACTCGAGGAGGTCGATCTGCAGCGTATCGCCGGGCTCCGCGCCCGCAACCTCGACCGGGCCGGTCACCTGGTCGACGCGGCCGAAGTCCAGGTTGGCCAGCGTCTCGTTGGTCGAGTCGGCGTCCAGCTGGCCGAACGAGGCGTCCAGGCAGTCCAGCTCCACGACGTCGCCGGAGCCGGCGCTGGCCACCGGCGGAATGGCGGGATCCCAGGCAAGGTGATTCAGGTCGCGCGAGACGTGGATGGTCGCGTCCGGCATGTTCATGCGGCGAATTGTAGGAGTGCGCTCCAACGGTCTTCGCGGCGCTCGCACCCTCATAACTACCCAGTTATGAGAAGGACCGATATCGCCCAAAACGCGCTGGTTTCATGACCCGGGGTGATCAACACGACGCGTTTCCGCCGAAATTGGTCATTCCTATGACGGGGGAGTGATACTCGCGCGGAAGGGACGCCGACACCCGGCCAAGCCTCGCCACAGCGATGCGCCAGAATGCGCAGGTGACCCGCATCCTGGTCTACACCGGCAAGGGCGGCGTGGGGAAGACGAGCGTCGCCGCCGCCACGGCCCTGCACTGCGCCGACCGTGGCCTGCGGACCATCGTGCTGTCCACCGACATCGCCCACTCGCTGGCCGACGCGCTGGCCGTGGAGCTGGGGCCCGAGCCGAGCGAGATCGCGCCGAACCTGTGGGGCCAGGAGTCGGAGGTCTTCCACAACGTCGAGAAGTACTGGGGCCGGATCCAGGAGTACGCGGCCAGCGTGCTGCGCTGGCGGGGCCTGGACGACGTCATGGCCGAGGAGATGACCGTGCTGCCCGGCATGGACGAGGTGGGCAGCCTGCTGTGGATCGCCGAGCACCATGACTCCGGCGACTACGACGTAGTCGTGGTGGACGCGGCACCCACCGGCGAGACGCTGCGTCTGCTGAGCCTGCCGGAGGCCGGCCGATGGTGGATGGAGAAGATCGAGCCGGTCGGCCGGCGCATCACCAAGCTCACCGGTCCGCTCATCCAGCGCGTGGTTGGCATGCCGATGCCCGGCGACGACGTGTTCAATGCCGGCGAAGAGCTGTTCCGCAAGCTGGAGCACATGCACTCGCTGCTCATCGACCCGGCCAAGACGTCGATCCGCGTGGTGCTGACCCTGGAGCAGGTGGTCATCAAGGAGGCGCAGCGCTCGTTCACCTACTTCCACCTGTACGGCTACCCGACCGACCTCGTGGTGGCGAACCGCATCCTGCCCGATCACCAGTGGCAGTACTTCCGCGGCTGGTACGAGGCACAGCAGCGCTACGGGCCGATGGTGGAGCAGACGTTCGCCCCCATCCCGGTGCGCACCGCGCCCTACTTCGACCGCGAGGTGGTTGGGGTCGAGATGCTGCGCGAGCTGGGTCGGGCGCTGTACGGCGACACCGACCCGACGACCCACTACTACCGCGGGCGGCCGTACGCCGTCGAGCGGCAGGACGGCGAGTTCCTGCTCAGCGTGGAGCTGCCGTTCGCCTCGAAGGACGACATCAGCCTGTCGCGGCACGCCGACGAGCTGCTCATCGACCTGGGCAGCTGGCGGCGCAACCTGGTGCTGCCGCGCGCGCTGATCGACGCGCCGACGCTGGGCGCGCGCTTCGACGACCATGTGCTCAAGATCAGGTTCGCGGCTCCGGAACGCACGGGCAAGGGCCGAGGAGGCAATCGGGATGGCAGCAATGGAGGTGGCAGGCGTGGATGACCGATCACGGACCGATGAGCTGGAGGCGCGCATCAGCGACCTCGAGCAGCGGCTGCGAAGCAGCGACAGCAGCGGCGGCGGCAGCCGCCGGGCGGGAATCGAGACGGCGTTCTGGGCGATGATGCGCGAGGTCTTTCCGCAGGAGACGCGGCGACACATGAAGGCAGCCGGGCGTGAGCAGCTCATGGCCGCACGCAGCTACCTGGACCACTGGATCGCCAAGCTGGACGAGCAGCGCGAGGCGGCGACGCCCGAGCGCGAGCAGATCGCCATCGAGTAGCGACACCCGAACGCGTGACGGATCAGATCGGGGTCATCGGCGCCGGAGCGTGGGGCACCACGCTGGCCGTGATGCTGGCCGCCGGGGAGCGCCCGGTGACCCTGTGGGCGCACACGCCCGAGGCCAACGCCCAGCTGGAGGCGGAGCGCCAGAACCGGCGCTACCTGCCCGGCGTGCCGCTGCCGGCCAACGTGCGCATCGCCACCGACGACGCCTACCTGGCCGAGCCGCATCGGCTCTACCTGCTGGCCGTGCCATCGGCTCATCTGCGGGGGTCGCTGCAACGCCTGGCCGGCACGCTTGACCCGAACGCCGGGCTGCTGAGCTTGGTCAAGGGCATCGAGGCCGATACCCACCGGCGCATGACCGAGGTCATCGCCCAGGAGCTGCCGGGCCGGCGCGTGGCGGTCCTGTCCGGGCCGAACCTGGCCCGCGAGATCGCCGCCGGCAAGCCGGCGGGCACGGTCGTCGCCTCCCAGGACGCTGAGCTGGCGGCGGAGCTGGCGACGCTCCTCGCCTCGGACCGGTTTCGGGTCTACACGAACCCGGACGTGGCGGGCGTGGAGCTGTGCGGAGCGCTGAAAAACGTCGTCGCGCTGGCCGCCGGCATGGTCGACGGGCTGCGGTTCGGTGACTCCGCAAAGGCCGGCATCGTGACCCGCGGCCTGGCCGAGATGACGCGCCTGGGCGTGGCGGCCGGAGCGCACCCGCTGACCTTCGCCGGCCTGGCCGGGGTGGGAGATCTGATCGCCACCTGCATGAGCCCTCTGTCGCGTAACCGGCGGGCGGGCGAGCTCATGGGCTCGGGCCTGTCCTGGACCGATGCCTCCGCACAGCTGAACGGCGTGGCGGAAGGCGTGTCCACTGTGCGCGGCGCCCTCTCGCTGGCGGCCACGCACGGCGTGGAGCTGCCGATCGCCACGCAGGTCAACGCCGTGGTGCACGAAGGGCGCACGCCGATGCACGCGGTCGCCGAGCTGATGGGCCGCGAGCTGAAAGACGAGCTGGCGGGAGCGCCATCGTGAAGGCGCCCCGACGGTGGCTGCGGGCCGTGGGCGTCGGTATCGCCAGTGCGGCCACCGCTGTTGCCGGGCTGTTCCTCATCGCTGCCGGCGTCATCGCGCGGCAGGAGCGCACCGTGGCCGCCGGGAAGCGGCGCTTCCACGGATCCGCCTTCGAGCGGCGCTGGATCGGCGACGCGGATGAGCGCGAGCGCCATGCCGCGGTCGTCGCCGAGCGCCTCGACCTGCCGGACGATCCCGCCCCGGACACATGAACGCGGCCACCGGCAGCGCATCACGTCGCCGCCTGGAGCGGCTGGCGGCGCAGCGCGGACTGGCCGTCGTCGGCGTGGCTCCCGCAGAACCGTTGAAGGACGACCGGCGGCGCATGCAGGACAGCGTCGCCGCCGGCCGCATGGGCAGCATGGAGTGGATGGGCGGCCGGCGCTCCGAGGTCGCCACGGACCCGCGCCGCCTGGAGCCGAAGGCGCGCTCGGTCATCATGGTCGCCGCCTCGTATGCGGCGGATCGCAGGGCGTGGGATCCGGAGCCGGATCGGCTGCGCAAGGTGCTGGCACCGGTGCTCGCCGGCGAGCCGCAGAAGCCGACCGGCAAGATCGCGCGCTACGCGTTGGGCACTGACTACCACCACGCGCTGCGCGAGCGGCTGACGAGGCTCGCCGGCGACCTGCGCGAGGCGGGACTCGAAGCAGGCGACGTGGCGTACGTCGACGACCGGCCGCTGGCAGAGCGCGCCTTCGCGGCGCGCGGTGGGCTGGGCTGGATCGGCAAGAACACCAACCTGCTGACGCACCAGCCAGCCGGCTCGTGGGTCTTCCTGGGCGCGCTCCTCACCAGCGCCCAGCTGCCCGCGGACGAGCCGGTGCGCACCAACTGCGGCTCCTGCACGCGCTGCCTGAGCGGCTGTCCGACCGGCGCGTTGATCGGCCCGCAGACCATCGACGCGCGGCGCTGCATCAGCTACCTGACCATCGAGCATCCGGGCGAGCTGACGGCCGAGGAGGCGCGGGCCATCGGCGACTGGATCTTCGGCTGTGACGTGTGCCAGGAGGTGTGCCCGGTCAATGCCGAGGCGGACGACCCCGGCCCGCTGCTCGTCCCGCTGTTGCCGCTGATCGAGTGGCTCCTGCCCATGGGCACGCGGGCCTTCGCCCGGGCGGTGGGGGAGACTGCGCTCACGCGGGCCGGGCGGCATCGGCTCCTGCGCAATGCCATCGCCGCCGTGGGAAACCACCCGGCCGACGGCAGCGCCACTGCACTGCTTGAGCGTGCGGCGCGCGACCGCCGGCCGGAAGTCGCCGCCCAGGCGCGTCAGGCGCTCAGCGCGCCGGCCTGAGCGCCCCGCCCGATCCCTAGGCGCGCAAATCGCGACGGGCGATGCCCCACGCTCCGAGCGCCAGGCCACCCAGCGCCAGCACCAGGCAGGCGACCACGCCCACCACGTCCCAGTCGCCGATCATCGGGCGTCCCATGTGTGCCGTGAGCGTGAGCTGCCGCGTCCATTCGGGCCAGGACAGCGCCTCGCCCACGATGTCCACCAAGTAGGTGGCCACCACCAACAGCGCCACCGCCTCGGCCGCGACCGAGGTGCGGAATACGCCGCCAATGGCGATACCCACCCCGGTGGCGGCGAGCGCGAACAGGCCCAGCGCGAAGCTGCCCAGGAACGGGGTGAGCGCGTCGCTGCCGGTGGTCGCAGCGCCGATCGCGACGCCAATCGCCATGAACAGCGTCATCAGGAGCACCCCGCCGAACATGCCCATCCCGGCGCCGACCGCCCAGCGAGCGCGCGCCACGGGCGTGGCGAGGACCATCTCCAGTCTGCCCGCCGTCTCGTCGGAAGCCCAGCCGGAAACCAGCGTGGCGCCGGCCAGGCCGGCAACGATGAACAGGATCTGGAGCATCAGCTGCAGGAAGCCGCCGGCATCGGGCTGGAAGCCAGGGAAGATCGACTGGAAGACGCGGAGCAGGTCAGGCGACTCGGCGACCTGCTTGGACAGCGAGGTGCTGATGCTGGCCATCATCAGCATGAAGCCGCCCAGGCCGATGCCCCACGCAAGGGCCAGCGGTAGTCGCTCGGCAAAGGAGCGGCTGGTCGGGCCTCCCAGGCCGACGGCAATGCTCGGCGCGCGCACGGGCACGCGGACGTTCAGCGGCGAGGATGCGCCGATGTCACGTTGCGTGAAGGCCCAGATGCCCACCGGCAGGAGCACCACCGGGACGAGGGCCAGCGGTACGAGTGAGGCCCAGTTGAACTGGCCGGCCAGCGGCACGTGGTCATAGGTCCACGCCCACGGGGTCAGCACGGTCAACACGCCCAGGCCAGGGATGGAGGCGTGATAGCCCTGGATGATCCAGCCGATCACCAGCAGCCCGCCGGCAATGCCCACGCCGGCCGCCCGGCCCCAGAACTGCGAGACGAGCAGCGCCACGCTGCCGAAGGCGATGGCCATCAGGCCGATCCACAGCGCGAAGCCAAAGGCCTCGACGAACGAGATCTCGTCCTGCGGCAACCTGGCGTAGGCGGCGCCGGCAGCCCAGGCGGCCAGCGTCTGCAGCACGACCACGATGGCCAGCAGCGTGAGATGCGCCGCCACCTTCTCGACCGCGATACGGGCCTTCGACAGCGGGGTGGCGGCCAGCAGGTCCAGCGAGCCGCGGCGCGCCTCGCCAACCAGCGTGCCGGACAGCGCCAGCACGGACCACATCCCGGCGAAGATGGTGAAGATCGGGCCGTACTTCCAGGAGACGTAGCCGCCCATGGTGTCGATGCTCACCGGGTTGCCGGCCATGCCGGAGGCTGTCGCGCCGAGCTGCATGACCAGGTTGACGACCTCCTGGCGGGCGGATTCCGTCGAGTAGATGCTCGAGACGGCGGCCACGATCACGTACTGGAAGGCCCCCAGGAAGATGGCGGCGATCAGGAAGGCACGCCGCGAGTCGCGGATGGACTTGCCGAAGACGCTGCCGAAGCCGATCAGCCGGCTGCGGAGGGAGATCGGCCGGGGATGGGTGACGGCGGCGGTCATCGGGTGGCCTCGCTGGGTGCAGCCGTCGCTGCGGCTGCCGGTGACGCGGCCTGCGGACCGTAGACGGCGAGGAAGGTCTCTTCCAGCGTCGGCTCGCGCGACACGAAGTCGGAGAGGTCGTACGCGGCAGCCGCCTTGACCACTGGTGCCACCGGTCCGGAGACGCGCATGCGCAGGACGTGGTCCTCGGCGACGATGTCGCTCACCCCGGGCAGCTGGGCAAAGGCCGCGGCCGGCGCCGGACCGGCGAACACCAGCTCGATGGTGTGGTGCGCCATGTCGCGCAGCGCCTCGACGCGGTCGACCTTGATGAGTCGACCCTCGCGGATGATCGCGACGCGGTCACAGGTGCGCTCGACCTCCGACAGGATGTGGCTCGACATGAAGACGGTGCGCCCCTCGGCCTTCGCCTCGCGAATCACCGAGTAGAAGGTCTGCTGCACCAGCGGGTCGAGCCCGCTGGTTGGCTCGTCCAGCATCAGCAGCTGCGGGCGGTGCTGCAGCGCCACGATGAGGCCAATCTTCTGCTTGTTGCCCTTCGAGTACTCCTTGAACCTGCGGCTGGGATCGACCTCCAGCCGCTCGATCAGATCGGCCTGGTAGGCCTTGTCCACGCCACCGCGCAGGTTGGCGAAGTACTCGATCGTCTGGCCACCGGTCAGCTTGTCGTAGAGCACGAACTCGCCGGGCAGATAGCCCAGGCGCTTGTGAATGGCCACCGGGTCCTGGGTGGTGTCGATGCCGAAGATCTCGGCCCGCCCGCTGGTTGGGCGGATGTGGTTGAGCAGCGTGCGGATCATGGTCGTCTTGCCCGCACCGTTGGGACCCAGGAAGCCGAACGCCTCGCCCTCCGCGATGTCCAGGTCGACATCGATGATGCCGCGGTGGCTGCCGTAGGACTTGGTGAGCTTCTCGGTGTGAATGGCTGGGGTCATGTGTGTTCTTTCTTTCCCCTCTGATGCCAGTGCTCGAGGATCTCCGGGAACTCGTTCTCGAAGAACCGATAGACGTCGTTCAGCTCCTGCAGCCGTTCCCGCGCCGGCGGCGGACGGTCAGCCATCAGCTCCAGGCCGCGATCGGTGAGCCGGCGGGCATGGCGGATGGGCTCCATCACTCCGTCGACCGCCAGGGTCATGGTGCCTTCGGCAGCCCGATACACAGCCTGCCGCTCGCCGCGCCGCCGTGCTCGACGCACCCAGCCGGCGTTCATCAGCAGCCGCGTCATGCTGCTGACCGTGCCCAGGCTGACGTTCAGGCCATGAGCGATCTGGGCCGCCGTCTGCTCAGGGGGCTCGGCCACCTGCAGGAAGGAGAAGATCCGGCCGGCGGAGCGGGGGACGCCGCGCGATTCCATCAGCGCGGCGAAGCCCTCGATGAACTCGTCGTAGTGGTGGATGGAGGGCTGCGGGCTCAAGCCCGCGTCCGTTGGCGCTTCAGTAGGTGCCTCGGATGGCTCCACGGCGGTCATGTCGTGTCCCATCCTGCGCCTATTCCGAAATTTCTGTCAACAGCGAAATC
>DATBIY010000088.1:0-55197 GCA_036556695.1 Candidatus Limnocylindria bacterium
CCGGTTGAGCAGCCAGCGGAACGCGGCGAAGCCGCGATGCGCCTCATCCGGCGCGTCGTTCAGGCCGCGCGGCGCGGCATGGGTCAGCATCAGCAGCGGACGGCCGACGGCTCGAGGCCAGGCGCCGAGCACGCGGCGCCACATGGCGAAGCCGGACACCTGCTGATCGACACCCGGCCTGCCATGCGGCGCATAGCGCGGGGAGCCAGAGAAGCCCATCAGCAAGAGCCCGTCCTCGTCGTGCACCCGCCCATCGACCAGCGGCTCGGGGGCATGCTCCTTCTCGTCCTCCCAGCCGCTGCCCACGTCATGGTTGCCGCGGACGTAGAGCAGCGGCACGCCGAAGGCATCGGCCAGGAAGGCCAGGTAGGCTGGCTCGAGGTCGCCCGCGCCGAGCACCAGATCCACCGGCCCCAGCCCGGAGCGGCCCTCGGCCACTTCCAATGTTGGATCCGGCTCGTCGGAGATGGCCAGCAAGCGGAGTGGCCGGCCGTCCCGGCCGGCGAAGGGGCGCGGGTCCGGCCACTGCACGGTCAGGCGATCGGTCATTCGTCGGGGTGGCCTGCGGGTGGAGCGGCGCCCTCGGCCTCGTTGGTCAGCTGCTCGCGCCGCAGCTCGTCGACGCTGGGGCGGTGCTCGGCCGTCCGCGACTGGCGCCCGGCGGCAGCCTGCCGCAGCTCATCGGCCCCCAGCAGGAGCGTGGCGGCGTCTGCGTGCTCGCCGTCCGGTGGCGCGCCATGCGGCACGCCCGGAATCAGCAGCTCGGTGACGTCGGCGTCGATGGCTACCGCGCCGGCCTCCCGAGCGGCGGCCACCCGGTTGTGCCCGTCCGCCACATAGTACTCGTCACCGACGCGCATCAGCTCCACCGCCGGCAGGAGCGACAGGTCGGCGGTAGCGCGCTGGATGCGCTGCCACCGCGCCTGCCAGTTGCGGCCGCGCAGCCGCGGAAGGGGCAGGAAGTCCATGGTGTTCTGCGAGGGATGGCGCGTGGTCCCGACGATCTCGTCCAGGGCCACGATCTGCAGCCCTCGCGGCCGGCGCAGCGCGGTGGCCGCGGCCGGATAGCGATCGTAGAGGGACGGGAGCACGGCCACCGGGCGCCGGAGTCGAGGCAGCCGGTGACGCAGGTTTCGACCACGGAGCATGGCTGGGGACCTTGCGGTGTGCTCTATGATGACAGCCTCTCGGGGAACCGCCCATCCGACGCTGGGTTTCGCCTTCGCTGGAGGATGACTGCATGGCCACCGTTACCTTCGATCACGTCTACAAGCGCTACAGCGCTGACGTGGTCGCGGTGAACGACCTGAACATCGACATCGCCGACGGTGAGTTTTTGGTGCTGGTCGGCCCCTCCGGCTGCGGCAAGACGACGGCGCTGCGCTGCGTGGCGGGCCTGGAGACCATCAGCGAGGGCAAGCTCCGCATCGGCGAGCGAGTGGTCAACGACGTGGCACCGAAGGATCGGGACATCGCCATGGTCTTCCAGAGCTACGCGCTTTACCCGCACATGTCTGTCTACGACAACCTGGCGTTCGGGCTGAAGCTGCGCAAGACCCCCAAGGCCGATATCGATCGCCGCGTCAAGGAGGCCGCTGGCATCCTGGGCCTCGACCGCTTCCTGGATCGCAAGCCCAAGGCACTGTCCGGTGGCCAGCGCCAGCGGGTCGCCCTGGGACGCGCCATCGTCCGCGAACCGGCCGTGTTCCTGATGGACGAGCCGCTCTCGAACCTG
The DNA here is from genome assembly GCA_036556695.1 of Candidatus Limnocylindria bacterium. Classification (GTDB taxonomy): domain Bacteria; phylum Chloroflexota; class Limnocylindria; order QHBO01; family QHBO01; genus DASSCW01. The sequence continues at coordinate 1,736 of DATBIY010000088.1, forward strand.
GACGCCAAGCTGCGCGTCCAGACCCGCGCCGAGATCGCGCGCCTGCACCAGCGGCTGGGCACCACCACCATCTACGTCACCCACGACCAGGTCGAAGCCATGACAATGGGCGATCGCATCGCTGTCATGAAGGACGGCGTCCTGCAGCAGGTCGGCACACCGCAGGAGCTGTACGACAGCCCGGTCAATGTTTTCGTGGCCGGGTTCATCGGCTCACCGGCCATGAACTTCGCCACGGTCAAGGCGACCGAGGGCGAGGACCTCATGCTTGGTGGCTCGAAGCTGGTCCTTTCCGGGAGGGCCGCACAGGCGGCCGCCGATCGCCCGAAGGGGGCGGATCTGCTCATTGGATTCAGGCCCGAGCACCTGGATGTCACCGATGGACGGTCCGACGTGGTCAAGATCCCTGCGCGCGTGGACGTGGTCGAGTACCTCGGCAACGAAGAGCTGATCCACGCCCAGGCGGAGGGCAACGAAGTGGTTGCTCTCATTCCGTCGGAGAGAAAGGTAAAGGCCGGCGAGCAGGTCGAGCTGGGGGTGCCACTCGACAAGCTCCACGTCTTCGATCCCGAAACGGAAAAGTCCCTTATCTAGCGGCAGCCGGAAATCGGCGAAGCCATTCGTTGATGGCAGCCGGGCAGAGCGCTCGCGCCGCCTCGAGACCAAGTGGAGGAGAGAATGAGCGGTAGATTCCGTTGGATGGCACCCATCGCCGTTGCGGCGATCGTCCTGGGCGCCTGCTCCAGCAACGGCGGCGCATCGGGCGGCGGGGGAGGCGGTGGATACGTCTTCAACGGTCCGAACGGCGCCATCAACACCCAGTTCGGAAACGGTGGCGACTGCCTCTTCACCGATCCGCCGGGCTGCTACCTGCACCACCAGGCCAGCTTCATGGCCGGCGAGAGCGGGTTCTTCGAGCAGAACTTCCCGGACGTGGCGGTTGCGGGTGACACGTACGACTTCTTCCCCATGCCGGCAATGGACTTCAACGGCGTGGTGACCGCAGGTGACCTGTTCGGCATGTTCAAGGACACGCCGCAGGCGGCCTCGCTGATGAAGTACCTGGTCACCGCCGAGGCGCAGGCCATCTGGCCGGGTCGTGGCGGCGCCCTGTCGGGCAACTCCTCGGTGCCGGATGATGCCTATCCGGACGAGACCGCACAGCGCCTGGCGCAGACGATGAACGAGGCCGAGGTGGTTCGGTTCGACGCCTCGGACAAGATGCCGGCGCAGATGGAGTCAGCGTTCCGGGCGGCGATCCTCAACTATGTGCAGAACCCGGGCAACCTGGACAGCATCCTGGCGGACCTGGACAGCACGCAGCAGACGGCCTACGCCGGCATCGAGACGGCAGATCCGCCTGCAGCCAGCGCGCCTCCCGCCGACGACGCCAACCTGGGCGGCGAGATCAACATCCTCGCGGTCTGGGCCGATGCCGAGCAGGAATCGTTCATGGCGATGATCCAGCCGTGGGTCGAGCGGACGGGCGTGACCGTCAACTACGAGTCCACGCGTGACATCAACGCCACCCTCACCACCCGGCTCGAGGGCGGCAACCCGCCCGACGTGGCCGGTCTTCCGGGTCCGGGCGCCATGGCGCAGTTCGCGCGTGCGGGCCAACTGCTTTCCCTGGAAAACGTCATCGACACCGATGCGATGGCGCAGGAGTGGAACGAGGGCTGGATCGCCGACGGCAGCGTCGACGGCCACATGGTCGGCATCTTCATCAAGGCCAGCGCCAAGGGGTTCATCTGGTACAACCCGCAGCGCTTCGCAGAGAAGAGCTACGAGGTCCCGGAGGACTTCGAGGGGCTGAACAGCCTGGTGGAGCAGATCAAGTCCGACGGCGCGACGCCGTGGGGCATCGCGCTTGGCTCCGGCGCAGGCTCCGAGGGCTGGCCCGGCACAGACTGGATCGAGGACTTCGTCCTGCGCCAGTCCGGTCCCGAGGTCTACGACGCCTGGTGGTCGGGCACCCAGAAGTGGACCTCGCCGGAGATCAAGGAAGCGTTCCAGGCCTTTGGCAAGTGGGCTTCCTGATCGGCTGACCTATCGGGGACGGGCGGGCCACGGCCTGCCCGTCCCCCCGCACCTGGATAGATCCTCGGGTATCCCGGGAGGCGAAGGGTGAACTTCGGCACGTTGCTGACAGCGCTCATCGTGGTCATTGGCGTCCCGCTCGTGACCGCCGGCTACGCATTCCTTGCCGAGTGGATCCTTGGGCGGCTGCCCGAGAAGCGACGGCCCAACTGGCGGCCGTGGCTTTGGCTGGCGCCGGCCTTCGCCTTCCTGATCGCCTACCTCATCGCGCCAACGATCCAGACCTTCATCCTGTCGCTGCAGAACCGGAACTCGACCGAGTTCGTCGGGCTGGAGAACTACGGCAAGCTGCTCGGCCAGAGCTCGTTCCTGCAGACGCTGCTCAACACCGGCCTGTGGATCGTGTTCTTCGCCGGGATCGTGGTGGTCTTCGGCCTGATCATCGCCGTGCTGGCCGATCGCGTCCGCTACGAGACCGTGGTCAAGGCACTCATCTTCCTGCCCCTGGCCATCAGCTTCGTGGCGGCGGGCGTCATCTGGAACTTCATGTACGACTTCAACCCGGCCCGAGGCACGTTGAACGCCGGACTTGGCGTTCTCGGCATCGAGCCCCAGTCGTGGCTGTCGGAATGGCCGCGCAACACGTTCATGCTCATCGTGGTCGGCATCTGGATGTGGGTTGGCTTTGCCACCGTCATCCTGTCGGCGGGGCTGAAGGGGATCTCGTCTGAGCTCCTCGAGGCGGCGCGCATGGACGGCGCCAACGAGCTGCAGGTCTTCTTCCGCATCATCCTGCCGCTGCTGGCGCCCACGGTCGCCGTGGTGGCGACGACGATCGTGATCACCGCGCTCAAGACGTTCGACATCGTGTACGTCATGGGCAACGGGCAGTTCGGCAGCAAGGTGATTGCGCTGGAGTTCTATCTCCAGCGCTTCGTCAACTTCGACGTCGGGGCGGCGGCCGCGGTCGCCATCATCCTGCTGCTGGCCATCATCCCGGTCATGCTCCTCAACATCCGCCGCTTCCAGGCGCAGGAGGCCATCCGATGACGACGCCAGCGGGTGGGCAGCTCGTGCCGCCAGTGGGCCTGCCCGACGAGGCCAAGGTCGTCGGCGCCGGACCACGCACGCCGGACCTGGCCGGCGGAGGCAACCGCTGGATCAGCCGCACGGCGCTCCACACCATCCTGATCCTGGTCAGCATCATCTGGCTGCTGCCGACGGTGGCGCTGCTGGTCAGCTCCTTCCGGCCGGCCAACGAGGTGCTGACCAACGGCTGGTGGAACGCCTTCAAGCTGCCGTTCGAGTTCACGCTCGACAACTACACCGACGTGCTGAGCAAGAACAACATGGCGCTCAGCTTCCTGAACAGCCTGTTCATCACCATCCCGGCGACCGTCATCCCCATCCTGGTGGCCGCCTACGCGGCCTACGCGTTTGCGTGGATGAACTTCCCCGGCCGCAACATCCTGTTCATCCTGGTGGTGGGCCTGCTGGTCATTCCGCTGCAGTCGGTGCTCATCCCGGTGCTGCAGTTCACGACGAGCATCGGCCTCACCGGCGAGTTCGCCGCCGTATGGCTGGCGCACACCGGCTTCGGCCTGCCCTTCGCCATCTTCCTGCTGCGCAATTTCTTCGGCGCCCTGCCGCGCGAGATGTTCGAATCGGCCTACCTGGACGGCGCCAGCCCGACGACCGCCTTCTTCCGGTTGGTGCTGCCGCTGTCGGTGCCGGCGATCGCGTCACTCGTCATCTTCCAGTTCATGTTCGTCTGGAACGACCTGCTGGTGGCATTGATCCTGGTCGGTGGTACACCCACCGTCGCGCCCATGACGGTCACCATCGCCAACCTGGTGAACTCGCTGGGGCAGGGCTATCACCTGCTGACCGCCGCGGCCTTCATCAGCATGGCGCTGCCGCTGGTCGTGTTCTTCGGACTGCAGCGCTTCTTCGTGCGCGGCATCCTGGGAGGCTCCGTCAAGGGCTAGGCCCCGGCCCAGCGCGCCGGCTGGCTCAGGCCATGCGCGCCAGGATCGACTCGCGGTCGAAGGCCCATGAGCCGATGATGATCGTCAGGCCGATCAGTCCGGCCACGATCATGTCGCCGATGAGCACCTGGTCCCAGGTGAAGGTCGGCTGACCGCCGAAGAACTGGGCGACCGCCACCGCGATGATCGGGATCACCACGAAGCCGCCGATCTGCTGGGCGGTGCGCGGGTCGTTGACCCGGCTGCTGATCACGATACCCAGCAGCACGCTGAAGAAGCAGATCAGCGGAATCAGGGTGGCCATGGCCAGCAGCCAGGTGTCTGTGAACACGAATTGGGGCAGCGCATCGGCAATGGCCCCGTTCACGAAGCCGTAGAGCGCGAAGACCAGCCATGTGGCGGTCACCGCCGGCAGCGCCGCGGCCAGGGTCTTGCCGGCCAGCAGCTCCTGCACGTCCAGGGGCGTGGCCAGCTGCGGCTCCAGCGAGCGCGCCACCTTCTCGCCGATGATCGACTGGGTGGCGATGGCCATCGGCACCATGGCCGGGATGAGGAGGAAGTAGGCCATGAAGTTCTGGACGATGAAGGCCTGCGCGGCCAGCTTGGCCGGGACGTCCGGGAAGTTGCTGATGTACTGCTCGATCTGGGTGAGCTGATTGGGGTCCAGGTCGTTGAGCTCGATGAAGGCCACCAGCCCGGTGGGGATGGCGGCGAAGATCAAGGCCGGCAAGGCGACCGCGCCGAGCAGCAGCCGGTTGCTCAGCAGGTCGCGCCACTCCTTGACGAACACGGCCCACACGTAGGCGAGCCTCATGACTGCGCCTCCCCCGACGACGGGCCGATGGCGCGCGAGTCGCGCTCGCCCGCCTCGCCCACCAGCTCCAGGTAGACGTCCTCCAGCGTGGCGGCTTCCTCGGCCACGCCGGTGATCCGAGCGCCGGAGCCGACCAGCGCGGACACCAGGTCCGGCGTCTCGCGGGCCGGATCGTCCAGCTCGATCAGCAGCGAGCCATTGCGCGCCTGCGCGCCGCGGACGTACGAAAGGCCGGTCATGGTGTCCAGGAACGACGCGGGGGGACGGGCGCCATTCAGATCGACCCGCACCGTTGCGCCGCGGCCGTGGCGGCGCAGCCCGGCGGGGGTGTCGACCCGCAGCAGCGTGCCGCGCATGATGCCGATGCGGTCGCACAGCCGCTCGGCCTCGTCCAGGTTGTGGGTGCAGACCACGATGCTGCGACCCAGCTCGCGCAGCGTGGCCACGAAGTCGCGCACCGTCTTGGCGGCCGACGGGTCGAGGCCGCTGGTCGGTTCGTCGAGGTAGATCACCTCCGGCTCGTGGAGCAGGGCGCGGGCGATGGCGATCTTCTGGCGCATGCCCTTGCTGAAGCCGCCCACCCGCCGATCAGCGTGCTCCGCCATGCCCACCACGCCCAGATAGCGATCCACCGCCGCGCGCAGGGTCCCGCCGGTGAGGCCGTACAGCCGGCCGTAGAAGGCCAGGTTCTGGCGCGCGGTGAGCTTTTCGTGCAGGCCCGGCGACTCGGTCAGCACGCCGGTGATGGCCCGGATGCTCTGGGTGCCCTCCCCGAGCTGATGGCCGTTGATGGTGGCGTGGCCGGCGGTCGGCCCGATCAGCCCGGCCAGCATGCGCACGCTCGTCGTCTTGCCGGCGCCGTTCGGCCCGAGCAGCCCAAAGATCTCGCCGTCCCCCACCTCGAAGCTGAGATCGTGGACGGCGAGCACGCGGCCGAACTGCTTGCGAAGGCCCTCGACGGTGATCACCGGCCCTGAATGCTAGCCGGACGGCTGCTGGATCGGCCATCGGTACCTTCGGGCCCATCCGAAGCGGCTAGCATCGGCTCATGGAAGAGAGGACCATCTCGAGCGAGCGGCCCTTCGAGGGCAAGCTGATCTCCCTGCGGGTCGACACCGTGGAGCTGGGCAGTGGGCGCACCGCGACCCGGGAGATCGTGGAGCATCCCGGAGCAGTGGGCATCCTGGCCTGGGACGGCGCGCGGCTGGCGATGGTCGCGCAGTGGCGCCACGCCGTCGGCGCCACGCTGCTGGAGATCCCGGCCGGCACGCTGGACGCGGGCGAGGAGCCGCCGGCAACGGCGGCACGGGAGCTGGGCGAGGAATGCGCCCTGTCCGCCGACCACTGGGAGCAGGGGCCGTCGTTCTTCACCGCGCCCGGCTTCTGCACCGAGCGACTGAGCCTCTTCCTTGCGACCGGGCTGAACGAGGCCAGGGTCGAAGGTCCCGAGGACGAGGAGCTGGAGCTGAGCTGGCTGACGCTGGACCAGGCGCTGGCTGCCATCGATGACGGTCGGGTGATCGACGCCAAGTCGGTGGCGGGCATCCTGTGGCTGGCCCGCCGCCTCGCCGGCTGAATTCCGGCGCGCCGCCTGAATTCCGGCACGCGGGCTGAATTCCGGCACGCCGCTTGCGCTGAGCGTCGGCCGATGACCATCCGATTCCGCCGAGCCCCGACCCTCGATCCTGAGGCGTCGGCCGCAGAAGCCGGCCTGCGCTACGTCACCGACAGCCAACCGGGCATCCGCCGTGCGCGGCGCGGCAAAGGGTTTTCGTACACCGATGCCGATGGCAAGCCGATCACCGACCGCGAGCACCTGGCCTGGATCAAGAGCCTGGCCATCCCGCCGGCCTGGACCGATGTCTGGATCTGCGCCTCGAAACGCGGGCACCTGCAGGCCACCGGGCGCGATGCGCGGGGCCGAAAGCAGTACCGCTACCACCCCGAGTGGCGCATGCATCGCGAGGGGGTGAAGTACAGCCGCATGCTGGCCTTCGGCCAGGCGCTGCCCCTGATCCGGCAGCGTGTCGACGCCGATCTGCGACGTCCCGGCCTGCCGCGCGAGCGCGTGATCGCGGCGGTGGTCCGGCTACTGGAGAAGACCCGCATCCGCGTCGGCAACGAGGAGTATGCGCGCGAGAACCGCTCGTTCGGCCTGACCACCATGCGCGACCGCCACGCCAACATCGGCTCGCAGCGGATTCGCTTTCGGTTCCGGGGCAAGGGCGGCAAGGTCAATGACGTTGAAGTCTCTGACGCGCGCCTGGCGCGCATCGTGGCGCGCTGCCAGGACCTGCCCGGCCAGGAGCTGTTCCAGTACCTGGACGAGGACGGCGAACCACGCAGCATTGGCTCGGACGACGTGAATGCCTACCTGCAGGAGATCACCGGGCACGACTTCACGGCCAAGGACTTCCGGACGTGGGCCGGAACGGTGCTGGCCGCCTGGGCGTTGAAGGAGTTCGAGGAGGTCGACTCGCGGGCGCAGGCCAAGCGCAACGTGGTGCGGGCCGTGGAGCAGGTCGCTGAGGAGCTGGGCAACACGCCGGCCGTGTCCCGCAAGTCCTACGTGCACCCCAGCGTCATCAATGCCTACCTGGATGGCAACGTGGTGCGCGAAGCGCGCCGCCGCGCCGATGCGACGCTCCGAGAGTCGCTGGACAAGCTGCGACCCGAGGAGGCCGCGGTGATGGCCCTGCTGCGCCGCCGCCTGCGCGAAGAGGAGGCAGCCGCGGTCTAGGCCGCTTCCAGGCGACGCAGGGCGCGCCGATAGTCCTCGTTGTCGGGCTTCAGGAAGACGGCCATCTCCAGGTGCCGCCTCGCGCGCCGCACATCGCCCAGCCTGACCTGGGACAGCCCCAGCCCGAAATGCGCATAGTCGGCCAGCGGGTTGGCATCGACCATGGCCTGGAAGGTATCGGCCGCGCGGTCGTGCGCGCCCTGGTCGTAATAGGCCCGCGCCAGGGCCTCCTGGATGGACGCCTTGCCCGGCTCCAGGGCCAGGCAGCGCTCCAGGAGCGTGGCTGCCGCGCCGGGATGGTGCTCGGCGAGCAGCCGCGAGCCACGCTGAAAGAGCTCGTACGCCGATTCGCGATCGTCGGGGTCCATCGGTCTCAAAGCCTAGGCGTGCAGGTCCACCCGTTCGAGCCGCGGGTTGTCGGTGCGGCCGGGGATTCTCCCCCGCTTGGCGACCGGGCGGCCGTCGATCTCCTTCAGGTCGCCGGTGAAGTCGATGGGACTGGCGTCGCTGATGGCCGATCCCACCGCGAACGAGTCCACCGGCGCCTGCGCCTCCTTGAAGTAGCCGATGCGCTCCTCGTCCAGGCCGCCGGAGACCACGATCTTGACGTGCTGGTGGCCGGCATTGTCGAGCCGCGCCCGCACCTCCTTGACCAGGTCAGCGGTCACGCGGCCACGCTCGCTGGGGGTGTCGAGCCGCACGCCCCACAGGCGCTCACCGAGGGCGTTCGCCACGCGCAGCGACTCCTCGGCCTCATCCTTGAAGGTGTCGACCAGCGCGATGCGCGGAATCTCCGGCTCGACGTGGCGGTCGAAGGCCTCGACCGCTCGCACCGTGTCGCCGAAGATCAGGATCAGCGCGTGGGCCATGGTGCCCGTCGGCGACAGCCCTGCCATGCGCGCGCCGGCGGGGGTCGAAACGCCGATACAGCCGCCGACCACGCTGGCGTAGTCCATCTGGTCGGCCACGCTGGGGTGCACGTGACGGGCGCCGAAGCCGATGACCGGGATGGGGTTGGCCACGTCGACGATGCGCCGTGCCGCGGTGGCCCAGCCGGTGCACTGCGAGAGGATGCCGAGGAGCGCCGTCTCGTACAGGCCGAAGGCCGAGTAGCGCGCCGTGATCCGCATCACGACCTCCTTCGGCGCGATGCGATCGCCGTCGTGCAGGCTCTCGACCACCGGCTCCGGATCCAGCCGCTTGCCGTTGCCGAGGATCTCGCGCAGGTAGGCCAGCGACTCCTCGGCGCCGCACAGCACGGCATGCTCGCGCGCGAAGATCTCCATGCTGACCACCGGATCCAGCCGCTCGGCGGCAAGGATGCGCTGAGCGCGATCGAAGTAGATGTCGGCGGTGTCGCCCGACAGCACGTCACTCGCCGGCTGGAAGCGCGGTCGCGAGGCCTGCGTGCGCGTCATGGGCCAGCAGTGTACCGGGCAGACCGCGCGGTGCCACGGCGACGGGCCAGCCACGCCATGCCCACCACCAGTGCAACCACCACGGCGATGAGCGATGCCAGCCTGATCAGGCCGTCGCGGCCGGCCTGCTGCAGCCGATCCAGGGCACTCTGCACCAGCTCGCGCGCGCCAACCAGGTCGCCCTCCGCGAACGCAAGCCGTGCGTCGTCGAGCATAGCTCCAGCGTCCTCCTGGCCAAGCAGGCCAACCTGGTCGACCGGTGAGCGAGACGCGGCCGCGAGCCGGCGAGCCTCGGCGTAGCCACGGACCACCTCACGCTCGGCGTCGAGCTCGGCGCGGGCGGCGCTGGTGCCGCCGCTGGTCCGGTACTCGTCACGCAGCCGCTGCGGCGCCTGGAGTCCCGCGGCCTCCATTTCGGTGAGCAGCGCCTCACGATCCGCCAGCCAGCTGGTCGCCTCGGCGATCGCAGCCCGGGCATCGTCGAAGCGCCACCCGGCCAGCGCCAGGCGCACCGGATCGGGCAGCCCCCAGTCGCCGGCCAGGATCCTCAGCTCGTCCGCCGCCTGTCGCGCGAGGCTGCGTGCTGGGAGCAGCTCCGCGGATGCGGGATCCAGGACCCAGTCGCGGAAGACATTCGCCACGTCGGCGTCACTCACCGCGGCCAGCTGGTCCAGGAGGTGCCGCGAGTCGGCCGCCACGCTGGGAAGGCCGCTGTTCGGTGGGAGTGCGGCATCGGCCGGCGCGTAGCCGTCCAGCCCCGCCGCGAAGCGCTGCCAGACCTGGCGGACCGCATCCGGCCCTACGGCCTCTTCCAGCCGATCAGCGACCAGCCAGGCCGCTGCGTGGGCGTAGCGGTCCTGCCGCGCGCTGGAGGGGCCGGCGCCCCAGCTGGCCAGCGGGAAGGCGGCGTCGTCCAGGCTCTTCGCCAGGGTGGCCGGATCGAAGGGCCGCTCGAGATCGAGCTCGCCGGCAACGTGCGCGGCCGCGGACGAGGCGAATCCCTCGCGGATCCAGCGGTCGGAGGCGACGGCCGGCGTCAGCCAGGCGTGGGCCAGCTGGTGGACCATGGTGAACGGCGGCTCGTCGAAGCCCACCGCGATGTCGGACCCGGCCGGCGTAGGCTCGCTCAGCTCGCCGGCGGACGACGGCAGGGATTCGACCAGCACCAGGCCTCCGCCGCCCTCGATGCCACCCGCCGGCAGGTCGAGGCCAAGGTAGTCCTGCAGCAGCGGCAGGGCCTCCGCCGCCAGGTCGGCGGTGCGGCGACCCCAGGCCCTGTCATCCGACCACGAGCGCACCTGGATCTCCAGTGGCTGCCCGTCCAGCTCCACGCGGCGGGTCACCGTGGCGTAGATCGCGGCCTGCGTGGCGGTGAGCAGGCTCAGCCAGCGCGTGGGGTCCTCGATGGTGCCGCTGCTCAGCACCCAGCGGTCGCCCTGCCGGCTGGCATCCAGCGTGTCGCCGTCCAGCTGCACCTCGAAGTCCCGCGGCACCGTCACCTGGACCTTGCCCTGTGTCCCGAAGCTCCACACCGGGAACAGCACCACCGAGGGGCGGATCCGGACGTCAGGGCTCGCGCCATCGGGCAGGGTGTAGCGCAGGGTGAACTCCACCGTCTCCCGGAAGCGGACCCCGTGGCGTGGCCGCACGCCGGCCACGGTGAGATCGCCGGCGCGGTCGATCGACACCCGCAGCCGCCCGCGACGATCGTTGGCACGGACGTCGCGCGCTCCCTCGTGGATCGCCAGGTCGATGACCTCGAACACGCTGAAGCGGTCAGGAGGGTTCGGGGTAGTGTTGCGGAAGGTGACGTGCAAGCTGACCGCCACCGCCTCGTCGGCGGGTCGCACAGTATAGGTGGCATCGGTCACGAGCCGGTAGTCGGCCGCCCGGACAGGACCAATTCCAGGCGGCAGCAGGGCACCCGCCGCCAGCATGCAGGCCGCGCCGATCGCCGCCAGCACACCACGCGTGGCCAACCGCATCAGCGACGATCGCCGAACAGGCGGTTGAGCAGGCCGCGTCGCGGCGGGCGCGGCGGCGGTGGCGCCCAGGCGGGCATCACGCCCTCGACCTCAGCCCGGTAGCGCTCCAGCAGCGCCGGATTGCGGGCCCGGCGGTCGCTCCAGTCGGGCAGCTGGCCGCGATCTGCGACCGCCGTCGCCGTCTCCTCCAGCATGCGGTCGGCCACCACGGTGAGCCGCACCAGGCCGCGTCCCAGCTCGTGCAGCCCGGTCTCGGCGGGCGACAGCGCCGCAGGAGGGAGCTCGGTCATGAGCATCGGCCGGTCGTCATCGGTGACTGCGAACTTGACCATCGGCTGCTCGAAGTTCGTGCGGAGCATGGCGAGCAGCACGCGCCGGGGGACCTCCATCGCCTCGGGACCATAGTAGGCCCACAGCGAGAGACCAACGCCGTCGACCCAGGCGACCGTGACCCGCAGGTCGAAGCGGCGCTCTCCGTCCAGCACCACGTCACGGCTCATCGCGGGCGCGCCGGGCTCGCCGCTGCCGTCAACCACCTCGACACCCAACTGGGCAAGCCACGCGTCGAGTGGCGGTGCTGCCGGCGCCGTCGCCGCGACCATGCGCTCAGCCAGCGGAGCGCACCGTCTCGCCGGAGCGGATCACGCGCCGCCGCGCGAAGTCCGCGGGAACCACGCCAGGGTCGATCCGGCAGTTGCGACCGACGCTCAGGCGCGGCGGCACTACCGCCCGCTTGCCGATCAGGGTGATGCCGGCGTAGAGCCGCTCCGGCTCCTCGCGGTTCGGCCGCAGGTCGTCGCCGACGCCGATGCGGCTGCCCGCACCGATGGTGCAGTCCTTGTCGATGATGGCGCGGTCGACCTGCGCGCCATCGCCAATCACCGTGTCGAACATCACGATCGAGTCGCGGACCACGGCGTCGGCGCCCACCCGCACGCCTGGCGAAAGGATGCTGTGCTCGACCGTGCCGTCGATCACGCAGCCATGGCTGACCATGCTGCGGCTCACCCTGGCCTCGGGACCAATGCGCGCCGGCGGCCGCTCCTCGCTGCGCGTGTACACCAGCCAGCCAAGGTCGTTCAGCTCGATCTCCGGGCGATCGCTGAGCAGGTCCAGGCTCGTCCGCCAGTACGCCTCCACCGTGCCGACGTCCTGCCAGTAGCCCTTGAACTCGTAGGCGTATACGCGACGCTGGGCGTCCACCATCCAGGGCAACACGTCCCGTCCGAAGTCGACCAGGTCCGGCGACAGCACCTGGCGCAGCGCCTCCCAGCTGAAGACGTAGACACCCATGCTGACCAGGTTGCTGGTCGGGTTGGGCGGCTTCTCGACGAAGGCGGTCACCCGCCCGTCGGCGTCCGTCTCCAGGATGCCGAAGCGGTGCGCCTCCTCCAGCGGGACGGTGCGCACCGCGCAGGTCACCTCGGCTGCCTTGGCACGATGCGTCTCGATGAAGGGGCGGTAGTCCATCTTGTAGACGTGATCGCCGGCCAGCACCATCACCAGCTCCGGCTTGCGGTCGCTGATGAACTCCAGGTTCTGGAGCACGGCATCCGCCGTACCGCGGTACCAGTCGCGCGTCCGTCCGCGGCCGATATAGGGCTGCAGCAGCGCGACCCCGCCGTGGCTGCGGTCCAGGTCCCAGGGCCGGCCGACGCCGATGTGGTCGATCAGCGAGCGCGGCGCGTACTGCGTCAGCACCGCCACGTCGGTGAGCCCCGAGTTCACCGCGTTCGACAGCGCGAAATCGATGATCCGGTACTTGCCGCCGAACGGCACGCCCGGCTTGGCACGCACCTGCGACAGCACCGATAGCCGCTCACCCTCACCCCCGGCCAGAATCAAGGTCAGGACCGATGCGACCACGAGGGCGATTCTCGCACGTGCCAGTTGGCCACCGTTCGCGGTGGCCAGCTGTGGTGCCGCTCAGCGGTGTCGTGCGCGGCGGCGGATCAGCGGCAGCAGCCATGCGGCGCCGGACAGCAGGAAGGCGGGCAGCAGGACCGCCACCTCGGTGGCGCCGGTAGTCGCTGCCCGGGCGCGATCCCCATCAAGCTCGATTGACGGCTGGAGCGAGCACTTGTCGGGGTTGCCGTGGCATGGCTTGCTGGGATGGGGGCGGCCGCTGGGATCAGGCTTGCCACTCTGCCCCGGCGACTCGGACGGCGGAGGCGTGCGGATGATGTGCCCGCAGACCGCCGGGAAGCCGGAGTTGCCGAGCACCGGCGCGATGGCCAGCCGGTAGTCCGGGTTCTCCTTCAGCTCGGTCGGGTCGCCGATCGCGCCGTACTGGCGGTTCACTGCCCGATCGGCCCAGTCCTGTGCCGAGTCGATCCACGCCTGCGGCCGGCGGCTGTCCTGGCGGATCGCCTGGACGATGTCCAGGCAGCCCTGGCTGTGCAGGTTGTCGGGTGGCGGCACGGTGCCCTCCAGGAACGGGATCTCGCGCGTCTGGCTGCAGGCGCCGCTGGCCGCCATGCCGCTGAACCTGCAGACCGTCTCCATGGTCACGCCCTCGGGTTGCGGGAAATCGGAGTTTGGCACCGGGGTCCTGCCGTTCCAGTCCCACTCGCGGTTCAGGGCAATTGCCATGAAGTCGTGCCACAGGTACAGCGGTCCATCGGCGCTGAACAGGCCCTGGCCGAGCGCGTTCGACAGCGGTTCCTGGTTGCTGTTGCCCATCCACACCCCGGTCACCAGGCTGCCCGGCACGTAGCCGAAGCCGGAAACATCGCGGAAGTCGTTGGTGGTGCCCGTCTTGAAGCCAGCGTGGCGGCGCACGCCGTCCTGGTCGCGCAGCTCGGCGCGCGAGCCCCACAGCACGTTGGTCTCCGGGTTGGTGTTGCCCTCAAGGATCCAGTGCGTGAGAAAGGCCTCGCCCCTGGTCATCGGCCTGGCCTGCTTCGGCCCGTCATCCTCCAGGGAGTAGATGATCCGGCCATCGCGGTCGCGGATCTCGCGGATGGTGGTCGGCTGGTGGAGCACGCCCTGCTGTGCGAAGACGCCGTAGGCGCCGGTCATGTTGGTCAGGTTCACGGGCACCGATCCAAGTGCCAGCGACAGCCCGGGATCCTGCGCCAGGATGTAGTCCTTGCTGGCGATGCCCATCGATTCGGCGAATGCCGCCGTCTCGTTGATGCCGACCAGGTACTGCATCATCACCGACGGCACGTTGAGTGAGTAGCGCAGCGCGTCGACGGCCAGCAGCGGGCCGTGATCCTTGATGTCGGCGTTGGTCGGGATGTAGCTCGTCTCGCGATCGGCGCCGAACTGGGTAACGGCGTCGACGAAGAAGGTGGCCGGCGTGGCCTCCCGCGCGCGGAAGGCGGACGAGTAGACGATGGGCTTGAAGGCCGATCCGGGCTGCCGCACCGAGAGGCCGGCCACGTCGAACTGGCCCCTCACCCGCTTGTCTTTGCGGTTGTAGTAGTCAACGCTGCCGACGTAGGCCACGATCTCTCCGGTCTCGGAGTTGATGGCCACCAGCGCACCGTTGTGCACGTTCTTGTCGGCCAGCGCCTGGACCCAGGTGGATACCTGCTCGTGGGCGACCTGCTGCAGGTCGTAGTCCAGGGTGGTGGTGATTCGATAGCCGCCTGTGCGAACCGCCTCCGCCGGGTTGGGCACGCCCATCGCCGCCAGGATGGCCTCGGCCTCGCGCTGCACCCGGAAGCTGAAGTGCGGCTCGCGAAGCACCGAGGTGATGCGAGAAGGCTTCATGTCGGCCCAGGTGGTGCGCCGTGCCTGGCGCTCCTGCTTGGGGGTGATGTACCCGTCGCGCAGCATGGCCTGCAGCACCTGGTTGCGGCGCGCGATGGCGCGGTCAGGTCCCTGGTCGTTGATGTACGGGTCGTAGACCGATGGCAGCTGCGGCAGCCCGGCCAGGAAGGCCGCCTGCGAAAGCGAAAGCTCGTTGAGATCCTCGATGCCGAAATAGTTGGCCGCGGCGGCCTTGATGCCGTACGAGCCGTTGCCGTAGAAGATCAGGTTGAGGTAGGTCTCCAGGATGCGTTCCTTGCCCGCGCGTCCGGGGTAGGCATCGGTCAGCTTCTTGGCCATGACCGCTTCCTGGATCTTGTCCACGAACTTGCGGTCCGACTCCAGGAAGGTGAGGCGCGGCGGCTGGCAAATCTCGTGTTCCTGTTCCTGCTCCGCCTCGTCCACCTCCGGGTCCAGCTCGGCCGATGGCGCCGCGGACCCGGCAGGCGAGGCGGCCGCCTCCTCGGCCAGCTTGATAGAGCCGGCGTACTTGATCACCTGCTGGGTGATGGTCGATGCGCCTTGCACGATGGAACCGGCCTCATAGTTGGCCAGCGCCGCGCGGACGATGGCCGGGTAGTCGACGCCATCGTTCTCCCAGAACGTCCTGTCTTCGGCGGCGACAGCCGCGTTGACGATGTTGTCCGGCACCTCGTCGAAGTGCACCTGCTCGCGGTTCTGGCACTCGAAGCGCGCGAGCAGCTGCTTGCCAGTGCGGTCGTAGACGTAGGTCGAGGCGGGCAGCTGGATGTCATCCAGCAGGTGTCCATCCGGCAGGCTGGAGTAGATGGCGCCGTACAGTGCAATGCCGCCGCCGGCGGTCCCGCCCACGGTGGCGACGACGCCCAGGCCGAAGAGGCCCAGCAGAACGACGAAGGCGGACACCATCCCGCGCCGCGGCGCGCGGCCGCGCGTGGTGCGGCGCACCATCAGTCGATGGCGGCGCCGCTGCATGGCTGGATGCATCGCGGCCTACGGTACCCGATGCATGGTGCCCGGTCGAATGCGCATCGACCTCATGGACGTAGCACCTCCCGTGCCTGTGGCAGTTGTCGCGCAGCCTGGATCACGGGATCGGCGGTCGAAAGGGGGCGTGGGCGGCGCGCGGGCGAGCGTCGCGCGGCCGCGAGCGTGCGGGCCGCCATCGGCCCATCAACTCACGGCAAATAGTTGCGCGGGTTGACCGGCTGCTCGTCCAGGTTGACCTGGAAGTGGAGATGGCAGCCGGTGGCGATCCCGGTGGCGCCCTCATAGCCGATGAGGTCGCCGGTGTGGACCTCCTGGCCAAGGCTGACCACCTCGCGCGCGAGGTGCCAGTACCACGTCTGCAGTCGCTGGCTGTGGCCGATGACCACGCCGATTGCGGTGTCGCCGTACTCCATGTTCGGCCGCTCGTCCGCCAGCACGATACCGTCGCCGGCGGCGTAGATCGGTCCGCCGCAGCCGGTGGAGTAGGCCATGTCCATGCCGGTGTGGTTGTGGTCGAAGTACGTGTAGCCGAATTCCTGGGTGACGAAGAACTTCCCACGCTCCGGCCAGGCGAAGCGGCCGCGATACGCAAGGTCGAGACGGTTCGCCCGCGTCTTCAGGCGCTTCACCAGCTCGCGCTGCCCGGCGAGCTCCTCCCGCTCGTCGCGCATCAGCGCGCGGGTGCGCTCCGCGGTCCGCACCGACTTCGCGTACTGCGCCTGCTGCTGGCGGCGCAGCTCCCGCAGCTCCCGCTTGTATGCCTCGAGCTTGCGCTTCGCGGCATCGACCTGGCGCTGCTGCTGGGCCAGCGAGGCGGCGCGCGCCTTCTCGGAGTCGCGCAGGGCGGTCAGCGTCTCGCGGCCGTCGGACAGGGTGTGCTGCCGCACAATCAGCCGTTCGCGCGTGTCGCGAATCTCGTCGGCGAGCTGCCTGTCCTCTTCGGACAGGCTGATCATGGCCGACAGCTGGTTGGAGGCCTGGCCGAACGTCTCGGTGGAGAGGATGACCTCGAGCAGGGACGTCTGCGACTGCTCGTAGGCTGCGCGCAGATGGTCCTGCAGAAGGGCTTCGCGGCCGCGCAGCTCGACGCGGGTCTCGACGAGCTCATCGGCAACGCGGGCCAGGTTCTTCTCGAGGTCGCGGATCTGGTCGCGGTAGCTTTCCAGGTCCTTGCGCGACGCCTCCAGTGCGTTGGTCACGCGCTGCAGGTCACGCTCGGCGCGGGCGAGCTCCAATCCGGCGGCGTTCAGGTCATTGGACAGCCTGGACAGGCTGGAGGTCAGGTCGGCCTGCTGCCGGCGCAGGTCGGCGAGCTGCTGCCGCTGGCGGGCGAGCTCGGCCTCCATGCGCTGCTGCTCGGCAATGGCGTCGTTGACTGAGCCACCGGCCAGGGCGGGCGGCCTCACGCCGCCCGGCGCAAGGGCAACGATGAGCGCCAGCAGTCCTACCGTGATCGCGGCTCGGCGACGAACGATCGACATCGGCTCCTGTTGTCGTGAGGTCAGGCTGCGCTGGTGCCGGCGAATGGCTCGCGCGGGCAAAACGGTGGCCGCCGACCGAGGATCCCCCGGGCACGGGGCGCCGCGAAGGATACCCGATCCTGCGACTCTCGGCCAGACCTTTCGGTGGGACGCCTGGGTGAGGCTGGCCCGGACATCTGGCCCATGCCCCCCTTCAGCCCGCGATCAGGCTGCGCAGCAGCAGTCGGCCTGCGGCGGTCGCCGGGCCGAGCAGCGATTCGTCGCGGAGCAGGGTGAGCACCATGCCGGCCACCAGGAATGGACCGAACGGGATGTAGCTGCGGAGCCCGACGCGCCGCGTGGCCAACAGCGCCAGGCTGGTGACCGACGACAGCAGCGCGGCCAGGAAGATGGCCACGAATACAGCCGGCCAGCCGAGGATGAAGCCCATCGGCGCAACCAGGTACAGGTCTCCCAACGCCACGCCGGAGCGGATGATCAGGCCCAGCACCCCCAGGAACGCGACGGCAGCGGTGGCGCCGATGACGGCGTCCAGCGGCGACACGCTGGGATTGACGAATACGAAGCCGATGGCCAGCACGATGAATGGGTCGAGCAGCAGGTGCGGCAGGCGCCGCTGCTCGAGGTCGGTGGCGGCCAGCAGCACCAGCAGGACCAGGAAGCCCAGGTGCGCGAGGGTTGCCCACCACGGCAGCGTCGAGCGCGCAGCTATGGCCCATGCCGCCGCTGCGGCCCCCACGGCCAGCAGCAGGGTCCGCCAGCCAGGCCCGCGGCGCGACGCTTCCTCGGCAGGCCAGACCGACGCGATCCGCTCCGCCGCTGCGCCCAGCACGGCGAAGACGACGGCGGCGGCCACGGCCAGCGGTGTCATCGGCGGCATGCTAGCCGCGCCCGGCGGCCCTGCGCCTTGCGTCGTTGCGCGGCGCTCGGAGTCGCTGCGCGGCGGCTGGCACGCAATCTGCCTCGGCAAACCAGTGACCGCCGCTCATGTTGGGGGCGGGGCATGACTGGAGGTAACGAGATGGACAGCGACCGCATCGAGGGCGGCCTCAAAGAAGGGGCCGGCAAGGTCAAGGAAGAGTGGGGCGACGCGACCGACGATCGCTCCACCGAGATGGAGGGCCGCGCGGACCAGGCCGAGGGCAAGATCCAGCAGGGCTGGGGCGAGGCCAAGGACGCCGTCCGTGACGCCACTGATGACGACGACGACTGATCGTCGCTGAGGATCCCCGAGGGCCGGTTCGCGACCGCGGGCCGGCCCTCGAGCTGCGTCAGGCTTTCCCCGCCCCGTAGTCAAGGGCGAGGCGCACGAGCGTGGACACCGCCGTCCCCAGCGCACCCTTGGGATTCACCGCCTTGTCGGCGCTGAGGTAGGCGCTGCCGGCGATATCGACGTGCACCCACGGGACGGTGACGAAGTCGTGCAGGAACACGGCGCTCTTGATGAGCGAGCCGTCGCGCGTGGCTGAGTTGACGATATCGGCGTGGGCCGAGTCGTACGTCGCGCGGTACTCGGTGGCCAGCGGCATCTCCCAGAACCACTCACCGGTGGCATCGGCCGCAGCCTGCACCTTCGCGCCCCAATCACGCGGCTTGGCGAAGTACGCGCTGATCAGCTCGCCGAAGGCTACCGACGCTGCCCCGGTGAGGGTCGCCACGTCGACCAGGTGCGTCGCGCCCTGGGTCTCCGCCCAGTGAAGGGCATCGGCCAGGATCAGGCGTCCCTCGGCATCGGTGTTGATGACCTCGATGGTCTTGCCGTTCATGGCCTTGACCACGTCACCCGGTCGCTGCGCGTTGCCACCGGGCAGGTTCTCGACCATGGGCGCCACCGCCATGAGCGGCGTCTCGGGAGCCAGGCGCGCGACCGTCCGTGCGGCGGCAATCACCGCCGCGGCGCCGGACTTGTCGTGCTTCATCTCCTCCATCTTCTCGGCCGGCTTGATGCTGATCCCGCCCGAGTCGAAGCACACGCCCTTGCCCACGATGGCCAGCCGACGCTCCGGTGCGGCATGCTCCCAGCCAGGCAGCTTGACGGCGATCAGCCGCGGCTCGTGCGTGGCGCCCTGGCCGACGCCCAGCAGTGCGCCCATGCCCAGCGCCTGCATGGCCGGCACGTCCAGGACCTCGACGCTGCAGCCGTCGGCCGTCAGCTCGCGCGCGACCTCGGCCATCTTTTCCGGGTACAGGTCGTTGGCCGCGCGGTTCGCCAACGTGCGCCCGAACTCGACCCCTTCGGCCAGGATCAATGCCCGATCGATCGTGTCCTGCGTGGGGACGCCATCACCGATGAGCACCATCTCCTCCACGCTGCGCAGCATGGCGGGGGTGTCGCGCACACGACCGTAGATGGTGTAGGGCCGATAGGTCCCCTGCACGGCGCCGATCCCCGCCGCCACGTACGCGTCCTCGTCCTCGCCGTCGCGAAGCCACAGGGCCATGCGATGCACGCCACGTCCCTGCAGGCGGCGGGTGGCGGTGGACGCAATCCGCCTGGCGCGCCACGCCCCGCGGCCGCGCCGCACCCCGTTGACCAGCAGGATCTTCTGCGCCGCGATGGAGCCACCGTCGATGAGGGCGCTGTAGTGCTCCAGGATGTTGAACTCGCCCCAGTCGATGGCCTGACTGATGACACCGCCTGACGCCGCGTCGAGCTGGGCAAGGTCGCCGCTGATTTCCCTGTCCTCGCGGTAGATGGGGACCGCCAGCACGTCGGCCTCGACGGCTGCCGGATCCGCGGACTCAGCCCGAAGGCGCATGCCGAATCTCCTTCGCTCCTGGACGGCCGCGCGCCGTCATCGGCCGGGATCTGGTCGGGAGGCCGAGTATAGCCGGATGTGACCGGCCTTCCGGCGGCTGGGCAGGGGCGCAATTCACTCCAGGACCGATGCCGCCGCCGCACGCTGCCGGGTGGCCCTGGCCAGCGCGTCAGCCAGTCGGGCCAGGGGCGTCGCGGTGAGCCCCGAACCCGACTCGGCGATCACCAGTGCGAGCGCCGTGTCCGCCTGGCGGGCGTCGCGGGCCGCAGCCCGGTATGCGCGGCCGGCGGCCTCGGCCGCCTGGACATCGCCATCCAGCGCTGCGCGCGCGATGTCGCGTGCTGCGTCGAGCATGGCGCCGGTGGTGCGCAACCAGAAGGGCAGGACCACGGGCGGCTCTGGCCAGGCGGCCACAACGCTTCGGGCTCGCCTGGCTGCGGCCAGCTGATCCAGGGCCGCGTCCACGTCAACCTCGTCGAGCGCGGCCAGCGCCGCGCCCAGTGCCTCGATCGTCTGGCTCGCCGCCTGGCGCCGCGTCACGAAGGTCGGCGCCTGTGTGGCGGCCTCCTCGAGCTGGGCATCAACGCCGAGCAGCGCGTTCGGGCTCACCCCGGCGGGCAGCGCCGTGTCCGGCGCCACCGAGGCCGCGATTCCCCCCAGCTGCTGCGCCGCGCGCTGCACGGCCAGCGCCTGCTGCCGGGCGGTGCTCGCCACCTCCGCCGCGGAGCGCAGCAGCGGATCGGCCGGCTCGTCACCCTGGATGACCAGCGCCGCGCCGTGCCGGCCGTCGTCGATGGCTGTCTGCAGGCTGGCAATCAGCTCATCCAGCGCCTCCTCGACACGTGACGCGGCGTCGAGCAGCAGGGCCCGGCGCTCGGCGGCGAGCGGCGGGTCGGCCCGCTCCGCGGCCAGCGGTCGAGCAGCCAGCAGGCCGCCCAGCGCCACGGCGGCCGCGACGCCAAGGATCTGGGCCCTTCCCGAGCGGCGGCCACCTATCATGCGTCGATGGGATCCTGGCCGCCCGCGGCCGCTGACCTTGCTCCGCTTCCCAAGGCCGAGCTGCACCAGCACCTGGATGGCTCGGTGCGTCCCGAGACCGCCGTCGAGCTGGCAGCTGACATCGGCATGCCGCTGGACCTGGCGGAGGCGAGGCGGCGCATGGTCGCCCCTGCGCGGTGCGATGACCAGGCTGAGCTGCTCACCTTCTTCGACCTGCCGATCGCGCTGCTGCAGACCGCCTCGGCACTGCGCCGAGTGGCTGCCGAGCTGGTCGCCGACCTCGCGGCCGACGGCGTGCGGTACGCCGAGGTGCGCTGGGCTCCGCGCCTCCATCTGGAGCGCGGGCTGAGCGTCCACGAGGTGGTCGAGGCGGTGGCGGCCGGCACGGCCGAGGGCATGGCTGCCTCAGGTGGCGGGACGCTGGTGGCGCTGATCGTGACCGCCATGCGCTCGCATCCGCCCGGCGCCAACGTGGAGCTGGCACGCGCCGCCGCGGCCTTCGGCCGGCCGGTGGTGGGCTTCGACCTCGCCGGGCCAGAGGCGACATACCCGGCGCCGCCGCATGCCGCGGCATTCCGGGCAGCGGAGGAGGGTGGGCTGGCGCTCACCGCACACGCTGGCGAGGTCCCGGGCTCCGAGCACGTGCGCGACGCGCTGGGGCTGGGCGTGCGGCGCATCGCCCATGGGGCGACCGCGGCGGCCGATCCCGAACTGCTGGCGGCGGTGCGCGAGCGCGGCGTCACTTTGGACCTGTGCCCTACCAGCAACGTGCAGGCCGGCCTCTTCGCCTCGTTGGCCGAGCACCCGCTGGCGAGACTCCACCGTGCCGGGGTGCGGGTCACGCTGTCGACCGACGACCACACCGTCACCGGCACCACGCTCAGCGCGGAAATGGCGGCCGTGACCGCTGCCCAGGGCCTCGAGCCGCCGGAGCTTATCGCCATCGCGGTCAATGGCTTCAGGGCCGGCTTCGGCCCCCATGCGTTCCTGACGGCGGCGGCCACGGAAGCCGAGCGCGCCTGGAAGGCGTGGGCCGGCATCAGCTGAGGGCCACGCTCAGGAGGCCAGCCAGCTCCTGCGGATCGCGCGCCACCCAGTCCGGGCGCCGCTCTCCGTCGAGCGCCTCGGCCTGACCGGCGTCCGCGATCCCGGTCAGCACCAGCGCGACCGGGATGCCGGCGCGGCGAGCTGCCACCACGTCCGCGTCCGGGTTGTCGCCGATCACCAGCGCTTCGGCCGCAGCGATGCCGGCGGCTTCCAGGATGGCCTCGAACATCGCCGGCTGCGGCTTGCCGATAACGGTCGGCGCGACGCCCGAAGCGGTCTGGAGCGCGGCGAGGATCGTGCCGGCGCCCGGCACGAATCCGTCCGCCACCGGGTAGCGGACATCGGCGTTGGTGGCCAGGAAGCGGGCGCCGTGGCGAATCGCGGTCGCGGCGATCCCCAGCGTGCGGTAGTCGATCCGCGGGTCCAGGCCCGCGATCACGGCGTCATAGCGCTTGGCCAGCTGTGCACCCCGCCAGTCGACCGGCGCGGCGTCGGCAACGTGCGTGGCCGTGAAACCGGCATCGGCCAGCTCGGCCAGCATGCCATCGGCTCCGACCGCCAGAACGTGATGGATAGCCGGCTCGTGCGCCCGGACATGCTCGATCGTGGCCCACGTCGAGGTGACGATCTCCTCGACCGTGGTCTCGATCCCCTGCCCCGCCAGCCGATCGACGTAGGCCAGGCGCGTCGACATCGAGTTGTTGGTGGCGAATCGCACCAGCCGCCCCGCGCCGTGGAGAGCGGCAACCAACTCGCTGGCGCCGGGAATCGGCTGCTCGCCGCGATAGACGACCCCGTCGAGGTCGAAGATGACGAGCCGGGGTGCCGGCGGCGGGGGGCGGTCCATGGTCGGATCATACGGTCGCGGCCGGTGACGATCGGCAGCCATCGGACTGCTGAAAGGTGTTGAGGCGGGGATTGACTGGGCAGTATGATGCGCCAGATTCTGCCGGCGGTACGCCCAGACCGGCTGTGCCCGTGCCCAGTGCACCGGCGACGGAGGAGTCCCCTGAAGGGGTGAAGGAGTATCCATGCGGATGCAGCGACGGTACGCAGGCATCGGGACCCTGCTGGCGCTCATGCTGGTGGTCTCGGCCTGCAACGGCACCGGGTCGGGTAGCCCGGGCGCCAGCGGTGGCGCAGGAACAGTCATCGACACGGGCAAGGGCCTGTGCCGCACCATCGGCGACCTGACCGGAGTTCAGCCGTCACCACCGGCGGCCAGCGGCACCAGCGAGGCGAAGATCGGTGTGGTGACCGACGTCGGCACGCTGGATGACAAGAACTTCAATGAGTACAGTTGGCTGGGTGCCCAGCAGGGCGCCATCGCCATCGGCGCGCCAGAGCCGCGTGCCATCGTCACCACGGCCTCGGCCGATTACGCGACGAACATTCAGACGCTGATCGACGATGACTTCGACCTGATCGTGACCGTTGGCTTCGCGCTGGGCGCCGCCACCCTGGAGGCCGCCACCGCGAACCCGGACGTGCACTTCATCGGCGTGGACCAGTTCCAGGCCGGTGACGACGTTGTCGCGGGCGCGGGCCTGCCGAACTACGAGAGCGTCATCTTCAACGAGGCGCAGGCCGGCTACCTGGCCGGCATCGTGGCGGCCAGCATCACCCAGAGCGACCAGATCGCCGCCATCGGCGGATCGGGCACGATCCCGCCGGTCGTGAACTACATGCGCGGCTACGAGAATGGCGCCAAGAGCGTCAATCCCGAGGTCACCGTCCACCTCAAGTACATCTCCAACGACCTGGCCGTGGCGTTCAACGACCCGACCACCGGCAAGTCCTTCGCGGACCAGTTCCTGTCCCAGAACGAGGACGTGGACGTCCTGTTCCAGGTGGCCGGCAAGACCGGAAACGGCGTGCTGCAGTCGGTGGAAGAGGCCGGCATCTACGGCATCGGCGTGGACGTCGACCAGTGGCAGTCCACGCACGAGCAGGCCGAGTGCATCGTGACCAGCGCCGAGAAGCATCTGACCAAGGCGGTCCAGGAAGGCATCGTGGCCTTCGCCGGCGACGGCGCCCGGACCGGCAACGTCTTCTACGGAGCAGACAACGACGGCGTCGGCGTGTCGCCCTACTACCAGTTCGACGGCACGGTGGTCACCGACGAGATCAAGACGGCGGTCCAGGAGGCGTTCGACCAGATGGGTTCGGGCGACCTCGATCCGTGCCAGCCGTCCGGCCTGTGCTACGCCGGCGAGGAGGACCCGGGCACCTGAGCCGGGACTGATCGCCAGGCATCGACCTCACGAGCGGGCCGGTCCACGTGGGCCGGTCCGCTCACGACTATTCGGGTGAGTCGCGTGGCAGACGAGAGCACTGAGCGAGGCGCAGCGACCGGCGAGGGCCGGCCGCCGGTGCTCGAGATGCGGGGGATCACCAAGCGCTACCCAGGCGTTCTCGCCAACGACGGCATCGACCTGCAGGTCCGGGAGGGCGAGATCCACGCTCTGCTGGGCGAGAACGGCGCCGGCAAGAGCACCCTGATGAACATTCTCTACGGGCTGGCCGTGCCGGACGCCGGCGAAATCCTGATCGACGGCAAGTCAGTCGAGATCGCAAGCCCGCACGACGCCATCCAGCGCGGCATCAGCATGGTTCACCAGCACTTCATGCTGGTTCCGGTGCTGTCGGTGGCCGAAAACATTCTGCTTGGCGAAGAGCCGATGGCAGGGCCGGTGTTCGTTGACCGGGCTGCCTCACATCGGCGCATACGCGAGCTGGGCGACCGTTTCGGCTGGCAGATTGATCCCGACAAGCCTGTGGGATCGCTATCCGTCGGCTGGCAGCAGCGGGTCGAAATTTTGAAGGCCCTGTATCGAAACGCCCGCCTGCTGGTGCTGGACGAGCCCACCGCAGTCCTCACGCCCCAGGAGACCACGGAGATCTTCGGAGTGCTGCGCAAGCTGCGCACGGAGGGCTACGCCATCATCTTCATCAGCCACAAGCTGTACGAGGTCTTGGAGGTCGCCGACACCATCACCGTGATTCGCCGCGGCAAGGTGGTCGGCAGCCGCAACCCGAAGGAGACGAACGAGGAGGACCTCGCCGAGCTGATGGTCGGCCGCGAGGTCGAGCTGACGGTCGATCGCGGCGAAAGCAAGCCTGAGCAGCCGATGCTCAGTGTGGCCAACCTGACGGTGCGCGACGACCGGGGCAACGAGGTCGTGCACGACGTCAGCTTCGAGGTCCGCGCCGGCGAGATCTTCGGCATCGCCGGCGTGGCCGGCAACGGCCAGGACGAGCTGGTGGAGGCGATCACCGGGCTGCGCCACGCGTCGAGCGGCACGGTACGCCTCGGCGACCGCGATGTCACCCACGCCTCGCCGCGTGAGCTTCATCGGCTGGGCCTGGCATTCGTGCCGGGCGACCGCCACCGGTTCGGGATGGTGCTCAGCTTCCCGGTGACCGACAACCTGGTGCTGAACGACTACTACCACGCCCCCTACGCCAGCGGCCTGCGACGCAACGACGAGGCGATCGCGGCGTACGCCAAGGAGGCCATCGAGAAGTACGACGTGCGCACACCATCTGCCGATGTGCCTGCCGGCACACTGTCGGGTGGCAACCAGCAGAAGGTGGTGGTGGCACGCGAGTTCGAGGGTGAGCTGAAGGCGCTGGTTCTGGACCAGCCGACCCGCGGCCTGGACGTCGGCAGCATCGAGTTCATCCACCGCCAGGCCATCGCCCGCCGCGATACCGGCGTGGCCACGCTGCTCGTCTCGGCCGAGTTGGACGAGGTGCTCGAGATGTCGGATCGCATCGGCGTCATGTTCCGAGGCCGCCTCGTGGCGGTGCTGGACGGGCGGACCGCCGACAAGGAGGACGTCGGCCTGCTGATGGCCACCGGCGGGCGCGAGGGCGGCGTGCAGCCGCAGACCCTGGAGGAAGCGTCGTGAGCGAGCGGACCGGCTTCGCGGGATGGTGGGATCGCGCCAGGGCCGTAGCCATGCTGCCGCTGATCTCGATCGTGCTGGCGCTGGTGTTCGGCGCCGTGCTGCTCATCGTCTCCAGCCCGCTGATCAACGGCTGGGACCCGCTGCTGCCGTTCACCGCCTACAGGGCGCTTGCCGAAGGGGCGTTCGGATCGGTCAACGGCCTGGTCAACACCCTGGTCAACGCCAGCCCGCTGGTGCTGGCAGGGCTGGCGGTGGGCATCGGCTTCAAGGGAGGGCTGTTCAACATCGGCGCGCAGGGCCAGTTCCTGGCCGGGGCGCTGTGCGCGACGATCGTGGCCATTGCACTCAACTCGGCGTCTCCACTGGTCGCGATCCCGCTGTCGATCCTGGCAGGCATGGTCGGCGGGCTGGCATGGGGCTTCATCCCGGGAGCGCTGAAGGCCTTCACCGGGGCCCACGAGGTGGTGACGACCATCATGCTGAACTTCGTCGCCATCCAGCTGGTCAGCTGGGTGATCTCCGGCGCGCTGCGCGGCACGGGACCGGCCGTCACCTTCGCTCGCACCGATCCCATCGTCGCCGCCTCGCTGCCGATCGTGGTGGGGCGCAGCGGCCACCTCGGCCTGCTGCTGGCGGCGCTGGCGGTGCCGATCGCCTGGTGGCTGCTCTTCCGCAGCACCACCGGGTTCGAGATTCGCACCGTGGGCGCCAACCCGGACGCGGCGCGCTATGCGGGCATGCACCCGCGCTGGATCACCATCCTGACGATGTCGCTGTGCGGCCTGCTGGCGGGGCTGGCCGGCGCCACCGAGGTCCTGGGCGAGGTGCGCTACATGCCCGCCTCGTACGGCACCACCGTCGGCTTCGATGCCATCGCCGTCGCGCTGCTCGGCCGGGCGCACCCGGTGGGCATCCTGTTCGCCGGCCTGCTGTTCGGCGCCATGCAGGCCGGAGCGGGGTTGATGCAGTCGCAGGCCGAGGTGCCGGTGCAGATGGTCGGCGTGCTGCAGGCGGTCATCCTGTTCTTCCTGGCGGCCGAGATCATCGTGCGCCGCACGCTGCGCATTCGCACCGCCGGCACCGGCGTCTCGAGCGAGCTGCAGACCGTCAGCCGCTCGTATGGCGAGCAGGCCAGCCGGTAGCGAGGAGGGAGCGGACGTGGAGGCGATCTACGGCATTCCGATCATCGGGCTGATCGTCCAGTTCGTCGTCTACTTCGTCACCGAGCTGCCGGGCTTCTCCGGGACGATCGTGGCCGCGGCCACCCCCATCGCTCTCGGCTCGCTGTGCGGCTTCATGAACGAGCGCTCGGGCGTGGTGAACATCGGCATCGAGGGCATGATGCTGACCGCCGCCTTCGTCGCCTGGTGGGCAGCGTCGATCGCGGCCCAGCTCCTCCCGAACATCGACTTCGGGCTGCTGGGCATCACGCTGCCCCTGCTCATCGGCCTGCTGGCCGCCATCGCGGCGGCCATGCTCGTCTCGGCGGTGCACGCCTGGCTGTCGATCAGCGTCCGGGCGGACCAGATCATCAGCGGCACGATCATCAACATCTTCGCGGTGGGCATCACCGGCTATCTCAACCTTCTCATCAGCCAGCAGTCGCCTCCTTCCGCCGGGCGATTCGAGGAATGGCGCCTCCCTGACTTCATCAGCGACTTGCCGGTCATCGGCTGGCTGTTCGACGCGCTGCTGGGGGTTGGACCCATTGGCCTCACCATGCTGATCAGCGTGGTGGTGCTGCAGGTGCTCCTCTTCCGCTCACGTTGGGGACTGCGGACCCGGGCGGTCGGCGAGCATCCCAAGGCGGCGGAAACGGTGGGCATCGACGTCATCCGGCTGCGCTATCGCAACGTCATCCTGGGCGGAGCCTTCGCCGGTCTGGCCGGCGCCTACCTGACCATCGAGTTCGGCAGCGCCTTCCAGGGTGAGATGACCGCCGGCCGCGGTTTCATCGCGCTGGCCGCGCTGATCTTCGGGCGGTGGACGCCAATCGGCGCCTTCGGCGCGGCGCTGCTGTTCACGGCATCGACCGGACTGGAGCGTTCCATCCGCTTTGCCGCGCCGGAGGGCGCATTGGGCGAATTCCTGACCGGGATCCCGTTGCAGTTCTACAGCGCGCTGCCGTACCTCATCACCATCATCGTGCTGGCCGGCGTGGTGGGACGCAGCATCGCGCCGGCGGCGGTGGGGCGCCCGTACGAGCGGGAGTCAAAGGCCGCCTGAGGCGGCATCGCGAGCCCCGAACCCTCAGGCGCCGGCGCCCGCCTCCAGCGCGGGCACGACCGTGCCCGGATCGACCAACGGGTGGGGAACCGGCGGCACGGTGAGCAGCTCGAGCGGCAGGCCCGCGGCCGCCATGTCGCGCGCCACGGCGGCCTGGTCGTATTCGACGCTGCGGAAGCCCACCACCACGTCCGTCTCGGACAGGTACAGCACCGCGTAGCGAGCGCGGCCGTCGCCTTCTCCGCCACACCCCACAGACCCGGCGGCCACGAAGTGGGCCTGGCTCAGCGCGCGATGGAAGGTCTGGTGCGTGTGGCCGAAGCAGAAGACGTCGTCGCCCTCGTCACTGGCAATGCGCGCGAAGTAGCGCGACGGTCGATCTTCCCAGAGGTACTCGTTCTGCTTCAGCGGCGTACCGTGGAAGAGCAGCGCCGTGCGGCTTTCGACCTCGAGGCGCAGCGTGGTCGGCAGCTGGCGGATCCACGAGCAGTTGTCGTCGGCCAGGCGGCCGGTCGTCCATGCCAGCGAGGTATAGCCATCGGCCTCCGCCTCGGGGGATGCCCAGATGCTGCCGGTCACCTCGCGGCCCATGCCCACGGCTTCGTCCCAGTTGCCCTGCACACAGGGAATCGCCAGCCGCCGAACCTCCTCGACCACCTCGTTGGGGTGCGGCCCGCGTCCCACCAGGTCGCCGGCGCACCACACCGCGTCGCAACCAATGGACGTCACGTCCTGGATGACGGCGCGCAGCGCAGGCAGGTTGGCATGGATATCCGAGATCACGGCGATGCGCATGCGCCGAGTCTAGACAGGCAATATCGGCTCGGGCACCCCCCGGCAGGGGTACGTTTCGGTAGGCCGATGTACCCGATTGGGCGGTACTACGCGGTGGCGGCGGTGGCGAACGGTGCGGCGATAACGCTGATGCGGCCGGCCACGGTGCGTGCCAGCTCGCGCAGCGCAGCCGCAGCAGCCGAGCTGTCGGCGGCCGGATGCTGGGACGAGGCGATCGGCACACCGGCGTCTCCCCCGCTTCGCACGCCCGGCTCGATCGGAATGCGGCCCAGCACCTCCAGCTCCAGCTCACGGGCGATGGTGGTACCACCCCCGGAACCGAAGATGTCGTGCTCCGACCCGCAGTCCGGGCAGATGAAGCCGGACATGTTCTCGACGACGCCGATGGTCCGCACGTTCACTTTGGTGAACATGGCGATCGCCTTGCGGGCGTCCATCAGGCTGACCTCCTGCGGCGTGGTCACCACCAGCGCGCCGGACAGCGGGATCAGCTGGCTGATCGACAGCGCCGCGTCGCCGGTGCCGGGCGGCAGGTCGACCACCAGGTAGTCCAGCTCTCCCCACTCCACGTCGCGCAGGAACTGCTGGATGGCGGAATGAATGAGCGGTCCGCGCCAGATCACCGGAGCGTCGCCCGTGAGGAAGTACTGGATGCTCATCATCTTGACGCCGTGGCTGACGACCGGGTTCACCCGTCCACCGGCGCCGGTGACGTGGGCGCCCACCGTGCCCATCATGAGCGGCACGTTGGGGCCGGTGATATCGGCGTCCAGCAAGCCCACCCGCGCGCCGTCGCGCGCCAGGCTGACGGCCAGGTTGACGGCGACCGTGGTCTTGCCCACGCCGCCTTTGCCCGAGGCCACGGCGATGGTGTTCTTCACGCCGGGGATCAGGTCGGCAGCCGGCCCGCCGAAGGAGCGCTTCACGTTGCTCGCCCAGTCGACGCGAACCGCGGTGGCGCCCAGGCTCTCCAGCCCGTCGACGATGTCCGACTCGATCTTGGCCTTCAGCGGACAGGCGGGCGTGGTGAGCTCCACGGTGAGGTCCACGGCGGAGCCGTTGATGTCGATGGTCTTGACCATTCCCAGGCTCACCAGGTCGCGCCCGATCTCGGGATCCTTGACCTGGCCCAGGACGGCCATGATGTTCTCGTTGGTCAGCTGATCAGCCATGCCGCCGGACGGCTTCCTTTCATGGGTGCTCGGGGCTGGACCCCTCGAGCCTAGCAGACACGCGCCCGCGCCGATACAACCTTTGTTGAGCCACAATCACTCCGTGGAGCGTGAATCGGCTAAGCCAGGCCGTCCCAGATGGAGTCTTCTGACTCGGCCGGCGAATCGCCTGCGGCAACCGGCAGGTTGGAGCGCGCCAGGCGATAGTGCTCGGTGGCCAGGTAGCCGTCGCGCATTTCCGGGGTCCAGTCGTGGAACGGGCCCTGCGAGCCGGTCTGCGAGACGTGGCGGCTGATGGCGGCCAGCTTGAGGCGGCTGAGCTCGCCGAGGTCGAGGGTGAGGGTATCGGCATCGCCCGATCCGTAGCCCTCGGGTGCCATGCCGGACAGGCTGGCCAGCTGCGACGGCGGCACGACCAGGTGGTAGAGCTTGGCGGCGCGCCAGGCGACCTGGTCCTCCTCGAGATCGTCCTCGTAGGCAAGCGGCTCCGCTGCCAGGCGGAAGGCATCGTCCACGGCACGGCTCACCGCGACGTGGTCGGGATCGCCGGTCACGCCATCTGGCCCGAAGGTCAGGATCACCTCCGGCCGATGCATCCTGATGGGCTCCACCAGCCGTCCGGTGAGCTCCGCCGGATTGGTGGTTGCCAGCGCCTCTTCGGCATAGTCCAGGACGCGGAGCACGTTGACGCCCAGGAGCGCCACCGAGCGGCGCATCTCGTCCTCGCGAACGGTGTCCAGGTTGCGCCACACCACCGGGTTCGAGTAGTGACGGTTGCGGCCACCGGGAGCCGGTGGCTTCTCCAGCAGCCGCGGGTCGAAGCGGCCGCGGGTGGCGCACACCACCACCACGTAGGCTCCCGAGTTCGCGGCCTGGGCGATGGCGCCTCCGAAGCCGAATGCCTCGTCGCCCGGGTGGGCGACGATCACCATCAGCGAGCGGGTTGCCTGCCGCTCACGGACCGGACGCCAGATCGAGGACACGGCCGGCAGGATAGCAGCCTAGACCTCGACCTCGAGCGCGATGGCGGCGCGGTTGACCGGCGGCGTGCCGTTGCCATCGGCCCGCCCGGGAACCGGCGCACGGTCGACGAACGAGGCCGATCGGGCTGTCTCCAGCGCCTGCTGGATCTCGTCGAAATCGAGCGCATCCAGGCGCAGCAGCAGGGCGATCTCGTCGCGCAGGTACGAGCGCAGCATCTCGGGGCCGTCGGTCGACAGCGCGAACTGCACGCCGTGATCGACCAGCGTGCGCATGACCGATCGCAGCTCAGCGTGCGAGCCGATCACCCGGGTGTTGAGGTTGGACGAGGGACACACCTCGAGCACCACTCCCCGCTCGCGCAGCATGGCCATCACCCGCGGGTCGTCCACGCTGCGCACGCCATGGCCGATGCGGCTCGGCTCCAGGGCCTCGACCGCCTCGCGCACCTCATCGGCTCCGCCGGTTTCGCCAGCGTGCACGGTGACCCCCAGGCCGGCGCGCCGCACGTGGGCGAACAGGTCGCGGTAGTCGGCGAAGTGGAACGTCGGCTCGACCGGGCCGGCGATGTCCACCGCCACCACCCCTCGGTCGCGCCAGGCGATGGCCTTGGCGGCGATGATCTCGTTCAGCTCATACGAGAAGGTGCGATCCAGGCAGAAGATGAGGCCGGCACGCACCTGCGGATACTCGAGCACCGCGCGGTCCATGCCACGCACCGCCGCAGCGATGATGTGGTCCAGGTCCTGCTCGCCGCCGCGGTTGCGCTTCATGGGGTTGAAGCGCAGCTCCAGGCGGGTGACGTTGTTCTTGCGGTACGCGCCGCCGATGACCTCGTACACGCTGCGCTCGACGGCGATGGGGCTCGACTGGATCAGCTCCGTCCAGTGGAAAAGATGGAGGTAGGCCTCGAACGAGCGACGCTGCCGCCCGACGGTGATGAGATCGCGGAACTCCCAGTAGTCCTTGGTCGGCAGCCGGATGCCCTGGGCATGGGCGATGCCCCACATGATGGCCGGCGTGACCGCCGCTCCCAAGTGCACGTGGAGCTCGGTCAAGGGAGTGGCGGGATCGAGCTTGGGGCGTGGCATGCGGGCCGAGTGTACCGCGCGCGCTGACCCGCCAGCCCGGAGGCCGATGCTATGATCGGCGGGCCTATGGAAGCCATCCGCGATCTCATCGAATGGGTCGCCGACGACTCTGCCGGCTTCGTCGCCGGCCTTTTGCCGTATGGCCTGGTGGGGCTGGCGCTGCTGTACGTCGCATGGCTGGTGATCGGCTACCTGCGGGTCTCGCAGGTGGGCATCAACGAGGGTTCCGTCGTCCAACCCACGCTGCGCCTGCCGCGCGCTCCGGATGGCGCCATCGAAGCGCCCCGCGGCATGCCCTACTGCCCGGTCGATGGGCTCCAGTACCCGCCCGGCGCGCGCTTCTGCACCCATTGCGAGGCGGACCTGGCGGTGAGCTGCGCGAACTGCGGCGCAACCATTCGAGCCGCCGACGAGTCCTGTTACCGGTGCGGCACGCGCTCCACCCTGGTGGAAGCCGCCGCTCACTGAGTCGTCACCACCCGGGCGTCGCCGGGCGGCCGGCTCCCACGGGATAAGGCATGGAATCGCTCGTCACGGCCCTGTTGGTCGGCGCGCTGGTCACGCTGGGCGGCAGCGTCCTGCTCGGCTCCGTGGCCATGCTGCGCTCTGAGCTGCTGCGGCCGGCCCATTGGTCGCTGTGGCTGGCCGGCGGGCTGCTGCTGGCCGCACTGGGGGTGCGCGCGGTGACGGCCGGGCGAGCGCCATGGAGCAACCTCCACGAGACGGCGATCGCCTTCTCCTTCGCGGTGGTGACCAGCTACGGCGTCATGCAGCACCGCATGCCCATTGGCCGGCTGGTGCCGCTGGTGGCGGCGATCGCTGCCGGGCTGGCGTGGCTGGCGCTGGCGCAGCCGTCCGAGGTGCTGCCGCTGGTGCCGGCGCTGCAGGCGCCGCTGCTGCTGACGGTGCATGTCGGCGCGGCAATCGCCGCCTACGCGCTGGGCGGCCTGGCGTTCGCCGCCGCGCTGGCCGAGATTGCCCAGCGCCAAGCCGGTGACGCGCTCAGCTTCCTGCCGGCGGCGAGCACCGCGCGCGCGGCGGCGCATCGGGCGGTGCTCCTCGGCTTCCCCATCCTGACCGCCGCCATCGTGCTGGGATCGGTATGGGCCAACCTGGCCTGGCGGTCCTACTGGAGCAACGATCCCAAGGAGCTGGCCGCCGCGGCCACATGGCTGGTCTACGGCGCGTACCTGCACGTGGCCACGCGTCGCGATGCCTGGGGCGCCGCCGCGCCGTGGCTGCTGGTCGCCGGCTTCGCCGGCGTGCTGTTCACCTACCTGGGGGCGGGCCTTGTCTTCGTGGGCGAGCACTCGTACGCCGGCCGCTGAACGAGGGGCAACGCCTGCGCAGCATCAGCCGCCGGAGCAGCGTCAGTCCTCGAGCAGGGCGTGCACGCGGGCGCGCATGGCATCCACGTTGGGGATGATCACCCAGCCCCGGCCATCGCCCTGGTCGCCCCAGTCAAGGGCGAACTGCGGCGGCATCAGGACCTCGGCCACGTAGTCGGCCCGGGCGGCCCGTTTCGCCAGGACCATCAGCGTCCGCAGATCGCCAAGGTCCAGGTTGGTGTCGAGGCCGACCAGCGTCGGCAGCAGCTGCCCGAAATCGATGTCGGTGTTGCGGTTCGTGTACTTCCTGGCCAGCGCGCGGACGACCTGCTGCTGGCGCGCGGCGCGGGCGTAGTCGCTGTCGAAGTAGCGCGCCCGCGAGAAGTAGAGCGCCCTCTGGCCGTCGAGATGCGCCGGGCCGGGCTCCAGGTAGAGGCCCCAGCGATCCTCGCGGACCACGGTCTGGACGTTGACCTTGATGCCGCCCACCGCGTCGACCAGCGCCACGAAGTCGTCCATGTTGACCTTGACGTAGTACGGGATCTCGATGTCCAGCAGGGCGCTCATGGCCTTTCGCAGGCCGTCGACCCCGTGGCTGTTGGCGATGGCGTTCACCTTCCCGGTCCAGGTCCGGCCGTCGCCCAGCGGCACGTCCACCACGTCACGCGGCAGGCTGAGCATGACCACGTCCTTCTGGTCGGCGCTGACGCTGACGACCATCATGGCGTCGGTGTTGTCGCCGATGTAGCCACGCGCCCGGCGCGCCGCGCTGACGTCCTCGCCCACCACCAGCACGGTGAAGCGGTTGCCCAGCAGCTCCTCGTTGTACGGCTCCGGGGTGGGTTCCGGGGTTGGGCTGGGGGAAGGCGTCGTCGATGCGGTGGGCAAGGCGCTCGGGCTCGGCGAGACGACGGCGGCGGGCGTGGGGGTCGCCTGGTTACCACATGCCACGAAGACGACGACCACCAGCAGGACGGCGAGGCCGGTGCTGAGGGTGCCGCGCCAGGAGGCGCGGCGACGCGCGTGCTCGGGACTCATCGGCCGGCATGATACCCGCCCGCGACGGCGGGTCGGCTAGGCTCTGCGCCGATGGAGTCTCGCGACCTGACGGTGCCTACCGGCTCGCGCCGGGGCGTCTTCGACATCACCGCCGCGTGCGCCGAGTTCGTTCGCGACACGGCGGATGGCGCCGATGGGCTGCTGAACGTCTTCGTGCCGCATGCGACGGCGGGCGTCGTGATCATGGAGGTCGGCAGCGGCTCCGACGACGACCTGCTGGAGGCCCTGGACCGGCTGCTGCCGCGCGACGACCGCTGGCGGCACCGCCACGGCTCCGCGGGGCACGGTGCCGACCACGTCCTGCCGCTGCTGATTCCGCCGTCGCTCAGCGTGCCGGTGCAGGAGGGCCGGCTGGTGCTGGGAACGTGGCAGTCCATCACGCTGGTCGATCCCAACCCTGACAACCGGCAGCGGACGGTGCGGCTCAGCTTTCTGGCGGGCTGATACCCAGGCGGGCGATGTGCTCAGCCACCTCGGCGGGATCGCTGGTCGGCCGGTCGCAGGCGTAGCCGCGACAGACGTAGGCGGTGGCGTCACTTGCCGCCTTGCCCTCGAAGAGCGGCCAGCCGGCATACGGCGCGCCAGGCGGCAGCGCGGCGATCACAAGGTCGGGCACGTACCGCTGCGTTGCCGCTCGGCGCAGGGCCGCGGTCTGCGCGCTCTCCGCGCCGGCAACAACCACGTCCACCTGCTCTTCCAGCGCACGGTCGGCCGCGGCCAGCATCCGCCCGAAGGCGATTGGCTGGCGGTCGAGGACCGGCTGCACGGCGCGCAGGATGGCCCGCGCCCGGCGGTCGTAGTCCGGCTCGCCGGTGAGCAGCGCCAGCCGCAGCATGACGTCCGCCGCGGCCGCGTTGGCGGATGGCGTGGCGTTGTCCAGCAGAGAGCGCGGCCGCGCGACCGTGCGATCGTGCTCAGCGGCGGTGTCAAAGAGCGTGCCGCTGGCCTCGTCCCAGAAGTCGGCCAGCAGCCGATCGATCAGCCGCCGCGCCAGGAGCAGGTCGTCCGCATCCCCCAGCGCGGCGTGGGCCGCGAGTAATCCATCGGCCAGGTTGGCGTAATCCTCGGCGAAGGCCGGCGTGTGTGCCCTGCCGTCGCGGGCGGTGCGCCACAGCCGGTCATCGTCCCGCAGCAGCGTGCCGCGCACGAACGCCGTGAGCGCGCGCGCGGCCGCGAGGTAGTCGACCTCGTCGAGCACGAGTGCGGCGTCTGCCACGGCCTGCAGGGCCATGCCGTTCCAGCTGGCCAGCTGCTTGTCGTCGCGGGCCGGCCGAACACGCTGCTCGCGCTCGGCCAGCAGCGCGGCGCGCGCCTGCTCCACGACCGCTGGATCGGGGGCGGGACCGGTCGCGTGCAGGATGGTCCGCCCCTCCCAGTTGCCCTCCGCTTGCACGTCCCAGTGCGCGCGCAGCGCGGCCACGTCATCGGCGCCCAGGCCGGCGTCAGCCAGCACCCCGTCGAACTCCTCGGAGGTCCAGGTGTAGAAGCGGCCCTCCTCGCCCTCGCTGTCGGCATCCAGCGCGGATGCGAGGCCGCCGTCTGTCCGGAGCTCGCGCAGGATGAAGTCGATGGTCCGGCGCGCCACCGTGGCGTAGCGCTCGTCGCCCGTCGCGCGGAACGCCTCCAGGTAGCAGTGCGCCAGCTGCGCGTTGTCGTACAGCATCTTCTCGAAGTGAGGCGCCAGCCAGCGAGCGTCTGTACTGTAGCGGGCGAATCCGCCGCCCAGCTGGTCGTGGATGCCGCCATCGGCCATGCGATCGAGCGTGACGGTCACCATGCGCAGAGTCGCCGGATCGCCGCTGTGCCGCCACGCGCGCAGCAGGAACTCGAGCACCATGGGCGCCGGGAACTTTGGTGCGCCGCCGAATCCACCGTGCACCGGGTCGAACGCCTGCGCCAGCCGGGCCACCGCCCGCTCGAGCTGGGCACGCTCCGGATCCGCCGCTCCGGTGCGCACCGAAAGCTGCTCCCGGAGGTGGGCAGCCAACTGGGTGCCCTGCTGCTCGACGTCCGCTCGGCGGTTGCGGTACGCGTCGTTGATCGCCTCCAGCACGCGCCGGAAGGCCGGCAGGCCGTGACGGTCATCGGGCGGGAAGTAGGTGCCGCCGAAGAAGGGTCGCAGGTCGGGGGTGAGGAAGACGCTCATCGGCCATCCGCCGCCACCGGTCATGGCCTGCACCGCCGCCATGTAGACGTCGTCCAGGTCCGGCCGCTCCTCGCGATCGACCTTGATGGGCACGAAGTCGCGGTTCAGCTGCTCCGCGGTCTCTGCGTCCTCGAAGGACTCGTGGGCCATGACATGGCACCAGTGACAGGCCGAATAGCCGATGGACAGGAAGATGGGCCGATCCAGCTCCCTCGCCCGTTCCAGCGCCTCGGGCCCCCACGGGTACCAGTCGACCGGATTCTCCGCGTGCTGCAGCAGGTACGGGCTCGTCTCGCGCGCCAGCCGGTTCGTCACACGCTGAGTGTGTCACCTTGAGCAATGGGGCGGGACGAAGCCCTCCCGTTGCTGCTACTGCGCTCCCGGCAGGGCGGTGACCGTCAGGTTGCTCGGCGCGTTTTGGCCCAGGCAGGGGGGAACCGGATCCGCTCCGTCGCCTGGCGCCGCAATCGCAGTCCAGTGCGTCCCCTCTTCCACCGACACCGACAGCCCAACCGGAGGTGCAGGCCTGTCGCCGCACCAATTGCTCCAAACCACCGAGTACGCATGAAGATCGCCCGCGCGTACCTCGATGACATCGCGCGACATCGGCTGAGGGATTTCGCTCGTGATCAAGGTGTTTCCGTCGACGTCGGACATCCGGGCAGCGATGTCGGAGGGAATCAGAGCACAGGTCGCGTGGTCCTGGGCTAGTTGCACGGTGACAACTGTTCCGCGCGACCCGGCGGCTCCGCCCCAGCGTTCGGCGGACATCGTAAGGCCGTCATTTGTGCAGACCGGCATGCCTCCAATCACCGACGGGACTAGCGTCGGCGAGGGAGATCCATCCGCGCCAACGTCCGGGCCCTCGTTGCCGCCAAGCATTGCGCCGACAACAGCGACAGCCACAATGCCGGCGGCGGCCGGAATGACGGCTGCGAATCGCAGGCCGCGCGACGGACGTGGGGTGCGCCCGTCGGGGGACGGCGGCAGGCCGTGGGCGATGTAGCCCCGCTCGCGTGGACCGGTCTCCGAGCGCAGGCGGCGCTCCAGATCGCTGTCGTTCATGGTCAGCTCTCCTCGCCGAGCCGCGCCCGAAGGGCGTCGAGCGCTCGGCTGACGTGGCTGCGCGCCGAGGGAGCCGCGATCCCCAGGATGCGGCCGATATCCTCGAACGGCAGATCAACTCGATAGCGAAGGTAGATCGCCAGGCGCTGGCGCTCCGGGAGGGTTTCGACGGCCTCCCACACGGCCAGGCGCTCGGCGTGATCAACAGTCGACGAGCGCGCCGGCTGTGAACCGATGCGCTCGGTCAGCAGCCGGATGCGTCGCCGCAGGCGATGGCGGTCCATGGCCAGCCTGTAGAGCGTCCGGAACGCCCAGGCGTCGGGCCGCTCGATTGCCTGACCGTCGCGCAACGCGCTCCAGAGGCGCAGCAGCGTCTCCTGGACGGCGTCATCGGCCTCCTCTGGCGTCAGGCCTGCATGCCGGGCGAGGCCCCAGAGCTCCGCTCCTCGGTCGGCCTGCAGGCCCACGATCGTGTCGCGCAGGGCATCGGCTCCGACTGAGGCCGCATCGGCCAGGTCGTACGGTGGATCCATGGCGCCCGTGATCATGGCCCTCCGACGCGCGGATGGGCCGAAACGTTGAACGCGCCTAGACCGGCGGTTCGCCGATGGGCTGCTCGGACGCGAACTGCTCGGCGTAGAGGCGGGCGTAGAGGCCTTCGTGGCGGATCAGCTCGTCGTGCGTGCCGCGCTCCAGGATGCGCCCACGGTCGTAGACCAGGATCTGGTTGGCGCGCAGGATGGTCGACAGCCGGTGGGCGATGGCGATGGTGGTGCGGCCCTCCATCAGCCGGTTGAGCGCGGCCTGGATGAGCCGCTCGCTGACCGTGTCGAGCGCGGAGGTGGCTTCGTCCAGGATGAGTACCCGCGGGTCCTTGAGCAGCACGCGGGCGATGGCCACGCGCTGCTTCTCGCCGCCGGAGAGCTTGTAGCCGCGCTCGCCGACGATGGTGTCGTAGCCCTCGGGCAGCTCCATGATGCGGTCGTGGATGGCGGCGGCCCGGGCAGCTGCCTCGATCTCCTCCATGGTGGCGTCGGGGCGGGCGTAGCGCAGGTTCTCGAGCACCGAGTTGTGGAAGAGATAGGTCTCCTGGGTGACCACGCCGATCTCACGGCCCAGCGACTCGAGAGTGATGCCGCGCACGTCGCGACCGTCGATCCTCACAGCTCCGCGGTCGACGTCGTAGAGCCGCGGGATGAGGTAGGTGGTCGTCGTCTTGCCGGAGCCCGACGGACCGACGAGGGCCACCAGCTGGCCGGGGCGCGCCTCGAACGTGATGTCCTCCAGGCCGAACGGCTGGATGGGCAGCGGCACGGCGCGGCCATCGGCCTCCGCCTGGTCGGCCTCGGCCTCGGCGGCGACCTGGATGGAGGTCTTCGGGTAGCGGAACGAGACGTCCTCGAAGCGGACCTCGCCGCGCATGGCGCGGGGATCGAGGGCGACCGCGTCCGGCGCGTCGCGGATGTCCTGCTCCATCTCCAGGTACTCGAAGATGCGGTCGAACAATGCCAGGGCCCCCTGGATCTCGACCTGGACGTTGAGGAGCTGGCCCAGCGGGAAGAAGAGCCGGCTCTGGAGCGTGGTGAAGGCCACGATGGTGCCCACGCTGACGTTCGTGTCGCCGTTGATGATCAGCGAGCCGGCGAGCAGGTAGACGAACGCCGGGGCGATGCTGAAGAACGTGCCGATCATGGCGAAGAACCAGCGGCCGATCATCTGCTGCCGGATCTGCAGGTCGCCCAGCCGTCGCGACTCACGACGGAAGCGCTCGATGCTGGCGCGCTGCTGGCCGAACGTCTTCGACAGCAGGATGCCCGACACGCTGAGCGACTCCTCGGTGATGGCGCTGACCTCGGCCAGCGAGCGCTGGGTCATGCCGCTCACCTCGCGGCGGACGCGCCCCACCCGGTACGTGATGTAGGCGAACACCGGCAGCATGCCCAGCGACAGGATGGTCAGCCGCCAGTCCAGGATGAGCATGGCGACCACCGTGGTGGCCACGGTGGCGAAGTTCGACAGCAGGGATGCGGCGGTATCGGTGACCACCGACTGCACCCCGTTCACGTCGTTGCCGATGCGGCTCTGGATCTCGCCGGTGCGCGTTTCGGTGAAGAAGCGCAGCGGCATCCACTGCAGGTGGGTGTAAAGGGCCAGCCGCAGGTCGTCCATCACGCGCTGGCCGACCACGTTCGACAGGAAGGACTGCCAGACGCCGATGCCCGACGACAGGAAGGGCAGCACGATCATCAGCGCGCACTGCAGGTAGAGGAGGTTGATGTCCTGCGGGCCGAGCAGGTTGTCGATGACCAGCTTCAGCAGGATGGGGTTGACCACGCCGATGCTGACGCTGACCAGGATGAGCGCCGCGATCAGCAGCAGGCGGCCGCGGTACGGCCGGAAGAAACCGGCGATCAGGCGCAGCGTGCGCGGACCGCTGCCCGGGCGCGCCGTCAGATCCGGCTCCGGGCCGCCGCCGAATGCCCCGCGGCCCATGCCCCTGCCGCGCATCAGGACAGGTCGATCGACAGGAAGGCCTGGGCCATGGGCAGGTCAACCAGCCTGCCTGCCTCGCCGATGCGCTCGCGGACCCGCGCCTCGACCTCGGCCCAGTCGTCGAACTGGCTGACGTGGCAGCGCAGCGCCTGCAGGCCGACGTCGAGCGTCTCGGAGACGTCGATCCACAGGTTCGCGCGCTCGACGCCGGTGACCAGCACCTGGCGCACCTTCCACGGCTCCAGCCCCTCGTCAAGCAGCTCCGGGAAGTTGAGGCGATCGCGGGCCGCCGGATAGACCGCGGCCAGCGTGGCCTCGCCGGTGGCCAAATGGTCCGGATGCGCGATGTACGGGTTGCCGTCATCGCGGCGCTGCCAGTTCTGGGCGATGACCAGCTCGGGCCGGAAGCGGCGGATCTGGCGCACGATGTCGCGCCGCAGGTCCAGGCTTGGCGCCAGGTAGCCGTCCGGATAGCCGAGATGCACGATCTC
Source organism: Candidatus Limnocylindria bacterium (assembly GCA_036556695.1). Taxonomy (GTDB): domain Bacteria; phylum Chloroflexota; class Limnocylindria; order QHBO01; family QHBO01; genus DASSCW01. The sequence goes on from DATBIY010000088.1 coordinate 42,496, forward strand.
GCCCACCCCCAGCACGTCCGCTGCGGCCCGCTGCTCGGCGATGCGGGTGGCCGCCAGCTGCTCGGGCGTGACCGCCGGGTCGTCGGTGCCCTTGCCGCCGTCGGTGGTCACCACGTAGTGCACCTGCACGCCGCGCCGCGTGAGGGCGGCGATCGCGGGCGCGGCACCGAACTCGGCGTCGTCCGGATGGCTGAAGATCACCAGGGCTCGCTCGAGCGGCTCGAGCAGCTCCTGACGCTGCAGGTCGTTCATCGGGTGGGAGATGGTACGCCGGATTGACCGATTCCGCGGCCGCTCCGCATACTGCCCTCCAGTATGTCGAACGCAGGCACGTCACCGCCGCCCGAGCACTTCCGCCACGCGTACACCAAGGATCGGCAGGAGTTGCTCAATCGCCTGCGCCGGATCGAGGGCCAGGCCCGCGGCCTGCAGCGGCTGGTGGACGAGGAAGCGTACTGCCTGGACCTGCTGCAGCAGGTCCAGGCGCTGACCGCCGCCGCCGACCAGGTGGGCCTTCTGCTGCTGGAGGACCACATCGCCGGCTGCCTGGCGCACGCCATCGAGTCCGGGCAGGGCAAGCCGTACGTGGACGAGGTGATGACCGTCGTGCGGAGAACGATGGGCCGTCCGGCATCCCGCCGCCGTGGTCCGGAGGACGCCCAGGACGAGGCCTAGACCGCAGGCGCCACGAGGCAAGATGGGAGTGCCGCAGGGGGGAACCACGGCACTCCCGCGGTGACTATACGCAACCCGGTCAAGAAGCGAGCAAGCGTCCGCTCACTCGCCGAACATGGTCAGCTGCTGGCCGCCACGCTCGATCAGCGGGTCGAGGCCGAGGATCGGCTCCAGGCGCTCCAGTGATGCCTGCTCGGCGGCCATCAGGGCGTCGAGGTGCTGCCACTTGAGGAAGTACCAGTTCTGGCGCGCGATCTCGGCGCGCAGCCACGGCGAGCGCTCAAGTTTCAGGCGCACCAGCTCGGTGCGCTCGGCCGGAAAGACCAGGAAGCGCGCCTGCTGATCACCCGGCGGGATCTGGCGACCGCGTCGCAGCACCGCCTCGCCGAGCATCGCGGTCCACTCCACCTCGAACAGGAAGGCAAGGCTGCCGCGCCGATACCACAGCGCGTCGACCGCGCCGAGCGCCTCGGCCGGGGCGCGGACCACGAGCGGCAAATAGGCGCGCCGCTCGTCCTCGTGCAGCCGGTCCAGCAGCGCGGCGCCGGCATACGGACGGTCGTGCTCGCGCTTGCTGACCCAGGCCCGCAGGCCGATGCGGTGGCCGTAGTCCACCAATGTACCGATGACGCGTGCGTGGTCCTCCAGCCGGCGCCCGAGCTCCTCGGTGGTCCGCAGCTGACTGCGCTCCCCCACCGTGGCGTAGGCCGCCAGGCAGGCGCGCACCAGCTCCTCGTCCGGCGAGTCGAGTCCCGGGAAGAGGCTGTAGATGCGATCAAGGAAGCCGCGCTCATCGAGCCGCCCGGCGGTGGTCAGGATCGAGAAGGTCGACCACTCCACCCGGTCGGCCAGCGGCGACTCGGCGAGCTCCGGGTCACGCAGCCACCACATCGGCCGATCCGGCTCGCCCAGGCGCACCAGCGAGCGGTGCTCGTCGCGCCACAGCTCCTCGCGCAGCAGCGTCGCCAACAGGGCGGCGCCGCCCCGCTCCAGGCGCTCGTCCGGCGCGGTGTCGCTGTCACCCTCGCCGTTCGCGCGGGCCAGCGCGACCCGTCGCAGCAGCCCGGAACGCTGCAGCCACAGCACCACCGCGGCGGCGATGCGCGTGAGGCCGGCCGGCTCGCCACGGGCGCGCAGCAAATCCACCGCCGCGAGGTCGATGGCTTCTGCCAGCTCCGGGTAGGTAAGGTGGCCCTCATCGGCGCCGAGCCGCAGCGGGCGCGGCTGCACAGCGTCGCGCAGCCTGTCCTCGGCCGACGGCTTGCGGAAGTGGAGCGTCAGGCCGTCGCCGGAACGGCGCGACTCGCGATGGATGACGTCCACCAGCTCCAGGCCGGCCGCCGCGCCGGCAGTGGCGAGTGCCAGCAGCTGATCCGGGTCGTCGCCGTCGACCATGGCCACGAACCAGCCGTCCGGCTTCAACGCGCCCGCGGCGGAGGCCACGCCGTGGCGCAGGGCCGTCGCCTGTGCGCCGTCCGAGCGGGCCGGCGCCGTGCCGAAGAGCGGCTCCAGTCGCAGCGTCTCTGCCGCCTCGCGACCGATCAGCCAGGCCGTGGCCAGGTACTCGAAGCTCAGCTCGTCTACGCTCGGCGCGTCGGCCACCGATGACAGCACCATGTCGACGTGGTCGGGCGGCAGGTATTGGCCGATGACCGCCGGCCGGCAGCGGATCCAGAAGACGTTGGCGGCGGCCATGCCGCCCAGCTCCTCCAGGCCGGCCGCCATTCGCGCCGGCCGCCGATCGCGCCCCAAAGCGGCGATGGCGATGCGCACGTCTTGCACCGCCGACTCGAACAGGCGCCACACGTTGACCTCGCGCTGGAAGCGCGAGGCGGGCTGGCGGACATGGCCGCCGCTGATGCGCAGCGAGGCCACGCGGCCCGGATAGCCGTTCAAGCGGCTCGCCGGCAACAGGCAGGCGGCGAGTGCCAGGCGGAACACCGCGGCCAGCGCCGGGTCGCGCAGCTCGGCGTCGATCTTGTTGGCGATGGTCCACATCGCGTACAGGTTGCGGGGCGTGAAGAGCTCGAGCAGCTCGTCGACCAGCTCCGTGCGGCCGTCCAGCACCGGGAAGCGCTCGTGCAGCTGGTGGTAGTGCGCTGCTTGGTGCAGGTCCGTGGCGGTGAGCTGCGGCGCGGGCTCCGGCAGCACGGTCGAGGCGAAGCGCGGCCGCTCCGGGTCGCGGACCGGAGCCTCGACCGGCAGCGAGGGTGGCGGTGGCGGCTCGCCGGCCTCGCCGATGGGAGCGGCCGGGTCCTCTTCCAGCGACGGGGCGGCGGTCAGGCCGACCGGCGCCGGCGGCAGGTCCTGTTCGTCGTCCGCGTCGGCCGCGGGATCGGAGCCGGGATCGGACTCCATGTCAGGCCCGAGCTCGGATGCCAGATCGGCGGCCTGATCCATGGGCGGCTCGCCCACCTCGACCGCAACCACGCCCTCGGGCCGGGTGATGCCCAGCTTTTCGAGGTCGATGTCATCGACCCCGGCCACGCGCTCCGCCGGCCCGCCGACCGAGATGTCGCAGTTCTGGCAGCGGTACACCTTGCGGCCCGGCGCATCGGCGTCACGCGGCCAGATGAACTGCTCCGCCACCACCGGCCGGCGGCACGTGGCGCAGCGGGTGGCATACAGCTCCTCGATGTGCTGCCGCAGCGGCACGTCCACCCGCCGCGAGGCGGCCAGTGCGGCGAAGGTCGCCTCGATCGAGCCGGCATCGGGCGTCAGCAGGAAGGCCTGGGCGGCCAGCTGCGCGAAGGGGCTGGGATCGGCGGCCACCGCCCGCATGCCGGCGGCGATGGCGCGGCGTGCCGTCCAGCCCGTGCCGGCCCAGGGGTCCAGGATGGTGTCACCTGCACGGGCGTACGAGGCGAGCTCGGCGTCGAGCTGGTTATCGGCCGGCGAGGGGAAGTAGCGCTCCAGGAGCGCGAGCCCGGGGAGGCGACGAGGAAGGACGACGTGGTCGAGTCGCTTCCGTTGGGCCTCGCCCATCGGGCCTCCTACGGTTCCTCGAGCAGCTCCTCTTCGAGCTCGGGCTCGGCCGAGAACTCCGGCAGGCTGGTGTCGAGCTCCTCGACCTCCTCCGGCTCCTCGTCGAGCTCTTCGCTCTCCTCTCCCTCGTCATCGTAGCGGAGTGCACTGCCCCGAATGTCGGGTCGTACGCCCGCCGGCCGCCCTGACGTGCTCCCCGGGAACGACACCTTTCCGAAATTGTCCGGGTGGGCGAAGGTCTCGCGGATGATGATCCGCACCTCGTCGGCACTTACCACCGTGATGGCTGCCTCGTAGCGGTTGCCGCCCTTCATCAGCTTGCCAAGCCGCGCGCCGACGCGAGGCTCGACCTGGCCGATCTGCGCATCACCGACGCTTGCCACCAGCACCTCGCCGTCGAGCGTCAGCTCGACCGCGTCACCCGGCGACAGCGGTGCCAGCTGGCGCGCCGGACCGACGTTGATGACCCGGGCATGGCCGGTCTTGCCCATCTCCTCGATGAAATCGGCAGCCGATGCCTTCTCCGGCTTGCCGTTGCCGCTGGTGCCGTCGCCGCCACCCAGCAGCACCCGGAGGCGAGCGACATTGCGCTCCGCGATGCGGTTGGTGGCGTCGCGCGCCAGCGCCCGCTCGTACGCCTCCAGCGCCTCGGCATGGCGGCCGAGCTCCGCCAGCGCCTTGCCAAGGCGGTTATAGCCGTCGGTGTCCGGCCCCAGCTCGAGCAACTGCCTGTTGGTCTCGACCGCCGCTTCCCACTCCCCGCTGGTGGCCTGGGTGATGGCAGTCTCCGCCAGCTGCCGGCGCTGGCGCACGGTCGTCTCAGTGTCTCCAAGCGTCATGGCGTGGCTGGTTCTCCCCGCAGAAAGGTGCGGAATCGAAGGTGCATGGAATGGCCCCGGAGCCGCCGCCCGGCCCGAGGGCGCCTTGTTGTAGCACCGGCCGTGGGGGGTGTCAACGCGAGGGCGGGCGGCGCTTGCTCAGGCCTTGTACAGCAGCAGCGCCACCACCAGCCCAAGCGCCGCCAGGGCGCCGAACTCGATGATCACCGACCTGCCCGATGCGCCGTCGTCCAGCGCCTCCGCGGCGCCGGCCCAGGCGTGGAAGGCAAGGCCGATGACGGCGGCCCCCACCACGCCGGGCAGGCGCAGCAGCCCGACCGCCGCAGCCACCTGGGCAATCGCCACCAGCTGCAGCGCGGCCTGACCGACCGCCTCGATCCCGCTCCGCCCGCGAGCCTCGGCGGCGCGCAGCGCGGGGACAGCCACGATCAGCAGCAGCGGGATCAGGCCGGGCGGCCATGCGTTCACCGGTACCAGCGCCGCGATGCCGGCCGCGCCGGCGAAGACGATCCCCACCAGCGCCAGGTCCAGTCCAACGCGCCGATGCCCGGCGGCGAGGTCCAGCTCCAGCCGGACCACGGCCCACAGCAGGATCACGGCAACCGGCGCCAGCAGCAGGCCGACCGCCGGGACCGCCACCCGGCCGAACAGGGTCAGCGCCACGCCGGCGCCGGCCAGCGTGGCGTAGCGCGCGAATCCAAGCTCCGGCTGGGCAGGGCCGATGAGCCACACCGCTCCCAGCCCGCCGATGGCCAGCTGCGCAGCGACCGCCACGGCCAGCCAGAACGGCGACAGGAGCCAGCCCGCGACCGCCGCCGCGGTCATCAGCACCGCGACCAGGATCGTCTCCGGATGGTGGATCCTGGCCAGCGCTCGAGCAAAGGCAGGCTGGCGCCGGCTGAGCCGATTCATCACCGCAGCGAATCCAGGAAGGCGTCGGCGTCGGCGGCGCCGGCCACCCGGTCGGCGGTGACCCATCCACGCCGCGCCATCGAAACCGCGTAGTCCAGCTGCGACAGCTCCTCGGTGCGATGCGCGTCGCTGGCCAGCGTGACGCGGCAACCCGCCTCGGTGGCCGCACGGCCCAGCACATCGTCCATGTCCAGCCGCGGGCTGCCGTTCATCTCCAGCATCGTGCCGGTGCGCGCCGCCGCCTCGAAGATGCGCGGCCAGTCCAGAGGCATGGGATCGCGGCGGTTGACGATTCGCCCGGTGGGATGTGCGATGACATCGACGTGCGGGTTCTCGATGGCGGCCAGCGTGCGCGCCGTAAGCTGCTCGGATGGCTGGTTGCGTGCGGTGTGCACCGACGCCACCACCACCTCGAACGCCGCGAGCAGCTCGTCCGGGTAGTCGAGGCTGCCATCGGCGCGCACCTCCATCTCGGTGCCGTGCAGGATGCGGAACGGCGCCAGCTCCGCGTTCAGCCGGGCGATCTCGGCGCGTTGTTCGTCGATGCGCTGCGGCGGCAGGCCGCGCGCGATGCCCAGCGACGGCGAGTGATCGGTCAGGACCATCCACTGCAGCCCGCGGTCGCGTGCGGCCCTGGCCATGACCTCGATCGAATCGACCCCATCGGTCCAGTCCGAGTGGACGTGGGTATCACCCCGAAGATCGCCGACGGCCACCGGCGTGGGCATGGCGCCCTTCTGCGCCGCGGCGATGACATCGGTGTCCTCGCGCATCTCCGGCGGGATCCAGGGGAGGTTTAGACGGGCGTAGACCGCTTCCTCGGTATCGTCGAGCAGGAGCTCGCCGCTTTCCACCACCTTGAAGCCCTTCTCCGATAGCGAGAGGCCGCGATCCAGCGCAATGCCGCGCAGCGCGACGTTGTGCTCCTTGCTGCCTGTGAAGTGCACCAGGTGGCTGCCCCAGGCCGTCGGCGGGCAGACCATCAGGTCCACGCGCAGGCCGCTGTTGGCCAGCAGGATGCTCGACTTGTCGACGCCCGCGGCCAGCACTCGGTCCACGTCGGTAAGGCCATCCAGCGTGGCGATCAGCGCCGCCGGGTTTTCGGTGGCGGCCAGCAGGTCAAGGTCGCCAATGGTGGGCTTGCGGCGGCGCAGCGAGCCGGCGGGCTCGATGTGCACCACGCCCGGCACCTCGCGCAGGTGCGTCAGCAGGCCGGCGATCATCTCGTCGGCCTCGTGGAGCAGGACGCGGCTGATCTTGCGCTCCATGTGGGCGATGCCGGCCAGGATGTTCTGCTCCGTCCGCTCGGAAAGCCCCTTGATGCCGCGCAGCTGGCCGTCGGCCGCTGCCGCCTGCAGAGCGTCGACCGAGTCGATGCCGCGCTCGTCGTGCAGCAGCTTCACGGTTCGTGGGCCGACGCCCGAGATGCGCAGCATGTCGAGCAGGCCCTGTGGAACCTGCGCCCGCAGCTTCTCGTGGTAGGCCAGCTGCCCCGTCTCTGACAGCTCGGCCAGCTTCGTCGAGAGCGCCGGGCCGGCGCCCGGCAGCTTGGGCGGCGTGCCGCGGCGGTAGAGCGCGGCCACGTCCTCCGGGTAGCGCTCGATGGCGTCCGCCACGCGCCGGTACGCCACCGACTTGTAGACCACCTCGCCCAGGATCTCGAGCATGTCGCCGATCTCGCGAAAGATGCGCGCCAGCTCGCTGTTGGTGAGCAGCGCGTCGTCGGAACGCGTGATCGCGCGCGGTCGAGGCATGGGCCTGAATTCTACGGGCAAGCGAATGGCCCGACCCCTGCTGGGGATCGGGCCATCTGTCGCGAAGTGACGCCTTATGCGCTGCGGGCGAGCGCCCGGCGAATGCGGCTGACGAGCGTCTGCCCGCGCCGCCGACGAATCACGTCAGTCGAGCGCCGGCGGCGTGCCGCCTCCCCCAGCAGCTCTTCCTGCCGGAGCGCAGCCAGCAGACCAAGGTATCCAGCTCCACCTCGGCTCATGGCTTGCCTCCATTTCCGTTCAGTAGCGTTGCCTGATTTCCGTTTCCGCTGCTCCTCCACGAGTTCCGGCTATCGGCTCCCCAACCGAAGGCCGCCACGCCGAGGACCAGCAGGACCCCGATGCTGATGAGGATCTCGATCATGTCGGCACCTCCAGGCCAGTAACTCTTGTGGTAGGTATCAGCGGTTACGTGGCTAGTCTATGGGCTAACGGGTAACTTGTCAAGGCGTGTAAACTGGTTACGACATGCCTGTTCGAACCGACCTGCCGGCTGAGCCGATGGACACGACGGAGCTGTTCGCCGAGTTCGCGAACACGCTCTCGTTCAACCGTGGGCAGCCTCGGGAGGGGCTTCCCGACGTCGACGCTCTGCTGGCCTGGCTGCGTGAGCACGGCCTGGTGAGTGAGCGCGGCCGGGCGACCGAGGTCGCGCGCCTGCGCCGTGATCCACGGGAGGCTGCGGCACGGATGGGGCGCTTTCGCGAGCTGCGAGCCCTGCTCCATCAGCTGGCCGGCGAGCTCGCTGACGAGGGCCAGCCGACCACCGAGTCGGTGACCGAGCTGAACCGGGTGCTGCGTGAGGGCCTGCACTACCACCAGCTGAAGCGTCAGCCCGACGGGGCCCACTACGCGGTCACCCAGGTCGGAGATCGGCTGGACCAGGCCCGCGCCGCCATCGCCAGCTCATTCGCCCACTTCGTGGCCGACGATGCGCCAGAGCGGCTGCGCGTGTGCGCCAACCAGGGATGCCGCTGGATCTTCGTCGATCGCTCCCCCACCGGGCGACGTCGCTGGTGCGACATGCGGACCTGCGGCAACCAGGCCAAGGCGGCCCGCCACCGGGCCCGCGCCCGGTCGAAGCAGCTGGCGGTTCCGCAGCCGGGGGTTCCGCAACCGGCCGCCCACGACTAGAATCACCGCGGCCCACCGGCAGGTGTCGCAACCCGGGCCGAACGGAAACCGCACGAGGCGACGCGATCCATCGTGGACGCAGGCTCCAGTAGACGCGCGCGCCCGTGGCCTGGGACGGGGATGATCGCCTAGCTCCAATCCCCACCGACCACCGGCGCACGCCTGAGCGCGCCATGCGCGCAGATGCAAGGTGGTCGACATGAACCTGGGAACAGGCCGATGACCTCGTCGCAGACGGCCGAGCTGCTGGCCGAGGTCCAGGAGCTCATCCGTGAGCGCGAGCGCGAGGGCGTGGCCGGCCTGGCGGACCGCATCGGCGCCGCCGAGTGGGCGGACCTGGTGCCGGAGCTCGAGCCGCGCGAGGTGGCCGTCCTGCTGCAGTGGCTGCCCGACGACGAGCTGCCGCGGCTCCTGGAGGAGCTGCCGCCCTCCGAGGCGGCTCGCATCCTCCGCACGCTGGCGGCGCCGGAAGCTGCCCGGCTGCTGGAGGACGTGGACCCGGACGACGCGGCTGACATCGTCGAGCAGCTGCCCGCGCGCGACGCGGACGAGATCCTGATCCGGATGCGGCCCTCCGAGGCCGCCGAGATCCGTGAGCTGAGCGTCTACCCCGGCGACTCGGCGGGCGGGATCATGACCCCGGCCTACGTGGCGGTCACCCGCGACGCGCGAGCCAGCGAGGCGATCGCCGCCATACGGCGGCTGGTCGACCAGGCGGAGACGGTGAACTATGTCTACGTGGTCGACGACGAGCGGCGGCTGCTGGGCGTGCTCTCCCTGTATCGGCTCCTGCTCAGCCCGGCCATTACCCCGGTCAGCGAGCTCATGGCGCCGACCACCGTCCGCGTCCGCGCCACCACCGACCAGGAGGTTGCCGCCCGGCTGCTGACCGACCGCAACCTGCTCGCCATCCCGGTGGTCGACGACGACGACCGGCTGCTGGGGATCATCACCGAGGACGACGTGGCCGACGTGCTGCAGGCGGAGGCCACCGAGGACATCGAGCGCCTCGGCGGCTCGCAGCCGTTGAACCAGCCATACCGCCTTTCGAGCGTCTCGCTGCTGGTGCGCAAGCGCGTCGTGTGGCTGCTCGTCCTGTTCGTGGCCGAGGCCTACACCGGCCTCGTGCTGCGCGGCTTCGACAACGAGCTCAGCGCGGTGGTGGCACTGGGCTTCTTCATCCCGCTGCTCATCGGCACCGGAGGCAACATCGGCTCGCAGACCGTCACCCTGATCGTGCGGGCCATGGCCATCGGCGAGGTGACGCTGCGCGACATCGGCTGGATCGTGCTCAAGGAGCTGCGCGTCGGCCTGATCATGGGCGCGGTGATGGGGGCGGTGGGCTTCGGCCAGGCGCTGTTCCTGGACGTCGACACCGACATCGGGCTGGTGGTGGCGCTCACGGTGCTCGCCATCTCGGCGTGGTCGGCCACCGTGGCCGCCGCGCTGCCGCTCCTGCTGCGGCGGCTCGGCGTGGATCCGGCGGTGGTATCGGCTCCGTTCATCAGCACCCTGGTGGACGGCACCGGCCTGATCATCTACTTCGAGATTGCGCGCCTCGTCCTGTCGCTCTAGGCCGCGATGGCCCTATGAGCCGATGGGGTGCCAGACGGTCTTGACCTCGACGAACTCGCCGATGAGGTACGGCGACTGCGCCGCGGCGCTCAGCCAGTCGACCGAGCCGTTCTCCGGCGCCGGGCGGACCAGGCGCTTCACGTTCTCGACCGCGATGTCCTCGATGGCGGCGCCCTGCGTCGGGTCGAGCCCGTAGGCGTCCAGCGCGTTGACGTCCATGTGGCCGGCCAGGTGCTGCACCAGCTCGCGGCGCAGGCCGGTGATGAGGTTGACCACGCCGCCCGGCACATCGGAGGTGGCCAAGACCTCGGTGAGGGTCACCGCCGGCAGCGGTCGCGTCTCGGAGGCGACGACCACCGCTGCGTTGCCGGAGACGATGATCGGCGCCAGGCGGCTGACCAGGCCCAGCAGGCTGGATGACTCCGGGGCGATCATGCCCACCACGCCCGTGGGCTCCGGCACGCTGAAGTTGAAGTAGCTGCCGTTCACCGGGTTCACCGTGCCGAGCGCCTGGGCGTACTTGTCGGCCCAGCCGGCGTACCACACCCAGCGGTCGATGGCCGCGTTGACCAGTCGGGTAGCGCGCTGCCGGCCGACGCCCTCCGCGGCCATCACCTCGGCGATGAACTGGTCGCGCCGGCCCTCCATCAGTTCGGCGATGCGATAGAGGATCTGGCTGCGGTTGAAGGCGGTGCGCGCCGCCCAGCCGGGGAACGCGGTGCGCGCTGCGCGGACGGCGTCGCGGATGTCCTTTCTCGTCCCGCGGCAGGCGTTGGCCAGGAGACGTCCCTTCGCGTCGAAGACCTCGTAGGCGCGGCCCGACTCGGTGCGCGGGAACTGCCCGCCGATGTAGAGCTTGTACGTCTTGCGCACGTCCAGCCGCTCGCCGGATGCCCCGCCGTTGCGCAGCGCCAGCGGCGCCGCCCTGCGCTCGTCCAGCACCGAGGCGCGCCGGGTACGAGTCGCCGTCTTCGTCGGCCGGCCGCGGGTCGCCATCAGCGGGTCTCCTCGCCGTACTGCTTCGTCTTCGGCTTCTCGACGCCATCGGCCAGGCGGTCCAGGTTGAGCTCGGAACGGCGGGCGGTGGGAGTCATCGGCCGTTGGTTCCGTTGGGGCTGACATCCAGGTACGCCGCCAGGCCGTGGAGACCGCCCTCGCGCCCGTAGCCGGACTCCTTGTAGCCGCCGAACGGCGAGGTCGGGTCGAAGCGGTTGAAGGTGTTGGCCCACACCACTCCGGCGCGCATGGCGCTCACCATCTTGAAGATGCGGCTGCCCTTCTCGGTCCAGACGCCGGCGGACAGGCCGTACGGCGTGTTGTTGGCCTTCTCGATCGCCTCCTCCGGCGTGCGGAAGGTCAGCACCGACAGGACCGGCCCGAAGATCTCCTCCTGGGCGATGCGATGCGACTGGCTGACGCCGGTGAACAGCGTGGGGCGGAAGAAGAAGCCACGGCTCGGCAGCTCGCAGTCTGGCTGGAAGATCTCCGCGCCCTCCTCGATGCCCGACTGCACCAGCTCCTGCACCTTGGCCAGCTGGCCGGCGGAGTTGATGGCGCCGACGTCGGTGTTCTTGTCCAGTGGGTCGCCGACCCGAAGCGTGGAGAGGCGGTCCTTCAGCTTGTCGAGCAGCGGCTCGTAGACGCTCTCCTGCGCGAAGAGCCGCGAACCGGCGCAACACACCTCGCCCTGGTTGAAGTAGATGCCGTTGATGATGCCCTCGATGGCCTGGTCCAGCGGAGCGTCGTCGAACACGATGTTGGCAGCCTTGCCGCCAAGCTCAAGGGTGAGCTTCTTCTTCGAGCCGGCGACCGCGCGGGCGATCATCTTGCCCACCGCGGTCGAGCCGGTGAACGCGACCTTGTTGACCTCCGGGTGGCGGACCAGCTCCATGCCGATCTCGCCGGGGCCGGTGATGATGTTGACCACGCCCGGCGGCAGCTCCGCCTGGCGCACCACGTCGGCGAACAGGTAGGCGGTCAGCGGGGTCGTCGAGGCGGGCTTCAGGACGACCGTGTTGCCGGCCGCCAGGGCCGGGGCGATCTTCCAGGCCAGCATCAGCAGCGGGAAGTTCCAGGGGATGACCTGCGCCGCCACGCCCAGCGACCGCGGCGTGCGGCCCGGGAAGGCGTACTCCAGCTTGTCTGCCCAGCCGGCGTAGTAGAAGAAGTGCGCCGCCGCCAGGGGCACGTCGACGTCGCGCGACTCCTTGATGGGCTTGCCGGAGTTCATGGTCTCGACCACGGCGAACTCGCGGCTGCGTTCCTGCAGGATGCGCGCGATGCGGTACAGGTACTTCGCCCGCTCGCTGCCGGGCAGCCGCGACCAGGTGGTGTCGTAGGCGCGGCGGGCGGCGGTCACTGCCCGGTTGACATCGGCCTTCGAGGCCTTGGCGACCTTCGCTAGGCGCTCCTCGGTGGCCGGGTTGATGACCTCGAACGTCGCGCGTGGCCTGCTGGGCCGGAACTCGTTGTCGATGAACAGCCCGTACTCGGGCCGGATCTCGATATGGTCGGTCGATTCCGGAGCTGATGCGTACTCCCACGGCACGCCACCGCGCGCCGCCAGGCCCCACGAGGCGGCGGGCTTGGTCTCCGGCTTCCTGGTGATGCTCACGGTCCGATTATGGCACCGCTGGCCGGATCAGCCCTCCGGGAGCGGCTTTCAGCCTTCCGGCGGGTAGCCGGGTCCGCCCGCGCCGCGTGCCCACGACGGGAGCTGCTGCAGGGACCAGCGATTGCCGTCCGGGTCGGCGAAGTGCACGAAGGTGCCCCACGGCTGCTCGTCGATGTCGCTGACCTCGACGCCGCGC
>DATBIY010000089.1:0-10929 GCA_036556695.1 Candidatus Limnocylindria bacterium
GCTGTGGCAGGCCAGCTTCTTCTACCTGGCCAACCGCGGCATCCTGCTGCCGCCCGGACCGGACGATCAGTGGACGCTCTCGGTGCAGCACACCGATGAGGAGATCGAGCGCCACGTGGCCGTGTTCCGTGACTTCGCCCAGGAGATCGCCGGCTAGCGCATCAGGGAGGTCGATATGCTCGAACGCACCGCCAGGCCGCTCGCCGGCCTGTGGAACGGCATCGCCAACGTATCCGGAGCGTTCTACCGAGCGCTCGGTGGGCCGGGGCGCCTGCTGCAGGACTTCCTGAACGGCTCCTGGCTGGGCCACGCCCTGCACCCGGTGCTGACCGACGTGGTCGTCGGCGGCGCGACCATGGTCATCTTTCTCGACATCCTGCGGGTCTTCTTCGGGGTGACCGGCCTGGAGGACGCGACCACCTGGACGCTCGGGCTATCCATGCTGGCCGGGGTTGGGGCGATCGTGACCGGGCTGACCGATTTCAAGGACACCGGCACCGGCGACGAGCGGAACGTGGCCGGCCTGCACGGCGCGATCAACATCGTGGCGGTGGTGATCTTCGCCGTCTCCTTCTTCCAGCGGCTGGGCGGCGGCCACGATGCCGCGTTCTGGGTGGCGGTGATCGCCTACCTTGTGGTTTCGGTAGGCGCCTATATCGGCGGCCACGTGGTCTTCAAGCACGGCTACATGGTCAACCACAACGCTTTCGCCCGCGGCAAGAAGGCGCGTGAGTTCACCCCCCTCATGGCCGCCGCCGAGCTGGCGGAGGCCACGCCCACCAAGGTGAGCCTGGGGGCAACGGCGCTGGTCGTGGTGCGGCGTGGTGACGTGGTCTTCGCCCTGAAGGAGACATGCTCGCACGCCGGCGGGCCGCTGTCCGAGGGGCGGCTGGAGGGCGACACCATCCAGTGCCCGTGGCACTACTCCGTCTTCCGGCTCTCCGATGGCGCGGTGCGCCACGGTCCGGCCACCTCGCGACAGGTGGCGTATCGGGCGCGGATCAACGCGGGCCAGGTGGAGGTCCAGGGCCCGATCGAGTAGACAGGTCGCCGGCCGGCGCGATATCGGCAGATTCATACGAGGCGCGCACGAAGTGCGGACTTCGCCCCGAAATGGCCCGTTTCGGCGGCTTATGCGGCTCTGAAACGGCATTAGCCGCTGAAATGGGCGCACAGCCGAGCTCATGCGCACCTGAAACGACATTTGCCGATGTCCGGGGCGGCACAGCCGGGCGACATCGAGGCGAACCCAGGCGGCACCGAAGCCGCGCGAGCCGATATCGGACTGCTGGCCACTGATTCGGTATGCTCATGGGGCCGCAACTCGCCCCGCCGGGAACCCGTTGACGAGGACCGCGTGACCTACCTGCCGACCGCCGAGCACGACGAGCTGCGTTCCGTGGTGCGCGAGCTCGCCGAGGAGCGGATCGCGCCGCGCGCCGCCGAGATCGACGTAAAGGCGGAGTTCCCGTGGGACCTCAAGGAGCTGCTCGCCCAGCAGGACCTGCTGGGGACGGGCTTCGAGGAGAAGCACGGCGGGACGAACTTGGACACCATGGGCCAGTGCATCGTGGCCGAGGAGATCGCGCGGGCGGACGCGACCACCAGCCTGATCCCCATCGTCCAGAAGCTGGGCGCGCTGCCGATCCTGCTGGCCGGGAATGACGAGCAGAAGGACCGATACATCCCGCGCCTGGCCTCCGGGGAGTGGCTCATCGCCTTCGCCCTGACCGAGGCTGCCGCCGGCAGCGACGTGGCCAGCAACCGCATGCGCGCCCGCCTCGAGGGCGATTGCTACGTGCTCAACGGCAGCAAGCGCTTCATCACCCACGGCAGCGTGGCCAACGTGCTGACCGTGTTCGCCATCACCGATCCGGACGCCGGCGGCCGCAAGGGCATGAGCGCCTTCATCGTCGAGACTGATACACCCGGCTTCGCCGCCCCGCGGGTCGAGCACAAGATGGGCGTTCGCGGCTCGCCCACCGCCGAGCTGACCTTCGACGACGTGCGCGTCCCGGTCGAGAACCTCCTGGGCGCCGAGGGCGACGGGTTCAAGATCGCGATGGGCACGCTCGACCGCTCGCGGCTGGCCATCGCCGCGCAGGCGGTCGGCATCGCGCAGGGCGCCATCGACCAGGCGACGCGCTATGCGGCGGACCGCCGCCAGTTCGACCAGCGGGTGATCGACTTCGAGGGCATCCAGTTCGTGCTGGCGGACATGGCAAGCCAGACCGAGGCGGCACGCGCCCTGGTCTACGCCGCCGCGGCGCGGGTGGACGCCAATGCATCGGACCTGCCGTACTGGACCTCATCGGCCAAGCTGGTGGCCGGCGACACCGCCATGCGGGTGACGACCGATGCGGTGCAGATCCTGGGCGGGTACGGCTACATCACCGAGTACCCGGTGGAGCGGATGATGCGCGACGCCAAGATCACCCAGCTCTACGAGGGCACCCAGCAGATCCAGCGCCTGATCGTGGCCCGCCAGCTGCTCCGTCGAGCCGGCGTGTCCGGGTCTGGCCGGGGATAGCAGGAGAACCGAAGCCAGCGTGAAGATCGTCGTCACCGTCAAGCAGGTGCCCGCCACCACGGCGGAGAAGCGCTACACCGCCGATATGCGGCTCGACCGGGCATCGGCCGAGTCGATCATCAACCCCCTGGACGAGTACGCCATCGAGCAGGCGCTGCGGCTCCAGGAGTCCGGCGCCGCGGATTCGGTGGCGTATCTGTCCATGGGCCCGGAATCCGCGGCCGAGGCACTGCGCCGCGCACTGGCCATGGGCGGGGATGAGGCCTACCTGGTGACCGATGACGCCCTGGCGGGCGCGGACGAGTGGGCGACCGCCCGGGTCCTGGCGGCGGCCCTGGACAAGCTGGCGCCCGACGTGGCGCTGATGGGCATGGCCTCCGATGACGCCCGGGGCTCTCTGGTTCCCGGCGCGGTGGCCGCCATCCGCGGCCTGCCGCTGCTGTCGTACGGCTCGGAGCTTTCCCTGGCCGATGGCGCCGCGCGCATCCGCCGCCTGACGGCGGCCGGCTTCGATATCGTGGAGGCGCCCCTGCCGCTGGTGGCCAGCGTCACCGACCAGGTGGGGGAGCCACGCTACGCCAGCCTGAAGGGCATCATGGCAGCCAAGCGGAAGCCGCTGGAGACGTGGTCGCTGGCGGACATCGGCCTTGACCCGGCGTCTTTGCATGGCGCGGCGCTGACGCGGGTGGTCGAAACGCGGCCGCCGGAGGAAAAGCCGCCCACCGAGCGCATCGAGAACATGGGCGCTGATGAAACGGCGGCAAGGATCGCCGACTGGCTGGCAGCGAGGAAGCTGATATGAGCAACGACATCGCCTTCCTCGCCGAGTTCGCCGACGGCCAGCCGTCGCGCAGCGCCCTGGAGCTGGCGGCCGGAGCCGCCGACCTGGCCGCGGCCGGCGGTGGTGCGGCGGTGGCCCTGGCCTACGGGCGTGGCGCCGCTTCGGGCGCCGCGGGGCTGGGAGCTGCCGGGGCCGCGCGGGCGGTGGTGCTGGGCGACGGCGAGGCGCCGGCCATCAACTTTGCCGCCGCGGCCGCAGCGGCGGTGCGCGCGGCGGAGCCGCTGGCGCTGCTGGCGCCGGCTTCGCCGAACGGCCGCGACCTGGCGGCCGCCCTGGTCGGGCTGCTGGAGCTGCCCGCCTTCGGGCCGGTCCGCGCGGTCAGCGTGGAGGGCGGCAAGCTACGGACCGAGATGGCCACGCTCCAGGGGACCGTGATCACCGTCTCGGAGCCAGCGGATGACGCGCCCCAGCCGGCGGTGGTGCTTGCCCTCGCCAATACGTTCACTCCCCGCGAGGGCGGCAGCGGCACGGCCGAGGTCAGCCAGGCGCCAGCGGCCGATTCCGGGGCGTTCGGCAAGGCGCGGGTCGTCGAGTCGCATCCGGCCGAGGCCGCCGTGGCCAACCTCGAGGAGGCGACCGTGATCGTTGCCGGCGGCCGCGGCGTCGGCAGCGCGGAGGGATTCGGGCCGCTGCAGGAGCTGGCGGATGCGCTGGGTGGCGCAGTTGGTGCAAGCCGCGCCGCGGCCGACGCCGGCTGGGTGCCCTACCAGCTGCAGATCGGCCAGACCGGCAAGGTCGTAAAGCCGTCGCTCTACCTGGGCATCGGCATCAGTGGTGCCATCCAGCACCGGGTCGGCATGCAGACCGCGGAGCACGTGGTGGCCATCAACAAGGATCCGGACGCACCAATCGGCGAGTTTGCGGACCTTTTCGTGGTGGGGGACCTGTTCGCGATAGTACCGAAGCTCACTGACGAGATCCGTCAGCGCAAGGCAAGATAGCGCCGATGCACCCGCCCGCCCGCCTGCCGCTGCCCCTTGTCCTGGCTGCGTTGACGCCCCTTTTCGTGCCCGCCGGCTTCCTGATCGGACGCCGCGGCCGACGCCGGCCGATGGGCTCCGGCAAGGAGCTCAAGGCCTATCGCGACGAGCTGAACACGCACACCGCGCGCATCGACGAACGGTTGGCCGGCGCGGCCGAGACCATCGATGCGCTCCGGCGCCGCGCCGTGGACGTGGACGAGGCGGTGCGCACCCTGCAGGCCGAGGAGGACGAGCTCGATGCCCGCTCCCAGGATCTGCAGGGCATGCTCGCGCCGGAGGAGCTGCATGGGCTGCACATGGAGTACGAGGCCAACCTCGAGCGGGCGCTGCGCGGCATCGTCACCGCCGAGCGCGGCTGCGCGATCACCAAGCTGCCGCATCGCCCGCCGGATGACGAGGAGCCGTTCAACTACTGGAAGCGCGCCCACGCCAACATCGTCCACGCCCGCCTGCGGATGCAGGAGGTCGTGGAGGTACTCCTCGCCTGGGAGCCCGGTAGGCGCGCCGAGGTCAGCGTCACCACCCGCCTGCATCGCGACGCGTTCTAGCCACGTCGGTTCGGCCAGCCCCTATCGGCGGCCAAGCCCTGTCGGCGTATCACTGCCCTATCGGCGGCCAGCCCTACCCCGACGGAGTATCACTGCCCTGTCATGAAAACGACCTGTTGGGCTGGAAACACGCCGGCTTCATGACCCCGGGTCATTTCCGTGGCGCATTTCCGGCCGATCACGTCATTTCCATTACTGCCCCGTTATGGGCAGCGGGACGGAGGGCTAGCTGGCCCTAGATGTTGTGGTATGATTCGCGACGGTACCACCACTGGTGTAGTCCGCACGGGGAGCATCGAACCGCTTGCGCTGTCCACGCTGCAACACGGACGGGACGCGAGTCATCGACTCGCGGGACCTGGAGTCGGGGAGCACCATTCGCCGCCGGCGCGAGTGCGAGACCTGTGCGTATCGGTTCACCACCTACGAACGCCCGGAGGGCGCGCGGCTGACGGTCATCAAGCGCGACGGCACGCGCCAGGACTTCGACCGCACCAAGCTGCTGGGCGGGCTGCTGCGCGCTTTGGAGAAGCGGCCGGTGACCATCGCGCGCGCCGAGCAGGCGGTGGATGACATCGAAAGTTCCCTGCGCGCACGCGGCGAGCAGGAGGTCACCTCCAAGGAGATCGGCCGCCTGGCGACGGAGGCGCTGCGCGATATCGACCAGCTGGCGTACATCCGTTTTGCATCGGTGTATCACTCCTACGAGGACATCGGCACCCTGAAGCGCGAGGTCGATCGGCTCATTGGCGAGCGCGTGACCGGCGCAGAGGAGTAGCGGTGGTCCTGTCGGATCGCGACATCAGGGCCGAGATCGAGGCCGGCCGGATTCAGATCGAGCCCTACCTGCCAGAGGCCGTGCAGCCGTCCAGCGTGGACCTGCATCTCGATCGGCGCTTTCGGGTATTCCGCAACAACCGCTACCCGTACATCGACGTGCGCGAGGAGCAGCCGGAGCTGACCGAGATGGTCGAGATCGCCGGCGACGAGCCATTCATCTTGCATCCCGGCGAGTTCGTGCTGGGCTCGACCTACGAGCGCGTGGCACTGGCGGACGACCTGGTCGCACGCCTGGAAGGCCGGTCCAGCCTGGGGCGGCTGGGGCTGCTTATCCACTCGACCGCCGGCTACGTGGACCCCGGCTGGGACGGCAACCTGACGCTCGAGCTGAGCAACGTCGCCAACCTGCCGATCACCCTCTATGACGGCATGAAGATCGGCCAGATCAGCTTCCAGCGGCTGACCTCGCCGGCCGAGATGCCGTACGGCGACCCGCGTCTGGGCAGCCGGTATCGCGGCCAACGGGACCCGACGGCCAGCCTGTACCATCGCGACTTCGAGCGAGGCCGCATCCGCCGCGAGCCGTAGCTCAGCACCGCCCACGACCACCGGAGGCACGCAGCACTGCCGGAACCCCTCTACCACATCACTCCCGACGCCGAGGCACGGACCTTCGCCGGCGGCGTACGGGTGCGCGTGGTGCGCGCCGACTGGTTCCGGCCCGATGCCGGCGGCTTCTTCGGCGTCGTGCCACGGCCCCTGTGGGAGCGCTTCGGCCTGGAGACCGATGAGCGTGGCCGGTTGCTGATGCGCCTTAACCTGCTGCTCCTCGAGTCGGCCGGCAAGCGCGTGCTCGTTGAGACCGGCACCGGCGTGCGGATGACCGACAAGGACCGCGACATCAAAGGCACCGAGGGCGGCGACCCGGCGGAGGCGCTGCGGGCGGTGGGTGAGGATCCGGCACGCATCGACTTCGTGGTGGTCAGCCACCTGCACTACGACCATGCCGGCGGCCTGGTCAACGCGGCCGGCAAGCCCAACTTCCCCAAGGCGCGCTACGTGGTGCAGCGCGAGGAGGCCGACGCCGCCCACGGCGACGAGCTGCGCCTGGCGGGCCTGATGGAGACCGAGCAATTGGACCTCGTCCGCGCGGCAGGGCAGCTTGCCGAAGTTTCCGGCGAGGTCACCCTGGTGCCGGGCGTCAGCGTGCTGCGCACCGGCGGGCATACGCGTGGCTCGCAGGCGGTGCTCATCGGCTCACGGGAGGCCGGAGGCCGGGCCGAAGACCCGCAGGAGCGCGCCATCTTCTGGGGCGATCTGATCCCGACCCGCTACCAGGTCCCGGTGCGCTGGACCAGCGCCTTCGACGACTACCCGATCGACGCCGTCGAGATCCGCAACGAGCTCGTGCGCCGCGCCGCTGACGAAGGCTGGTGGTGCTACTTCACCCACGATCCAGGCGCGCTCCCGGTGCAGATCGAGGCCACCGAAAAGGGGAGCTTCCGCGCCCGCCAGGCCTGATCTGGGGCAACTCTCGGTCATTCGCAAGGCACGAACCTGGCCGATATCATGGAGCGGCCCCTACGAAGGTCCCGCAGAGGAAAGGTTCTGCCTTGATTCGGATTGCATCGCGCCGCTCGCTGCCGGTCCTGGCCGCGGTCGTGGCGCTCACCCTGGCCGCCTGTTCGAGCGGCTCCTCCAGCACGCCGCTGCCGTCGGGCGGTGAGCCGCCCAGCGACTGCGCTCGCGTCGAGAACGGCGTCATCGAGCTGTCCGCCGCGAACATCGAGTTCAGCGCGCCGTGCATGGTGGCCAACGCCGGCGAGGCGTTCACCATCCGGTTCACCAACGAGGAGAGCGCGCCGCACGACGTCAACGTCTACCCCGACAGCTCGAAGGGCGAGACGCTCATGGATGGTGAGGTGATCTCCACCCAGGGCGAGTCGCTCGACTATGCGGTCGAGGCGCTCGACGAGGGCGAGTACTACTTCGACTGCTCGATCCACACCCAGATGAGCGGCACGCTGTACGTCGTTTCCGGCTGAGGCCGGGCCTCAGGCCGGGCCTCAGGCTGGGCCGATGAGCTCGCGCAGGATGCTGACCATCCGCCCGGGCTCCAATGGACCGATGACTTCGCGCACCACCTCCCCGTTCGGCGAGACGAAGAAGTGCCGCGGCAGCCCATCGGTCCGGGCCCAGCGGAAGTAATTCTCCAGGCGCGGGTCGAGCAGCAGCGGGTAGTGCACGCCATAGCGCTCCGCGAAGCTCGACACCGCGTCCTGGGCCTCGCCCCAGTTCACGCCCAGGATCAGCAGCCGATCGCCATAGGCCTCGGCCAGCGCCTGCATGGCCGGCATCTCGCTGCGGCACGGCTCGCAGCTGGTCGCCCAGAAGTTGATCCAGGTCACGCGCCCGGCGCCATCGGCCGCCAGCGACCAGTCCCGGCCGTCCAGGCTGTGCGCCTCGATGGCCGGTGCGGCGCGCCCGACCAGCGGATCGTCCCGCAGCTCTCCGGATGGGCGGAGCGGCACGAAGGCCAGCACGGCCAGCACCACGCCCACGGCGGCGATGGCAGCCAGCCATAGCACGCTGGTGTAGCGGCGCACGGTCAGAGCTCGCGCGCGAGCGCGCGGAGGTCCGGCCCGGTGATCGGCGCCTCCAGGCGGTCCGCGCCGTCCATCGCGATCACCGGAACGCGGAAGCCGTAGCGCAGCACGAGTTCGTCACTGGTATCGATGTCGACGCGCTCGTATCGGTCCGGACCAATCATCTCGTCCATGAGGACGCGCGCTTCGTCGCAAAGGTGGCAGTCCCTGCGCTCGTAGAGGACCAGCCGGTGGCTCATGGACCGATCATAGGGAGGCCGGGTACGATCTTGGTGGCGCCGCCCCCGTAGCTCAGCGGACAGAGCGAGGCCGTCCTAAGGCCTGCGTCGGGGGTTCGATTCCCTCCGGGGGCGCCATTTCCGCATCGCGACCCCGTAGAATCCGCCGCATGTTGAATCGGCTGAACGCGGCCCTGGTTGCCGAGGCGGTCGGCACCTTCCTGTTCTTCTTCGTCGGCGCCGGCTCCGTGATCCTGGCGACCCACGCCGGCGCGGATGGCCCGGGCCTGGTGGGCATCGCCTTCGCCCACGGCCTAGCGCTAGCGGTGCTGGTGTCGGCCTTCGGCTCGATCTCCGGCGGCCACTTCAACCCGGCGGTCACCGTCGCCGTGCGCCTTGCGGGGCGCATAGAGTGGACCAAGGCGGCCGGCTACGTGGTGGCGCAGCTGATCGGCGCCGCGGCGGCCGGCTACCTGCTCTCGGTGGTGATGCCGGTCCAGGCGGCTACCGACTCCGCGCTCGGCACGCCGGCGTTGGGGGAGGGCATGGGCGTGGCGTCGGCGATCGTCATCGAGGCCGTGCTGACGCTGCTCCTGGTGCTCACCGTGTTCGGAACGGCCATCGACCCGCGGGCGCCCAAGATCGGCGGCCTGGCCATCGGCCTGGCGGTCGCCGCCGACGTGCTGATGGGTGGCCCGCTGACCGGCGCGGCCATGAACCCGGCGCGCTGGTTCGGTCCCGCGCTGGCGTCGCAAACCTGGGACAACTGGTACGTGTGGTGGATCGGCCCGCTGCTGGGCGGCATCGTGGCCGCGGTGCTGTACCGCTACTTCTTCGAGGGAGAGGCGGAGCCAGAGGTCACCCCGGCAACCCCCGAGGGCTAGTGGCTGCTCCCCGCTCCGTTGAGCATGGCCACGCCGATCACGATCAGCCCGATCCCGGCCAGCTTCACCGCGTCCAGCGCCTCCTTGAAGAGGACCCAGCCCAGCACCACCACGATCGCGGTGCCGACGCCTGACCACACGGCGTAGACCACGCCGAGCGGGATGGTGCGCAGCGCGATCGACATGGCATAGAAGCTGATGCCGTAGCCGGCGATGATCAGCGCCACCCAGCCGACGTTGCGAAAGCCATCGGACAGGCGCAGCGACAGCGTGCCAACGACCTCGGAGCCGATCGCCAAGGCCAGCCATGCGACGGGATGCATCGGCTCAGGGCCTCCTAGAGGATGGTGAACAGGCTCGCCATGCGGGCGAACACGTTGAAGTAGATCAGCACCCCCATGGCCATGATGAAGGCTCCGGATGCCAGCTGGACGGCCCGATGGTGTCGCCGCAGCGCGTCGAGCAGGGGCTTGATGGCCGGCAGCGCCACGGCGGCGGCCAGGAACGGGACCGCCAGGCCGGCGGAGTAGGCGATCAGCAGCAGGGTCGCGGCGCCCACGTCCTGCGAGGAGAGGCCCATGGTCAAGATCGCGCCCAGCACCGCGCCGATGCACGGCGTCCAGCCAATTCCGACCAGCACGCCCAGGGTGAGCGAGCGCGCGTTGCGGGCCGTGGGAAGCAGCTCTGTGGGCGGGCGGACGCTCAGCCGCTCGAGGACGGGGCCGAAGAGGCCGGTGCTGACCAGCCCGAGAGCGATGACCAGGATGCCGGCCACCTGGCGCACCAGCGGCCGGTCCTGCCCGAAGAGAGGCCCGCCCAGCAGCCCCACCGAGATGCCCAGCAGGATGAAGAGGATGCTGAAGCCGGCCACGAAGAGCAGCGCCTGGGCCATGACCGGCCCGCGCCACGCCGTGCGCGGAGCGCCGCCCACGGCGGCGGGCTGCAGCGTGGCCGCGCTCTCGCCGAGGAAGGCGAGGTAAACCGGCACCAGCGCCAGGACGCACGGCGAGGCGAAGCTCAGCAGGCCGGCGGCGAAGGCGAGTGCCAGGCTGACGTCGCTCATCGGCCTCAGCGGGTGATGGTGGCCGCCGGCGTCACGCCCGGCTCCAGGGTGATCGGCGAGGCGATGATCCACAGCGACAGCACCGTGTAGCCGACCATCACCACCACCAGCGGCAGGCCGGCCAGGACGGGACGGGACGGTGTGTCGCGCAGCGCCACCCGATGCGCCAGCACGACCGCGACGACGTGGCCGAGCACGATGGCGCCGACCGACAGGTACCACACCGCGCTGACCGGGAACCAGTCCAGCAGGGGCGCCACGGTCATCAGCGGGTTTGCGATCAGCTGCGGCAGCCAGAGTGCGCCCTGCAGCAGCTCGGTGAAGTAGTGGGCCACCAGGTAGCCGGCGGCGATCGGCAGCAGGGTGGTGGCGTACGTGCCGGCCAGCTCGGAGAGCGGGGGCGGCTGGCGGGCGGCGTCATGCACCGCGCGGGTCAGCGCCGCGGCCAGCCAGAACGCCGCCAGGAACAGCAGCCA
>DATBIY010000090.1:0-4577 GCA_036556695.1 Candidatus Limnocylindria bacterium
CCAGCTCCTCGCGGGCCAGCTGACGAACCTCCTCGTCAGGGTCGCGCGCCATCTCGGCGGTGGAGCGCAGCTCATCCTGCACCTCGCGCCACTGCCGCGTGACACTGACCACCGGCTCGAGGCGCGCCAGCTCGCGACCGATCTCCGCCATGCGGGCAACGTCGAGCCCCGGGGAGCTCATCTCCCCGGTTAGCCCCTCGTAGCGTTCCTCGATCTCGCGCAACCGCTCGTCCACGGACCCATTATCCGGTGCTGCCCGCGTGGTTCGCCTGATGGGGACCGCCGCCGCCTTGCAGCGTCTTTCTGACGCCAGGGCTGCTCGACTGCCGATATGTCGCGTGGCAGCGTCATTCCGGAAGTCGGGCGCGCTTGACTGCCGATATGCGATCCGCCGTAGCGTTAAGTGGGTCAGAAGCCGTCCGGCGCCCGGGGAAACCCGCGAATCGTGCTCAGCCGAACGGCCGATCTCGCCGGACAGCCACGCTGACTGACTTAACGCTACTCCCAGTCGCAAACCGCAAGTCGGTGACCCGCCAGCAGGCGCCCGCTGCACGCCGGCGGTCCCGCTCCCGCTACGGCAGGACTCCGGCGGTTGGATCCACGATATCGGCGGTTGGCTCCACCCTTGGCGTGCCCGCGGAGCGATCCGAGGCCAGGCACGACTCGAGCGAGGCGATGCTCACCTCCAGCATCGAGTGGTCCGGCGGGCGGGTGGTGAGCGACTGCAGCCACAGGCCTGGCTGGTAGATGGCGCGCACCAGCGCGTTGCCATAGTGCGAGGCGCCGAAGCGCACCAGCTCGTAGCTCACCGAGGCGATGAATGGCACCAGCGCCACGCGGGACAGGAAGAGCAGCGGCAGCGGCACCCCGGCGCGCGGGATGAGGCTGAAGAAGAAGATGCTGATGACCACCACGATCAGCAGGAAGGTGGTGCCGCAGCGGGTGTGGGCCGTGGAGAAGCGGTCGACTTCTTCCGGCGTCAGCGGGCGCTGCGCCTCGTGGGCGCTGATGGCCTTGTGCTCTGCGCCGTGGTAGGCGAAGACGCGTTTGATGTCGCTCATCAGGCCAATGAGCCCGATGTACGCCACGAACACCACCAACCGGATCAGGCCCTCGGCGATGTTGGCCAGCAGATCTGACTCGGTGGCCGAATCGGCGAAGGTGGAAAGGTAGAGCGGCAGCACGAAGAAGATCGCCACGGCGAAGCCGAGGCTGAAGATCATGGTGCCGACCATCATCCCGCGGCTGATGGCGATGTCCTCACCCTCGGCGGCGATCGCCGCAGAGCGCATCAGCATCCGCGTGCCCAGCACAAGGGTCTCGTACAGCACGACAATGCCGCGCACGAACGGCACCTTCAGCCAGCGGCCGTGCTGCAGGGCAGCCGGCAACGGCTCCGAGTAGGTATGGATCTCGCCGGAGGGCGGCCGCACGCTCATGGCCACGGTCGTGCGGCCGCGCATCATGACGCCCTCGATCAGCGCCTGGCCGCCGTAGAAGAAGTCGGGCATGCGGAACGCCCGCTTGCCGGCGGCGCCCACGGTCTGCACCACGAACGGGCCGGCTGCCATGAGCAGCTCGGGGATCAGGAAGATCAGGTGCGGGGCCAGCAGCGCCGGCCAGCGGGTCAGCCGGCGCATTGCGGGCTCATGAGCAGGGCGCCTCGCGCCTCAGCGCTTGGCGCGCTCCATCCGTCGCTGGAACCGCTCGACCTGGCCGGCGGTATCGACGATGTTCTGGGTCCCGGTGTAGAACGGATGGCAATTGGAGCAGACCTCGACGCGGATCGACTCGGCGGTCGAGCCGACCGTGAAGGTGGTGCCGCAGCCGACGCAGTGCACCGTCGCCTGATGGTACTTGGGATGGATCTCGGCCTTCACTGGCTGACCACGCTCACCCGCTTCTTGTCACGCGACTCGTGCGTGAACCTGACCTTGCCATCCGCCTTCGCGAAGAGCGTGTAGTCACGACCCATGCCCACGTTGGGGCCCGGGTTGAAGGTGCTTCCGCGCTGGCGAACGATGATCGTGCCGGCCAGCACGTCCTGGCCGTCGCCACGCTTCACGCCCAGCCGCTGGCCCGCGCTGTCGCGCCCGTTCTTGCTGCTGCTGCCAGCCTTCTTATGTGCCATCTTGCGATTACTCCTCGGCCGTTTCGGCCTTCTTGGCCTTCGCCGTCGCGCGGCGCTTCGGCTTGGCTGGCGCTTCCTCCGGAGCCGATGCCTCGGCGGCTGCCGCCGCCTCGGGCTGTGCCTGGGCTTCCGCCTTCGGCTTGGCGGCGGTGCGGGCCTTCGGCTTGCCGACCGCGCTGATCTCATCGATGCGCACGCGGGTCAGGTGCTGCCGATGGCCGGTCCGGCGCCGGTACTTGACCTTCTGCTTGAACTTGAAGATGACCAGCTTCGGCCCGAGCTCCTCGCCCAGGACGATGCCACTCACCGTGGCGCCCGTCACCAGCGGCGTGCCGACGGTGGTCTGGTCCCCATCGCCGATGAGGAGCACGCGGTCGAAGGTGATCGACGCACCGGGCTCCTCGGCCAGGCGGTCGATCACGACCGTGCTGCCGGGCTCGACCCGGTACTGCTTCCCGCCGCTGCTCACCACGGCAAACATGGCTTCTCCAACACGCTGAAATTCGTCGAATTCACGGGCACGGCGACACAGGGCCGACGATCACTCCGCGGGGCGAGGAGTCTACCGGGCGATCGGGGGAGTGTCAACGAACAGGAGGCGCGTCCGAACGGCCGCTCCCGCCTCCACCGGCAGGTTCAGGGCCGCCACCACGTCCTCCGGCCGGCCGGCCCCGCTGGGATCGAGGCGCAGGACCATGCGCAGGCGTGCCGTGCGCGCCGCCTCGTCGACCTCGACCACCTCCACGTCCTCGATGTAGGGACGCAGGTCCCGCTCTCCCGAATCCGAGCGCCGCTCTGACTCGCCGCGCCGCCGCTTCCCGGGGAGCGTCTCCGCGGTAAGGAGCCGCACCACCGCCCCACGCAGCTCGTCACTGCTCAGCGAGGCGTCGCCGCGCGGCCGCACCTCGACCTCGTACTCGGCGGCGCGCAGCTGCGAGGCAGCCGACGGGAAGCCGTGCCACACCTCGCGCGCGTCCACGATCTCGACGCCCTCCGGCAGCAGCTCGGCGGCCACCTGGATCCTGCCGATTGGCGTGAGCTCGTCCAGGTAAACCTCCAGCACCTCGCCCCGCAGCTCGACGTTGACCGGCAGGTTGGCGGCGAACTTCAGACGCGCGCGCGGGCGCGCGGCATTCGTCTGCGACAGCGGCAGGCCCGCCTCGCGGAACGCGCGCTCGAACTCGGCCAGCAGCTCGGCCTGGCGCAGGCGCAGGGCCGGTTCACGGCGGGCGAACAGGATCTGCCAGCGCTGGCGCGGCGCGCCGTCGGTGGGGCTTCGATCGGCCATAGCGCCTGATGGTACCGTGGATCGAATGGCAGCTCTGCTGGAGGCCCTGCGGCGGCATCGGCTTGGCCTGTTCGTGCTGGGCGTGCTGGTGCTGGTGGCCTGGCTCCTGTGGTCGGCGCGGGGAGCACTGCCGGCCTTCTTCATCGGCGTGGCGCTGGCCTTCATCCTCGACCCCATCGTCAGCTGGCTGCACCGACGCGGCATGCCGCGCTGGGGCGGCATCCTGATCAGCTATGCCGGCGTGGTGGCGCTGGTCTGGGGACTGGTCGCCTACGCCGTTCCGCCCATCGCCGCGCAGACGCGGGACTTCCTGACCCACCTGCCGGAGCTCGGCTCCGCCATCTCGAACGTGCAGCACGGCCTGCTGGAGTGGTATCGCTCGCTGCCACTGCCGCCCGAGCTGCGCGCCACCCTGGACCAGTCGATCGCTTCAGCCGAGGCTGCGTTCGGCGACGCCATCCAACAGATCCTGGGACCGGCGGTATCGACAATCCTGCGCACCGCCGGCTTCGTGGTCGGCCTGGTGGTCATCCCGGTGTGGCTGTTCTTCGTGCTGAAGGACCGCGAGCGGCTGCCGGCTGCGGTGGCGGGCGCGCTGCCCGAGCATTGGCGGCCGGATGCGGCCAACGTTCTCGCGCTGGTTGCCGGCGTGGGCGGTCGCTGGGTGCGTGGCCAGCTTCTCCTGGGAGCGGCCATCTTCCTGGCCACCGCCATCGGCCTGACGATCCTGACCTTCGTGGGCTTCTCCGAGTTCGGCGAGTTCACCCTGGTGCTGGCCCTGATTGCCGGCGTGCTGGAGTGGTTCCCGATCATCGGCCCGGTGATTGCCGCCGTGCCGGCCATCCTCATCGGCCTGACCATCAGCCCGGCCGCCGCCATCGCGGCGGTCATCCTGTACACCGCCATCCAGCAGCTCGAGAACAACCTGCTGGTGCCCAAGGTCATCGGCGACGCGGTCGACCTGCACCCGGCGGTCATGATCCTGGCGCTGGTGGTGGGTGGCGCCCTGTTCGGGATCGGCGGGGCCATCCTGGCCGCACCCACGGTGGCGTTGGGCCGCGATCTGTATCGGTACACCTTCCGCCGCCTGCACGGCGACACGCCGGCGGACGCCTTCGCGGTAGCCGCGCCCATCCGCGTTCAGGAGCGTCCGCCAGT
>DATBIY010000091.1:0-9733 GCA_036556695.1 Candidatus Limnocylindria bacterium
CGCCGATCCAGCCGGACTCCAGCGCGCGGCGCAGCGCCAGCTCGTCGATCAGCCGGCCGCGCGCGATGTTGATGAGCCAGGCGTGCTCCGCCATCTCGCGCAGCTGCGGGGCGCCGATCATGCCGGCGGTCTCGTCGGTCAGCGGCGCGGCCACGACCACCACGTCGCTGCGTTTGAGCAGCTCGTCCAGCTGGTCAGAGCCGAGCAGCTCGACGTTCGGCTCCGAAGCTCCCCGCTCCGGATGCCGCCGCGTGGCCAGGATCTTCGTCTCGAAGGGCGCCAGCAGGTTGGCCAGCTCGGAGCCGATGCTGCCGTACCCCACGATGCCCACCGTCATGCTGCCGAGCTCGCGCCCACGCAGCGGCTGCCAGGTCCGCTCGCGCTGCAGCTCCAGCAGCTGCGGCAGGCGGCGGGCGATGGCCAGGCACATCATCACCACGTACTCGGCGATCGGCCGGCTGAACACGCCGCGCGCGTTGGTCACGGTAAGATCGCGGGCCCGCACCGCCTCGGTGGCCACGCGCTCCACGCCGGCCGAGAAGGAGTGGATCCATTCCAGTCGCGGCGCACGGCTGAGGACGTGGTCGAGGACTGGGGCCGGGATGCTGCCGCGCAGCAGCACGCGGGCGGCGGCCAGGGCATCGGCTGCGTCGTCGTGGACCACCCCCTCGCGCGAGATGGCGACTAGGCGTGCGCCGGGCACGGCCTCGATGCGCGCCACCTGGTCCGGTGGGAGCGGCGCCCCGAACAGCGGCGTTGCCAGCACGACGAGATCGTCGCTCAGCGCTGCTCCTCCATGCGGGCGATCCAGCGAGCCGGGGCGCGGATCTCGTCGAGCGTGGGCAGGTTGGCCGGTCCCTCCCAGACGCGGTTCATGAAGTTGCGGTCCCGGCTGGCGATGACGGTGTCGACGAAGCGCTCTCCGGCCTGGTACTGCTCCATCTTGAGGTCGAGGCCGGTGAGACGCAGGATCGCGCGCTCGAGCTGCGTGCGCGCCTGGTTCCGTCGCTCGAAGCGCTCGTGGATCTGGGCAAAGCCGGGGAGCAGCTGCTCACCTGCGGCGTTCATCACGTGGTTGGAGTAGCCCTCCAGCAGCGACATCAGCGCCTGCGTGCGCTGGAAGCTCTCCAGCTGAGGCGGGCTCATGATGCGCTCCAGCCAGTGGCCGGGACCGCGGGTGGCGAGGGCGTTGCGCAGCCGCACACCGAATCCGCCCGAATCCGCGGCCAAACGGTCGATGGACTCGGCCACGAGCCCAGCGAAGTGCTCCCGCAGCCAGGGATAGGCCTCGAACTCGAAGGCGTGGGTTGCCTCGTGCAGCGCCACGAAGGTGCGGAACTGGTCGAGTGGCAGGCGCATGTTCTGCGCGGTGGCGACGATGTTCGGCTCCACGAAATGCAGCCGGCCACGAGCAGCCGGGCCTGCGGCGAGCAGGCTGACGTCGTACTGGCCCAGGACCTTGCGTGCCAGGAACGACATCAGGAAGCCGATCTGCTGATTGCCGATGGCCCGGTTCACGATGCGCGCCAGCGCGCGACCCGGCGTGTCCTCCGCCTCGGCGGTAGCCATCAGGCGCTCGACCCGCTGGAACAGGGCCTCAAAGGTCGCCAGGTTGAGATCGATCCACTCGCGGCGGTCGATCACCGCCGGCACCTCCAGCGCCTCCGGCAGGCTGGCGCCGATCTCGGCCGCCACGACGGGCTCGATGTTGAGCAGCGCGTCGCGATAGAAGGCCTCCGAAGCGGCGCGTTGCGAGGCGTCCAGCTGGGCGTCATCCACCCCCAGCCGACGCCTGGCGATGCCGCGCACCGCGTTCCAATCAATGAGCCGGCTGCCGGCTCGCCGCATGATCTCGCGCTGTGCGACGGTGGCTCCCATCGCCAGCAGGCCACCAACCAGAATGCCCATCCCCAGGCGGCTCGCACTTCGGGTCATGTCGAAAGTCTAGTGGCGCGCCACCTCGGCCGCCTCGACCGCGGGCAGACGCGCACCGAACACCCGCTCGGCGACGGCGCTGAACGCGGCCACGTCGCCGGTGGTCACGATGCGGTTGCCGCCCTCGGTCATCGGCTCCGATGGATCCGCGGCAGAGCGCGCGCCGAGCGCGTCCAGCAGGTCTTCCAGCGCCAGGGCGGTGGTGAACGCCGAGTCGACCACGGCCACGCCCGGGCCGACGCGTCGCTCAATCGGCGCGCGCAGCAGCGGATAGTGGGTGCAGCCCAGGAGCAGCGTGTCGATCCGGTCATCGGCTGCCAGCAGCTCGTCCAGGTAGCCGTCGACCGCGGCGGTCGTGCGAGCGCCGTCGAGCTCCCCGGCTTCGACCAGCGGCACGAGGTCCGGGCAGGCCTGCTGGCTGACGACCAGATCGGGATTTGCCTCGCCGATCGCCTCCGGATAGGCGCCGGACTCAACCGTTCCGGCCGTGGCGATCACCCCGACATGACCTGATCGCGTGGCTGCCGCGGCGCTCACCGCCCCGGGACGCACCACGCCAAGAACCGGCACGGGAGCGGCGACACGGGCGTCGGCCAGCGCGCGCGAGGTCGCCGTGTTGCAGGCCAATACAAGGGCCTTGACGTCCTGGCCGAGCAGCCAGCGCACGCACTCGATGGTAAAGGTGCGGACCTCATCGGCCGGGCGCGGTCCGTACGGAGTGCGGGCGTTGTCGCCGAGATAGACGGTGGCCTCGGCGGGAAGGCGCCGCCGAATCTCGGAGAGAACCGTAAGGCCGCCCACGCCGGAGTCAAAGACGCCAATGGGGCGCTGGTCCGCCCTCTGGCCGGGGTGTATCACGCCCCGATTATGGGGGCGGCCGATGTTTGTGGCGGGGGGGTCAGCGCCGGGCGAGTGCCGGAACGCGATCCTTCTGATGGGAGGCCAGCGAGCCAGCGATCGCGCGCAGCGCCTGCGAGATCGGTGCGTCGGGGCTGCTGGTGACGAACGGCACGCCCTCGTTGTTGGCGGCGACCACCAGGCGACCGTCGGACACGACTTCGTAGTCGATGGGAGCGGCAAGAGCTGCCTCGACATCGGCCTTGGTCATGCCGCCGGCGGAATCCGCACGATTGAGGACGACCGCCAGCTTGGTTGCCGGATAGCCGATGGCGTCGAAGGCCTCGCGGGCCATCACCAGGTTGCGAACGGCCATGGAGTCGTAAGTCAGCACCTGCATCACCACGTCGGCCGCGTCCAGGAAGACGAGGACGTCGTCGCCCAGGCCGGCGCGGGTGTCGATCACCACGAACTCGTACAGCTGGCGCAGCAGGCTGAGCGACTTCTCCAGGTCGCGCACGGTGACCATCTCCGCCATCTCAACGCGCGGTGGGGCGAGCAGGATGTCGATGCCAGATGGATCGCGCCACGCGACCTCCGCCACGTCGGATTCGCGAATGCGGTCGGTCGGCAGGTTGACGACGGACGGCGCCGTGGCCGGCACGCGCAGCAGGCCGCGCAGGTCGCTGAACTGCAGCGAGCCATCGACCAGGCAGACCTTGTGGTCCTTGCCGAGCGCCACGGCCAGGTTGTAGGCGATGGTGGTGCGCCCCACACCGCCCTTGGCCGAGAACATGGAGATGATCATGCTGCCGGCGCGCGCGGCCTCGACGGTGCGCTGCTCATAGGTCTTGCGCACGATGGTCGTCAGGTCGAAGCCGGAGAACGGCATCTTCAGCACGCTGTCGATGCCACGCTCGGCGCTCTCGGCGACCGGGTTTTGAGGGACGGTGAGCATCACGATCCCGACCTGTGGCTCCGCCTGTCGGATGCCGTACGCCACATCGGTACCCTGCACACGTCCCTGCAGCAGGGCGTCGACGATGACGACGTCCGGCTTGTACTCGCTCACCGCTGCCACCGCACGGTCGCCGACGGTGACAACCTCGAGCATCTTGATCTGAGATTGCGCCTGCAGCAGCGAGCGCATGTGCGCCGCGACCTGCGGTACGTCCTCGATCACCAGGAGCCGGATCTGATCAGCCACGCGTCTTGTCTACCCTCTGCCCGCGGACCGCGGAGCGCTTCCGTTAGTCGCCCGCCTGCCGGATCACGGCGATCCGCCGGTCGCTGGATGCATTGAGCGGGTCCAGGTCGTGCGAGCCATAGGCGAGCTCGATGGTCAGACCGGCCTCCCGGACCACGGCATCGAGCACGTCATCCCATGAGTACCAGAGGCGGTATCCGGCCGGAAGCCGCGCTATCGTACCATCGGGTCGTCCTAGGTCCACGATCGTGGAGAACGTCACGCGGAGGCCCTCCGGCTCCTCGCGGCGCATCAACTGGCTGCGCCGCACGACCGGCTGACCATGCAGCTCCCGCCGCCAATCGACCGACAGCGGCAGGTCTCGCTGGGGCAGAGATCCGGGGCCGAGATCGTCCAGGATGAGGCGCCCACCCTCGGCCATCAGGGGGCGCACGCCGGACAGCATCGCCAGCGCATCCTCAGGACCGCCGAGATGCGGCATCACGCCCGCCGCCACCACCAGGTCCGCACCGTCGCCGCCCAGCAGCTGCCGCAGGGGGAGCTGGCCCAGATGCCGCACGTCACCGTGGACGAGGTGCAATCGGCCCTGTTCGCGGGCCGCGGCCAGCAGCGGCTCCGCGGCGATGCGGAGGTCGGCACGGCGCAGCAGGCTTGCCGATCCGTCCACACCGATAATGCGGCGCGCCTTGCCGGCCGCGAAGCTGCGCAGCAGGCGGCCGGAGCCACAGCCCAGTTCGAGCACCACGTGGCCGCTGCGTCGCGTCTGCTCGCGATAGAAGACCAGGTCCTCGGTGACCTGGTCGTGCTCGAGGTCGTAGAGCTCGGCCAGCAGGTCCGCATCGGTCGGCTGGCTGGCGAAGATGTCGGCGCTCATGGGCGGTCGAGCCGCCGGATGGCAAACCACTCGAGTGCGGCTGCCAGCAGGGCGACGAACATCGTCACCGGCACCGAAAGGGCGCCGCCCAGCCGCAGCCCGCCGAGAGCGACCACCAGCGCGCCCAGCAGGACGCCGCGCAGCGCAGCGCGAGCCCAGGCTCCGCGGTACACGATGCGCCGGCGCAGGACGAACGCGCTCAGGAACGCCAGGGAAGTGGCGAACAGAGTGACTATGGCCCCGGTCGCGATGATTACCACCAGCCGGTTGGTGCCGCCCTCCGGGCAGGGCTGCCCGGGCAGCTCCCCCGGGCAGGCATTCGCGGCGAAAGCGACGAGGCCGATGCCAACCAGGATGGCCAGCAGCAGCAGGCCGAGCGCAAGGATCCGGTCCGTGCGGCTCAATGCTGGGGCAGAGCCTGCATCTCAGCGCGCGGCATCCGGGCAGATCTCGCGGAACGGGCAGAGCCCGCAGCGCATGGGCGAGGGGTTCGGCGCGAAGTCGCCGGCGCGAATGCCCTCGCTGACGGTCGTGACCTGCTCGGTCGCCTTGGCCAGCCGCTTGGGGGTTGGCGTCGCGCGGCCGACGATCCCCGACTCCAGGAAGTGCAGCGCCAGCTCGTCCGGCGGGCGTCCGTGCTGCGCCTCGTAAGCAAGGGCATAGATCGACAGCTGCAGCGATTCGCGGGCACGGCGACCGGCAGTCGACGGATCACGTACATCGGCCGACTTGTAGTCGGTGATCACCACCCGGCCATCCTCGTCGCGATCGACGCGGTCATAGCGCCCGCGGACACGGTCGCGACCCAGGAGCACCGAAAACTCCTGCTCGACGGCCACGGGTCGCGCCGGGTCCGCCTGCTGGTCCTCCCAGAAGCGATCCAACGCCTCGTGTGCGGCCTGCTTGCGCGCCTCCTCGTGCTGGCGAGTCAGGAAGCCGACCGACTCCCAGGCGGCGTCCAGCTCGGCGTGCAGCTCCTCGCGCGTCGCCGGCTGGCCGGCCAGCTGCCGGCGGTGGTAGGCCTGCACCGCCGCGTGCAGCGCGCGGCCGTAGGCCATCTGGTGGGAGGCAGGCGTCGGGATGCGGATGACGTGCGCGTAGCGATACCGCGTCGGGCAATCCAGGTAGTCGCTGATCTGGCCGTAGCTGAGGTTCAACTGGCGGTCGCCGATGGCCGGTCGCGCGCCGCGTGGCGTGGCGGGGGCGGCGGCGCGCTGGTTGCGTGCCAGGCGCTCGACCGCGCTGGTCCTCGCGATCTCGGCCGGCGTCGCCGGCGGCAGGTCAAGCGCCTCGAGGAGGTACGGGCTCATGCGGCGCGCGACCCGGTTCCCATAGTCGCGGGCCCAGCTCAGATGCAGCTCTTCGCGCGCCCGCGTCATGCCGACGTAGAACAGGCGCCGCTCCTCGGCCAGGTGATGGTCACCGTCCGGCAGCGGCTCGCGCACAAGCTCAGCAGGAAGCGGCAGCAGGTCGCCGCGGGAACGCGTCGGGAAGCGGTCGTCGACCAGGCCGACCATGTGGACGATCGGGAACTCGAGGCCCTTTGCCTTGTGGTAGGTGAGCACGTGCACCGCCTCGCCGGTGTCCGGCTCGACGTCCGCCGTCGATGGGTCGTCCCCTGCCTCGATGAGCGTGTCCAGCTGCTCGACTAGAAAGGGCAGCCTATCGTCGCGCAGCAATGCCGCCTGGCGTCGAACGATCTCGAAGAAGCGCGCCACGTTGGCCAGCCGCTCGTCGCCGGCTTCGCGCGCCTCCCGGGCCAGGCGTCCGAGCCAGCCGCTGCTGGTCACGAAGTGGTAGAGCAGCTCCCCGGCGCCACGTTCGGTGCTCATGGCGCGGTGCTGATCGAGGCTGGCCAGCAGCCGCTTCACGGTCTCGCGTGGGCGGCCGCCGAACGGCCCCACGCCGTCCTCCATGGCCAGGCGCAGCGCGGCCTCGAGCGGAGTGCGGCGGCGGGTCGCGGCGTTCAGCGCCAGCGTCACGTCGCCGGCAGGGAGATTGAAGATCTCCGAGGTGGCAAGGTCGTAGCAGGCCACCGAGTCCGCGGGATCGTGCACCGCGCGCAGGAAGCTGAGCAGCAGCCGCACCTCGGGCTGGTGGTAGAGCCCGGCGGTGCCGGAGAAGCGCCACGGCACGCGCGCCATGTTCAGCGCACGCAGGAACGGCTCGGCGTCGCGGTTGGTGCGGACCAGGATGGCGTGGTCGCCGGCGCTGCGACCCGCGCGAAGCGAGGCGGCGATGCGCTCGGCCACCGCATCGGCCTCGTCCGATCCGGCCTCATAGGCGGTCAGCGCGATGGGGCCGTCAGCCGGCTGCGGGCGCGCGAACTTCGAACGAGCGACGAGCTGCTTGTCCAGTCCCTCGCGCGCCTCCAGCCGGTCCGGGTTGTTGTGCTGGATGAGCCGATACGCCGCGTCCAGGATGGGCTGGCGGCTGCGGAAGTTGTCGTTCAGCACAACGCTGGCGGCCTTGGGGAAGGCGGCGCGGAAGCCCAGGATGTTCGACAGCGCGGCGCCACGGAAGCGGTAAATGCTCTGGTCGTCGTCACCCACCACCGTGACGTTGGCGCGGGGCGAGCCGGCCAGCAGCTTCACCAGCTCGAACTGGGCGTAGTTCGTGTCCTGGAACTCGTCCACCAGGATGTACTTGAAGCGGCGCCGCTCGGCCTCCAGCGCCGCCGGGTGGTCGCGCAGGACGGCCAGCGCCAGGCTCACCTGGTCGCCGAAGTCCAGCCGGTCGTTGGCGCGCATGAGCACCTGGTATGCCGCGTACAGCGCGGCCAGCTCCGCCTGCTGGGCCGCCTCCTCGGCCAGTGCCTCGTCGAACGGTGACTCGGCGGCCTGCTCGGCCAGGTGTCGGGCGGCGGCGCCGTATTCCCCTGGCTGCACGTCCTCGTCGCGCGCCCGGCTGATGAGCGTCACCAGGGCGTGCAGGAAGCGGGTCGGATCGCCCAGCGGGCGGTATCGGTCCAGGGGCAGCTCGAAGAGATGCTCGCGCAGGAAGATCACCTGCTCGGCCCGGGACATGACGGTCGAGCGGTCCGACAGGCCAGCCTCCAGGGCGTGCTCGCGCAGCAGCCGATCACCGAAGGCGTGGAAGGTGCTGATCACCGTGTCGGTGTAGCCGTACGGCACCAGCCGGTCGACGCGCTCGGTCATTTCCAGCGCGGCGCGATCCGTGAAGGTCAGCGCCAGGATCTCGGATGGCCTGGCGCGCTTCTCCGCGATGAGCCAGGCGATGCGGCGGGTGATGACCGTGGTCTTGCCGGTCCCGGCGCCGGCCACGATGAGCAGCGGGCCCTCGCCATGGGTCACGGCCTTGCGCTGGCGTGCGGTGAGGTCCGCCAGCAGCGGCGGCTGGATGCGCAGGTGCGGGCGCTGTCGGCGCGCCGGTTGGACGGCCAGCTCCTCGAAGATCGGGAGCTGGTCGGGGGACGGCACGACCGCTGGCATTTCGTCGATGGTAGCCGAGGCGAAGGTCACGGCAGGGTTATCCACCGCGATCCGGACAGCTCTGATGTCGCGTTTCCCTGGTGCCTGCGACGGAAGCCCGACCCTTGTCGCACGATTGCCTCGGGGCCTACAGTCTCACCGGGCTGCCGAGAGAAGGACGGAGGGAGCATGGCGGGGCAGCTGGGCATCGGCGGGGCGCAGCTGGAGATCGTGGCGCACGGCCTGACAGCCGTGCTGGCGACCTGGCTTGGCCTCATGGTGCTGACCCGATCCGGACGAGCGGCCGGGGCACGCAGCTTCGTGTTGCTGGCGGCCCTGCTGACCGCGTGGTCGCTGGCCATCATGGTGGAGCGCCTGACGTCCGACGCCTCTGTGGCCGCCGCGCTGCGATCGGCGGAGGACTTCGCCGCATTCCTGCTGCCGGCGGCAGTGCTGCACGTCGCGCTAAACCTGGCCGTCGAGGGGCGACGCAGCGGCTCCCAGCAGGCGGCGCTGCTGGCCAGCTACGCGCTGTGCGCCGCCATGGCGGTGGCGGCCGTCCTCTTCCCTGACCAGCGCTTCGCGGTCACGCCGCCGCACTTCGAGCTGCCGGGCGTGCCGGGCGCGGTCTTCGGCTGGGCGTGGATCGCGGCGCGGATCCTGATCTTCGGGGGAGCCCTGTACTGGATCGCCCAGTCGCTGCGCGTTGCCGGCGGCGATGTCGGGCGGCGCCGGCAGCTGTACGCCGCGCTGGCCACCGTGTTCGTCGGCACGCTGGGTGGCGCGCTGCGCATCCTGCCGGGGGTGGCGGACAGCGACCCCTGGATCGGGGTGAGCCTGGTGACGCTGGCCATGGTGCTGGCGGCCTATGCGGTCTTCGCCCAGGGCCTGTTCCTGGCTCCCGAGGTGGCCGGGCGAGCCTTCGCCTACACCGTCCTGCTGGGGCTGGGCGTGTCCCTGTTCATCGGCCTGATCATCGGCCTGGAGCGCGTGACGCACGAAGTCCTGCGGGTCGACCTGCCGGTGGTCACCGCCCTCGCCCTGGTGGTCACCATCGCCCTGCTGGGTCCCGCCACCGAGCGGCTGCGCGACGTGCTGCGGGGCAGGTCTCCCAGGGATCGCGCCTACGACCGCCTGCTCCACGCGATGGGCGAGGAGGTGATCACCGCCCAGCGTCCCGAGGGTGCGGTGGAGCCGGCCCTGGCGCGACTGACCCGCATCTTCCAGCTGAGCGGTGCCGCGGTGATGGACCGCGACGAGCGGGTCGTTGGCAGCAGCGGCCGGCCGGCGACCGAGGACCCGCTCGCGCTGCGCCTCCCGCTGCAGCACCGCGATCGCGAGGTGGGCAGCGTGCAGTTCGGCCGCAAGCGCAATGGGCTGCCGTTCACGCCCAACGAGATCGAGCTGCTCAAGCTTGCCGCCGGCTACCTGGCTTCCGCTCTCCAGCTG
>DATBIY010000092.1:0-24170 GCA_036556695.1 Candidatus Limnocylindria bacterium
ATGAAGGACAAGGCGTTCGCTCGCGCCGTGCCGCGCGAGATGCTCCTGGCCGGAGCCGAGGAGATCGGCCTCGACTTCGACGAGCACGTGGCAAATATGGTTCGCCATCTGTCGGTTGTCGCGCCCGAGGTGGGCCTCTAGCTCTGGCCACCGCGCACCGACGGCAGCCGCAGGCGCATCTCGGCGATGAAGCGCGACGGACGCGCCGGATCGAAAGCCAGGATGAGGTGGCGCGTGGCCCTGGTCAGGGCAACGTAGGCGAGACGCCGTTCCTCTTCCATCGCCCTGGTGGGATCCGGCGCGTGCAGGAGCGCGCGACGGTTCGGGAAGCGCTCTTCCTCCATGCCCAGCACCACGACCGTCTGCCACTCCCGGCCCTTTGCGCCATGGACCGTCACCAGCTCGATCGGCGCATCGGGAACCCGCAGTGCCTCAAGGCGGGCAATCGCACGGTCGTGCGCCGCCAAGAACACGTCGAGGCGCGACATGCCGACGGCCCAGCCCATGAGCGCGTCGAGCGCGGCGTGATCGTCATCGGAGAGTGCCTCCGCGCCGTCCGCGCGACGCCAGCCACGACCCGCGCGCAGCCGCTGCAGCGCCAGGAACGGCGCGATTTCCGGCGGTAGCTCGCGCGCGGCAGCCACCAGGGCCGCCACCGGCTCCGCCTGGACGGGCGCGGGGACTGGAGTGTGGTGCGGCTGCCCTGCGCGCACCAGCGCCAGCAGGACCGGGGAGAGCTCGGAGCGCGTGCGTGCCAGGAAGCACGTCGTGCGTCCCCGCGCCGCCTCGTGGCCGGCAAGCGCCACCAGCGGTTCCGGCCAGCCTGGAGTCGCGGTGCCGTATGCCTGCACGGCGTCGACACCGGCCGCGGCGTCCTGCGCGGCCTCGATGCGCTTGGCGAAACGCTCGCTGTTCACGCCGATCAGGGCGCGGGACACAGCCACCACCGGCGCCGGGCAGCGGTAGTTCCTTGCCAGCTGAACGCGGCGCGCGCCGGGATACGTGTGCTCGAAGGTGAGGATGCGCCGCACGTCTGCGAGGCGCCAGGCATAGATCGTCTGGTCGTCGTCGCCGACCACGAACAGGTTGCGCTCCGGCTCGGCCAGCAGGCGTACCAGCCGCAGCTGCGCCGCGTCCACGTCCTGGAACTCGTCCACGCACACGTGGCTGAAGCGCGATTGCCAGCGCAGGCGCAACCGGAAATCGGCCTGGAGAACGTCCGCGGCGCCGACCACCAGGTCGTCGAAGTCGAGGACGCCCCGCGCCGCGAGCAGCGTCTGGTAGTCGCGCACCAGGTCCGGATGCTGCGGCTGGCGCCGCTCCACCTTCCATGCGGAGACCTCCGTGTCGAGCACCGCGGCGTCCGGCAGCGGCGGTGCATCCCCAGGACGATCCACCGCCGCACGGCGCAGGACGGCGCGGAGAAGGGGCAGCCGGTCGCTGACCAGGTTGCTCGCCCCACCGCGCTCCAGCAGAACCTGGCGTGCCAGCGCATGCAGGGTTCTCACCTCGATCCGGGACGCGGCAGGCACGGAGGGAACAACGCGCGCGGCGATCCGCGCCGTCAGCTCCAGCGCTGCGTCACGGTTGAAGGTGGCGACCGCGATGCGCTCCGGCGCCACGCCTCGTGCCAGCAGCACGCCCAGGCGGGCGATGAGCGTGGTCGTCTTGCCGCTGCCCGCCGGCGCGATGATCAGCGCCGGTCCGTCCGGCAGGGTAGCCGCAGCGCGCTGCTCCGCATCGAGCGTGGCCACCAGCCGCTCGGCGATGCCTGCAACGCTGGTCGGCGGTGCGGCCGTCATACGGGGAGGATGGGGAGCACCGCTTACCGGCGGCTCATCGGCCGGTTACACGCACTATCCTGAGGCCGCCCGTCCGACCCGAACACCGCACGCAGGGCTGCCCATCTTGTTCCGGCGCAACCGCAACCAGGCAACGCCCACCGCGCGCACCCGTCGCATCCAGCAGTCGCTACGGCAGGAAGAGGCTTTGCGCGCGCAGGGCATTGACCCCTACGCACAGGACGTCGCCGCCGCGGGGGCGGTCGCGACCCCGCGGCGCGGTCCGTCGCTGAAGGTCGTCCTCCTCATCGCCCTGCTGCTGATCCTTGTGGTGGTCGTCGGCGGCGGGATCCTGCTGTGGCAGCGGGTATCGGCCTTCAATGACAGCGTCTCGACGGCGCCGGCGGCGTCATCGGCCCTGTGGGGTCCGCTCGGTGGTGAGGAGCGCGTGAACATCGCGCTGTTCGGCTATGGCGGCGAGGAGCACAAGAGTGGCAACTACCTGGCCGATTCGATCCAGATCCTGTCGATCGATCCGAAGACGGACACAACCACCGCGATCCCCATCCCGCGTGACTTCTGGATCGAGGGCTTCGATGAGCTGCCGGACAACGGAAAGATCAACGAGGCGTTCGCCATCGGCTGGGCGAACGGCGGAGCGCAGGAGGCCGCAACGGCGACCACCGAGCTGCTGTCCCAGGTGACCGGCCTCGAGATCCATCACTGGATGGCAATCGACTTCGCCGGCTTCAAGGACGTGATCGACGCGGTGGGCGGCGTGACGCTGCGCAATCCGACGCGCTTCCGCTACACCTGGAACGAGTGGCGCTTCCAGCACGGCGCCTGGGACCATCGCTTCAAGCGCGGCATGCTGACGCTCACCGGCGAACAGGCGCTGGATTACGCCCGGGCTCGTTACACGGACGTTCCGTCGGAGTCGAGCGACTTCGCGCGGTCGATTCGCCAGCAGCGGGTGCTGGGTGCGCTGCGCGCGAAGCTGGGCGACGGCGGCATCAGCTCCCTGGGCCCCGGGCTGTCGCTGATGGACGCCCTGGCCGGGCGGATGACGACCGACCTGTCGGCCCTCGACCTTTTCCTGCTGAGCAGCCACATCAACCCGGACCACCGGATCGAACTCAAGGAGGGGCGCATCCTTGAGGCGACCACCAACACCATCGGCCAGTACATCCTGGTGGTCCGGCACCGCGACAGCTCCACCGACTACCGGCCGCTGCAGCGATACCTGGAGCGCGAGCTGGCGAAGCCGATCCCCAAGAAGACGCCGCGGCCGCGCGCCTCCGGGAAGTGACGGGTTCCGCTGACTGGCGGCCTATTACTTCCCGGTAATGAAAATGACGCCTCTGGTTTGAAATCGGCCGAAAATATTGCCAGGCGTCATAAACCTGGCGGATTCTTGGCGGAATCGGTCATTCCCATAACGGGGCAGTAATACTCGGGCCGCGCTACGACGGACCAGCGGCGCTATCGGCCTAGAATCGACCACATGGCCCCCCATCCCGGCGCCAGCGAGCAGCACGTGCGCGCCATCCTGCGGCAGCTGCCGACCTCGCCTGGCGTGTACCTCATGAAGAACGCCGATGGCCGGGTGCTGTACGTGGGCAAGGCGGATTCGCTGCGTAACCGGGTGCGCAGCTACTTCGGCAGCAAGATCGGCGTCGACAGCCGGATCGTGCGCATGACCCAGGAAGTGGCCGACATCGACTACGTGGTCACCGACACGGTCAGCGAGGCCTTCATCCTGGAAGGCAACCTCATCAAGGAGCACCGTCCGCGCTTCAACATCCGTCTGCGCGACGACAAGAGCTACCCGTTCGTGCAGATCACGCTGGGCGAGGATTTCCCGCGCATCGTGCGTACCCGCAAGCTGAAGCGCGACGGAAGCCGCTACTTCGGCCCGTACGCATCGGCCTCCAGCGTGGACGAGACGCTGAAGCTGCTGCGCAAGATCTTTCCGTTCCGGACCTGCAACCTGGACATCCCCGAGGGCAAGCGCGTCCTCGAGCGGCCGTGCCTGCTGTACTACATCAACCGCTGCCAGGGGCCGTGCATCCAGGCGATCGAGAAGCAGCCGTACCGCGCGACCATCCATCGCATCGTCGACTTCCTGGAGGGAAAACAGGAGGGCATCGCCGACGAGCTGCGCGCCGAGATGGCCGAGCACTCCGAGGCGCTGCGCTACGAGCAGGCGGCCGTGGCACGGGACAAGCTGCGGGCGGTCGAGCGCACCATCGAGCAGCAGAAGGTGGCGGCCTTCAGTCGTGCGGCCTACGACGTCGTGGGCATGGCGCGCGAGGAGGGGGAGGCATGCCTGCAGCTGTTCGTCATCCGCAACGGCAAGATGATCGGCCGCGAGCACTTCATCGTCGAGAACGCCCGCGACGCGACCGATGGAGAGGTCCTGACCTCGTTCCTGCAGCAGTACTACGCGGTGTCCGAGCGGCCACCGCGCGAGGTGCTGCTTCCGGCTGAGCCGGCGGAGGCCGATGCGCTGGCCGGCTTCCTCACCGAGCGGCGGGGCTCACGGGTGAACGTCCACCAGGCGGAGCGTGGGGAGAAGCGGCGGCTGGTCGCGCTTGCCACGCAGAACGCGGTCGAGGCGCTTGCCAAGGAGCGGGCGGAGTGGCTGGCCGACGAGGGGAAGCGCGACGAGGCGCTGGGCGAGCTGGCCGACGCGCTGTCGCTCTCGCGGCCGCCGGAGCGCATCGAGTGCTACGACATGAGCAACATCCAGGGAACGTCGGCCGTGGGCTCGATGGTCGTCTTCGTCAACGGCAAGCCTGAGCCGCGCGAGTACCGCCGCTTCCGCATCCGCTCCGGCGAGACGCCCGATGACTTCAGGATGATGGGCGAGGTCCTGCGCCGCCGGTTCATGCGCGCCGCGCGGCTGCGATCCGAGACGGGCGCCCTGTCGCTGGCCGCCGTCGGCGCCGACGAGGCGCCGGAGGGCGACGGAGAGCCAGACGAGCCGCTGGACCTGGAGCCGGGGAGCGGCCCGGTCGAGGCGAGCGGCAGCGGCCGTGGAGGCGGCGGGCGCGACCGCCGGCACCGGGAGCGGCGCGACACTGGCTGGGCGCTGCCCGACCTGGTGATCGTGGACGGCGGCAAGGGGCAGCTGTCGACGGCCGTGGGCGTGATGGAGGAGCTGGGGCTGACGGACGTGCCGCTGGCCGGGCTGGCGAAGCGCTTCGAGGAGCTGTACGTGCCGCGTCGGTCCTCGCCGATCGTCCTGCCCCAGCGCTCGCAGGGCCTGTACCTGGTCCAGCGCATCCGGGACGAGGCGCACCGCTTCGCGATCACCTATCACCGCCAGGTGCGCGGCAAGCGGGCGCTGACCAGCGTGTTCGACGAGGTGCCGGGCATCGGCCCGGCGCGCAAGAAGGCGCTGCTCAAGCGCTTCGGCTCCGTGCGCCGCATCCGCGAGGCGTCGCTGGAGGATGTGGCGCAGACG
The DNA here is from genome assembly GCA_036556695.1 of Candidatus Limnocylindria bacterium. Taxonomy (GTDB): domain Bacteria; phylum Chloroflexota; class Limnocylindria; order QHBO01; family QHBO01; genus DASSCW01. The sequence continues at coordinate 5,251 of DATBIY010000092.1, forward strand.
CCCGGCGTGGGCCGGGCGGCCGCCGAACGCTTGAAGGCGCACCTCGCCCGCGAGGGAATGCTCGCCTGAGCCGTTCCTTGCGACCGTGCGCCGGGGGCACCTATAATTCCGCGGCCCGCCGCCGTGAGCGGCGTGTTTCGTGTCCGCGGCAGTCACGCGCCACGTCGCCGACCGCGGATATCCCCGCCCGATTGAGAGGGACCGACAGGCCGTAATGAGCTGGCGCCGCCTCGCCCCGTGGGTGATCCTCCTCACCCTGCTGCTGGCGATCTACATCGACCTTCCACGTGAGTGGCTGCCCAGCGGCTTCCCGGGCTCGGACATCCGCACCGTCCTGGGCCTGGACCTGCAGGGCGGCGTGCGGGTCACGCTGGCCGTCGAGCCGCTGCCCGGCCAGACAGTCACCGACGAGCAGGTCGAAACGGCGCGCAACATCATCGAGCGGCGCGTCGGTGGCATCGGCGTCAGTGAGCCGCAGGTGCGCAGCGAGCAGAGCAACGACGGCCGCCGCCGCATCGTGGTCGAGGTCCCCGGCGTCGAGAACGAGGAGCAGGTTCGCGACCTGGTGGGCAGCACCGGCCAGCTGCAGTTCGTCGATCCGCAGGGCCAGCAGCTGACCGAGGGCCAGGACATCACCGAGCTGCTGGCCAACAACACGGTGCGCGAGATTTTCAACGGCGGCCAGATCGACCCGGCCAGCGTGGCGCCGACAAGCGACCAGGGGCAGCTGGCCGTGTCCTTCAACCTGCGTGACCAGGGCTCGCAGGCGTGGTGCGAGTACACGACCAACCACAACGTCACCGTGGCGAGCGGCCCCGACGCCGATGGGCCCATCGCCCTGGACGGCGAAGTGATCACCGTCCCGCAGGTCAACCAGGCAATCTGTGGTGGCACGACGGTCATCACCGTGGGTGCGGGCGAGGCAGCGGAGGCGGAGCGCACCAACCTCTACAACACGCTGCGCTTCGGGGCGCTGCCGGTCTCGCTGCAGGAGCAAGGCTTCGACCGCGTCGAACCCACGCTGGGCGCCAACTTCCTGACCCAGGCGCTGGTGGCCGGCGGCATCGGCCTGCTGCTGGTGCTGGTCTTCATGATCGCCTTCTACCGCTTGCCGGGCGTGGTGGCGGCGACCGCGCTGGTGTTCTACACGCTGGTCAGTTACGCCATCTTCCGGCTCATCGGCGTCACCCTGACGCTGGCAGGGGTGGCGGCCTTCATCCTGTCCATCGGCATGGCAGTCGATGCCAACATCCTCATCTTCGAGCGCATGAAGGAAGAGATCCGCGCCGGAAAGACGCTGGTCCCGGCCATCAACGCCGGCTTCAACCGTGCCTGGTCGAGCATCCTGGACTCGAACGTCTCGTCGCTGCTGGTCGCCGCCTGGCTGTACTGGCAGGGCACCACCGTGGTCCGCGGCTTCGCGCTGGTGTTGATCATCGGCGTGCTGGTGTCGATGTTCAGTGCGGTGACCCTGACCCGCACGATGCTCACCTACGTCGTCCGCACCGACTGGGGCCGCCGGATCGAGCTCTACCACGTGGAGCGCTGACCTGATGTTCGACATCGTCGGCAAGCGGCGCTGGTACTTCGCCTTCAGCGCGCTCATCACCATCCCGGGCCTGATCTTCATCGCGCTCGGTGGCCTGAAGCCGTCGGTCGACTTCACCGGCGGCACGGTCTGGCAGGTCCGCTACGCCGAGGATCCCAGCCCCGAGGAGGTGCACGCCGCGCTCGTCGAGCTGGGCCATCCCGAGGCCACCGTCCGGCGGCTGAACGACGGATTCCTGGAGATCCGCACCGCGGCCATCGGCCTGCTGCCGCCGCAGACGCCAATCCCCAGCGCTTCGTTCGTCCCAGCGCCGAGCGGCGCGTCGGCCAGTGGTAGCCCATCGGCTGCTGCCAGCGCATCTGCTGCCGGTTCGCCGGCGCCCAGCGGGGAGGGAACGCCGGTGCCCAGCGGGGAGGCGACGCCCACGCCTTCCGCGAGCCCGACCGCCAGCCCCTCACCGTCACCGACGCCGGTGCCGACGCTGGCGCCGATCTCCGACAACACCCAGTTCGGCCGCATCGAGCTCGCCCTGGAGGACCGCTTCGGCGAGCCGCAGGGCGGGCGGCCGCGGAGCGTGACGACCATCGGCCCGCTCATCGGCGCCGAGCTGATCCGCTCGTCGTTGATCCTGATCATCGTCGGCGAGATCGTGATCATGCTGTACCTGGCCATTCGTTTCGGCCTGCGCTTCGGCGTGGCGGCGATCATCGCCCTGCTGCACGACGTGATCGTGGTGGTTGGCGTCTTCGCGATCCTGGGCTACTTCTTCGGCCTGGAGTTCGACGCGCTGTTCGTGACCGCGCTGCTGACGATCATCGGCTTCAGCGTGCACGACACCATCGTGGTCTTCGACCGCATCCGCGAGAATCGCATCCGCCACGCCGGGGAGCCGTTCGGCGCGATCGTCAACCACTCGATCCTGCAGACCCTTGGCCGGTCGATCAACACCAGCCTGACCGTGGTGGTCACGCTCAGCGCACTGCTGCTGCTCGGCCCGCTGAGCATCCGCACCTTCACGCTGGCGCTGCTGATCGGCGTCGTCAGCGGCACGTACTCGTCCATCTTCAACGCCAGCCAGCTGCTGGTCGCCTGGTACGAGTGGGATGCCAGCCGCAAGGCCAACGCCTCCGGAGCCCGCACGGTTCGCCCACTGAGCCGATAGCGCAGCCCGATAACGGCGAAGTAAGGCGCCGGTAAGCGCCTCGCGACTACCATGAGGGCCGTGATCGAGCCGCGCCTGGAGTGGGTCCTCCCCGAGCCACTGGCCGATCCGCCGTCCTTCGCCGGCTTCGGCCGTCCCGTGGCCACGCTGCTCGCCAGACGCGGCATCCGCGACGAGATGCAGCTCGCGGCATTCCTCGCCGGCACGACCGAGAGCCTGCACGACATCTCCGAAATGGCCGATGCCGACGTGGCCCTCGACCGCCTGAAGCGTGCGCTGGATCGCGGCGAGCGGATCGCCATCTGGGGCGACTACGACGCCGATGGCATGACCGCGGTGGTGGTCTGGGTGAACGCCCTGCGCGCGCTGGGAGCGGAGGCCATCCGCCACGTTCCCTCGCGGCTGGCCGACGGCTACGGGCTGTCGGAGGGCGGGCTGCGGCAGCTGGCCGCGTCCGGCGTCACGCTGCTGGTGACCTGCGACTGCGGCGTGGGCAACGTCGCCGAGGTGGAGCTGGCCCGCGGCCTGGGGATGGACGTCATCGTCACCGACCATCACCTGCCCGGCGGGGAGCTGCCCCGCGCCGTGGCCGTCGTCGATCCGCATCGGCGCGACTGCAGCTACCCGGATCCCGACCTGACCGGCGCAGGCCTCGCCTACAAGCTGGCCACCGCGCTGCTCGCCCGCCGCGGGGCGGCGGCCGCCGACCTCGCCGCGGTGGCGGCCATCGGCACCATCGCCGACCTGGCGCCCATGACCGGCGAGAGCCGCACCATTGTCCAGCTTGGGCTGATGGAGCTGGCCGCCACCCAGAGTCCAGGGCTTCGTGCGCTGCTCGAGCGCTGCCGGGCGGAGAGGGTGCCCACCACGCGGGACCTGGCGTTCGGCATCGCGCCGCGCATTAACGCAGCCGGGCGCATCGCGGAGGCGGAGCTGGCCATGGCCCTCCTGCTCGCCGACGATGTCGAGACGGCCAACCGCCTGGCCGATGAGCTGGAGGCGGTTCACCGCCGTCGCCGCGAGATGACTGCAACGGCGGTGGAGGAAGCGCGTCTTCTGGTCGAGGGCGCCGAGGGCGACGGGCCGCTGGCCATCCACTCCGATGCCTGGGAGCCGGGGATCGTAGGTCTGATCGCCGGACGGCTGGCCGACCGCCTCGGCAGGCCGGTCGCGGTGGCTGCGCCCATCGGCGACGAGCTGCGTGGCTCCGTGCGTGGCCCCTCCGATTTCCACGCGGCGGCAGCCCTGGAGGCGTGCGGCGACCTGCTGCTCAAGCGCGGCGGGCATGCCGGAGCAGGCGGATTCAGCGTGGCGAGCGCAGAGTGGGATGCCTTCGTCGCGGCCTTCTCCAGCCTGCCGCGGCCGTTCCCCGCACCGACGGAGGCGGCACCGGCCAGTGCACCCGTTGCCGGAACCTCCATCGCCGTCGACCTGGTGCTGCCGGCGCAGCTGCTGACCTGGGTGCTGGCCGATGAGATCGACCGCCTGGCGCCATTCGGCCCCGGCCACGTGGAGCCGATGCTGGCGGTGACCGGCCTGCGCGTCGGCGAAGCGCGGCGCGTTGGTACGGACGGCCGCCACCTGGCGCTGCGCATGCTGCGCGGCCACGTGACGTTCGACGCCATCGCCTTCGCCTGCCCGACCGACCGCCCGCTGCCGGAAGAAGGGAGCGCGCTCGACCTCGTCGGGACGCTGGAACGCGACACCTTCCAGGACGCGCCGCGGCTCCGCCTGCGAGTCGTCGACTTCGCCAGCACGGCCAACAGCCCGCTTGCCGCGCGGCGCCGCGCCGCTCGCGAGGCGCAGCCAGTGCCCATGGCCGTTGAGGCCGTGGCGGCCGCGGGATGACGCCTCCCCTCGAGCGGCTGCGGGCACGGCAGGCCGCGGTCGGGGCGCCGCTGTGCGTGGGGATCGACCCGCACCCGGACCAGCTGCCCGCGGGCCTGAGGCGTGACGCATCCGGCATCGAAACGTTCGCGCGTGGCATCCTGGAGGCAGCGGCTCCTGCGGCCGCGGCGGTGAAGGTCAACCTCGCCTTCTTCGAGGCCTTCGGCTCCGCCGGATGGGCCGCGCTGGAGCGGCTGCGGGCCGACGTCCCGCGCGAGCTGGTGCTGATCCTGGACGCGAAGCGCGGCGATGTGGCGTCCACCGCGGAGCGCCAGGCGGCCGCGCTGTTCGGCGTGCTGGAGGCGGACGGCGTGACGCTGTCGCCGTACCTCGGTGAGGACGCCATCGAGCCATTCCTGGCGTACCCGGAGCGGATCGTCTACGTGCTGGCGCGGACCAGCAACCCGTCGGCCGGCGCCATCCAGGATTTGCCCGCCGGCGAATCCCCGCAGCCGCTCTACCGGCGCGTTGCCGACTGGGTTGCGCGGCGCTGGCCGGAGCCGCGCGTCGGGCTGGTGGTCGGGGCCACTGCGCCGGCGGAGCTAATTGCGCTCCGCGAAGCCGTGCCGGGTCCGGCATTCCTGGTACCGGGCGTCGGGGCGCAGGGTGGCGACCTGCGGGCGGCCGCCGCCGCCTGTCGAGGGACGCTGGCGCCGGGGCTGGTCAACCTCAGCCGCGGAATTGCCGGGGCGTCGTCCGGTGAGGATTGGCGGCAGGCGGCCGCCGAGGCGGCCAGGCGCTGGGTTGGGGAGATGGCCGAGGCGGGTGCTACACTCAGGACCTAGCGGACCTGGACTGCCCGCAATCGCCCATTGAACGAGGAACCTTCAGCGAACATGGGTCCCATCGGCTGGCAGGAGCTCATCATCCTGCTCATCATCGTGCTGATCGTGTTCGGGCCCGGGAAGCTGCCGGATATCGGCAACGCCATCGGCAAAGGCGTCCGCGAGTTCCGCAAGGCGTCGAACGACCTCGAGGAATCGATTCGCGGGGACACGAAGAAGCCGAGCGAGCCGGTGAGCCGGCCCGCTTCGGAGCGCACCGACTCCGATTGACGCCGGGCATGCCTGCCCGCGACGCCACGGCTGCCCGCGAGACGGGACACGCCGCCCGCCTTTGATCCGCATCGCGGCGTCGGCCGCGCGCACTGGTGACCGCCGTGACCGATGACAGCGCGACCATGACCCTGGTGGAGCACCTCGAGGAGCTGCGCCACCGGATGATCATCGTGGTCATCAGCGTGGTGGCGGCGGCCATCGTGGGCTTCATCGCCTCGCGCCCAGTGCTGGCGCTGCTGCGCGATCGGCTGCCGGAGGAGTACCGCACCCTTACCTTCCTGGCGCCGGCCGATGCGCTGACCGCGCAGCTCAAGATCGCCGGCTTCCTGGGCATTGCCCTGGCGATGCCCATCATCCTGTGGCAGCTGTGGGGCTTCGTGGCGCCGGGCCTGACCCCGCGCGAGCGGCGCTGGGTGTGGCCGGTCATCGGCGCAGCGCTCGCGCTGTTCGTGGCAGGCCTGCTGATCGGCTACCTGGTGATTCCCTACACCCTCAACTTCCTGCTTGACTTCAGCGAGGGGGTGGCCATCCCCAACCTGACGATCGACGGCTACATCGGCTTCGTGACGACCATGATGTTGGCCTTCGGGCTGGTGCTCGAGTTCCCGATCGTGCTCATCGGCCTGTCCAAGGTCGGCATCCTCAACTACCGCCGCGTGGCCAGCCGCCGGCGCTGGGCGGTGCTGGGGATCGTGCTGTTCGCCATCATCCTGACCCCCGGCGGTGACCCCATCTCGCCGCTCATCCTGTCGGGCGTGATGTTCCTGCTGTTCGAGGGCTCGCTGCTGATCATCCGCCTGCTGGGCCGGAAGAAGTAGGGCCGATGGCGCCACCGGCCGTGATCCGGCTGCTGACGCACCCGGACATGGCGGCCCACGGGGCGCATGGCCATCCGGAGCGGGCGGAACGGCTCGATGCCGCCGCGGCCGGCGTCGCCGACGCCGCGCACGAGCTGGGCGTCACCCTCGAGCGACCGGCGCTCGACCCGGCTTCCGACGAGGCGATCCAGCGCATCCATCCGGACTGGTATCTGGCCGTGCTGGACGAGGCGGAGGCACGCGGTGGTGGCTGGATCGATTTCGACACCCACCTGGCGCCTGGCTCGATGCGCGCCGCACGGCTTGCCGCCGCCGCCACGCTGCAGGCGGCCGAGGCCGCGGCACGGGGAGAGGCGGCGGTGGCCTTCGCCGTCGTGCGGCCGCCGGGCCACCATGCGTCCGAGGAGCGGTCGGCCGGCTTCTGCCTGCTGAACAACATTGCCGTTGCCGTCGCCGGGCTGCGGGCGGCAGGGCTGGCGCAGCGCATCGCCATCGTCGACTGGGACGTGCACCACGGGGACGGCACCCAGGCCATCTTCGACGCCGATCCGGACCTCTGTTACGCCTCCACTCACCAGTCGCCGTTCTACCCCGGAACTGGTTCGGCGGCGGAACGCGGGAGCGGCCCGGCCATCGGCACCAAGCACAACGTGCCCCTTCCCGCGGGGAGCGGCGACCGCGAGCTCACCGATGCCTGGCTGCTCCAGCTGCTGCCGGCGATCGAGGACTTCAGCCCCGAGGCGATCCTGGTGTCCGCCGGCTACGACGCGCACCGCAGCGACCCGCTGGCCGAATTGTGGGTCACCGAGGCGGGCTACCGGGCGGTGGCCACGGCTCTCGGGTCGCTGGCCGCGCGCGTTGGGCTGCAGGGCGTGGCGCTCACCCTGGAAGGTGGCTACGACCTGATGGCGCTGCGCGCCAGCACCGCCGCCACGGTGCGCGGGCTGTGGGCGGGCCTGCACGATCCGAACGGCCGCGGAGGCGGGGGAGACTGAGGCCTCCCTCGCTATACTCGATCGAACCAGGATCAGGTTCGGAGCATGGCACGAGGGCGAGCAACCACCACGCAACCGGCGCGTGAGCGGGCTCGCCGCGACCGGGCGGCAGCCGCTCCCCGGCAGCCGTCACCGAGCGCGGCCGAGCCGCCCGAGCACGTGGTCGTCGTTACCGGCCTGTCCGGAGCGGGCAAGAGTCAGGCGTCCAAGGTGTTCGAGGACCTGGGCTATTACACCGTCATGCACCTGCCGCCCGAGATGCTCGACGAGTTCCTGGCGCTGCGCGACGCGAACCCCGACCGCTATCGCCAGGTCGCGCTGATGCTCGACATCCGGGTCGGCGATCCGGCACCCGCCATCCAGCAGGCTCGCGCGGTGCTCCAGGCGCGCGGCGCCAGGCTGGACGTCCTCTACCTCGAGGCCAGCGACCCTGTTCTCATCAACCGCTTCAGCGAAACCCGGCACCGGCATCCGCTGCAGACGCGGGCCGGTGTCCAGGCGGGGATCGCCGAGGAGCGGCGGCGGCTGGCGGCCACCCGGGAGCTGGCCGACCACGTGATCGACACCAGCCAGCTCTCCCTTCCACAGCTCAAGGAGCAGATCTTCGCCCTGCTGCCGCGCGAGGGCGCAAGCGACGCGGTGCAGGTGGACATCATCACCTTCGGCTTCAAGCACGGCATCCCGCTGGAGGCGGACCTGGTCTTCGACGCACGCTTCCTGACGAACCCGTTCTACGAGCCGGAGCTGAAGCCGCTGTCCGGGCTGCAGCCACCAGTCCGCGACTTCGTCCTGAATCAGCCGACGGCCTCGCGCTTCCTGGATCTCGTGGCGGAGCTGCTGACCCTGACCGTGCCGGCCTATCGGGCACAGGGCAAGCAGCGCCTGACCGTTGCACTGGGCTGCACGGGCGGCCACCACCGCTCGATCGCCCTGGCCGAGGAGCTGGCCGGCCGGCTCAAGAATCTGGACAACGCCACCGTCAGCATCTTCCACCGGGAGCTCGAGCGATGAGGCGAGACCGATGAGGCTTCGCCTTCCGCGCTGGCTGTACCCCGGGATGCGGGTCAAGCGATGGCTGGCGCTGACCGCCCTGGGGGTGACGCTGCTTGGCCTGGGCGCGGCGGTGCTCATCGTGGCCGGCTACCGGCAGCTGCCCGAGGACTCGTTCATCTTCACCCTCACCGGGGCCGGCCTGGATCGCGCCGTCCGCGGAGCGCTGTTCGCCGTCGCCGGCCTGGCGCTCATCGGGCTCGGGATCATGGGCCTGATGCGCAGCATGATCTCGCCGTTCGTGGCGCGCGGCGACTCGGTCATGGAGGTGCTGTACACCAAGCGCTACCTGGCGCGCGGGCCGCGGATCGTGGCCATCGGCGGCGGAACCGGCCTGTCGGTGCTGCTCCGCGGCCTGAAGGGCTACTCGGCCAACATCACCGCCATCGTGGCCGTGGCCGACGACGGAGGCTCCAGCGGCCGCCTACGCCAGCAGCTGGGCATCGTGCCGCCCGGCGACATCCGCAACTGCATCGCCGCCCTGGCCGACGCCGAGCCGCTGATGACGCAGCTGATGCAGTATCGCTTCCCGCCGGGATCGGGCCTGGACGATCACGCCTTCGGCAACCTGTTCATCGCCGCCATGACCGCCGTCACCGGCGACTTCGAGGAGGCGGTGCGCGAGTCGAATCGCGTACTCGCGGTCCGCGGCCAGGTGCTGCCGGCGACCAGCGTGCCCCTCAACCTGGGAGCGATCCTGGAGTCCGGCCGCACGTTGCAGGGCCAGGTGGCCATCAGCCACGCGGAGGAGCCGATCGCGCAGGTCACCATCGAGCCGTCCGACGTGCGCGCCAACCCTGAGGCGCTGGAGCGCATCCTGGAGGCGGACATGATCGTCATCGGCCCTGGCAGCCTGTTCTCGAGCGTCATGCCGAACCTGCTGATCAGCGACATCCGCGACGCGGTGGCGGCTGCCACCGGCGTGCGGGTGTACGTCTGCAACGTGGCCACCCAGCCGGGCGAAACGGGCAGCTACACCGCGGCGGCGCATCTCGGCGCGATGATGGATCACATCGGCGAAGGGCTGATCGATTACGCGCTGCTGAACAGCAACCTTGGGGCGCGTCGGCCGGAGGGCTGGCGTGGCGAGCCGGTGCGCGTCGACGAGCGGCGGCTGGAGGAGCTGCCGGTGACGGTCATCGAGGAGGACCTGGTCGATGACACGAACGCCCATCGGCACGACTCAGCGAAGCTGGCCACCGCGCTGATGCGCCTCCAGCAGGAGGAGCGCTCCGAGCGGGTGCGTCACCGGCGGCTGCGCCGACCCACAGCATCGGCCGTCTCCTGATCCATGCTCGTCGCCGCTGAGCTGAAGGGCGAGCTGGCCCGCATCCAGCCCGCGCGTGCCTGCTGCCGGCGTGCCGAGCTGGCCGGCCTGCTGTTCACCGGTAGCGAGGCGCCGGACGCGTCGCCCGGGGCGGCCGGCATCCGCACCCTGGACCACGCCACCGCCCGGGTGGCGGTGCAACTGGCCGGAGCCATTGGCCTGCCGGCGGAGGGGCCGATGCCGGGCGGCAGCCCGCACATCCCGGGCGCCCATGCGCCGGGCGGGCGCCATCACCTGCGCGTGCGCCTGGCCGATGCCGCCGACGACCTCGCCGCCTTCTCGTGGGCCGATGCGAAGGCCTGCGACCAGCGCGCCTTCCTGCGCGGCGCGCTGCTGAACGCCTCGATCTCGCTGGGCCCGGCGAGCACCCACCTCGAGTTCGTGTTCCGCGACCGCCCCCGCGCGCGCGAGCTGCTGGCGCGGCTGCGCAGCGTGGGCGTCCACGGCAAGCTGCTGCCACGCCGCGGCCGGGCGGTGGTGTACCTCAAGGGGCAGGAGGAGGTCGCCACTCTGCTGCGCCTCACCGGCGCGAACCGTGCGCTGCTCGACTTCGAGGCCGGCCGCGTGGCGCGCGACGTCCGCAACCGTCTCAACCGGCTGCTCAACGCCGAGGAGGCCAACGTGGACCGCACGGTGCGCGCCGCGGATCGGCAGCTGCATGCCATCGCCCAGCTGGCGGCCAGCGGTGAGCTGGAGCAGCTGCCGGAGGCGCTGCGTGACGCGGCCGGCCAGCGCCGGCGGCAGCCCGACGCGGACCTGGAGACGCTGGCCACCAGCCTGGGCATCAGCCGCTCGGCGATGAACCATCGGCTGCGCCGACTGGTGGCGCTGGCCGCCGACGTGCAGCCGGAGGGTGGCTGAGTGCCGGCGCCGCGTGTCCCCCTGGTGGCCGGCAACTGGAAGATGAACCCCACGACCCGCGAGGCGGCGGTGCGGCTCGCCCGCGAGGTCGCGGAGGCGACCAGCGGCTTGACGGTGCGCACCGTGATCTGCCCGCCCGCCATCTTCCTGGAGGCGGTGGCCGGCGCCGCGGACGGGGAAGCGACCGAGGCCGGCCGGCTGGGCATCGGTGCCCAGACGATGCACGCCCGCGACTCTGGCGCGTTCACCGGCGAGATCTCGCCGGCCATGCTGTACGGCGTGGCCCGGTACGTGATCCTGGGCCACTCCGAGCGGCGCCAGTACGACAACGAGACCGACGAGGCGGTGGCTGCCAAGGTGGCGTCCGCGGTGGCGCACGGGCTGGTGCCGATCGCCGCCATCGGCGAACGCGCCGAGGAGCGTCGCGACGGCAGCACTGCGACGGTCATCGACCGCCAGCTGCGCGCCGCGATCTCGCAGCTGGACGGCATTGCGGGCAGCGGGCTGGTGATTGCTTACGAGCCGGTCTGGGCCATCGGCACGGGAGACGCGGCCACGCCCGGCGACGCGCAGGCGGCAGCGGCGCAGATCCGCGCCATCCTCCACGAGGCGGACCCAGACGGCGCGCACGAGGTGCCCATCCTGTACGGCGGCAGCTGCACCCCCGACAACGCGCCGGACTTCTTCGCCATGCCCGACGTTGACGGGGCGCTGGTCGGCGGCGCATCACTGGACGCAGGGTCGTTCGGCGCCATCGTTCGCAGCGCGGCGGAGCTGCGCGGGTGAGCGACCGGCCGGTGCGGCCGGTGGTGCTGTGCGTGCTCGATGGCTTCGGGATCGGCGGTGATCCCGCACGCGACGCGCTCCTCGCGGCGAGCATGCCGGTCTGGCACGGCATGCTGGCCGAGTGGCCGCACTGCCGCCTCGAGGCATCCGGCGAGGCCGTCGGCCTGCCGGCCGGGCAGATGGGCAACTCGGAGGTCGGCCACCTGAACCTGGGCGCCGGCTTCCCGGTGGTGCAGGACCTGCCGCGCATCAACAAAGCCATTCAGGACGGCAGCTTCTTCGACAACCCCGTCCTGCGCGAGGCGACCTCGCACGCGCTCCAGCGGGGGACGCGATTGCACCTGATGGGCCTGGTGGGGCCCGGCGGCATCCACGCGGTCGACGCCCACATCGAGGCCATGGCCCAGCTGGCATCGCGGCAGGGTCTGCCCCCGGACCGAGTGCAGCTGCACGCCTTCACTGACGGCCGCGACACGCCACCGCGATCCGCCGAAGAGCTGCTGCCGGCGCTCGAGGCACGGATGGCCGGCAGCGCCACGCTGGCTACCGTCTCCGGGCGGTACTACGCCATGGACCGCGACCAGCGCTGGGAGCGGACGCAGCTCGCCTGGGAAGCGCTCGTCCACGGACGTGGCCAGACGGCGAAGAGCGCCAGGCACGCCATCGGCCAGGCATACGAGGCGGACCAGTCAGACGAGTTCGTCATGCCCACGGTCATCGGCGCCTATGCCGGCATGGCCGATGGCGACGCGGTGGTGCACATGAACTTCCGGGCCGACCGGGCCCGGCAGCTGACCCGGGCGCTGGCACTGCCGGGGTTCGACGCATTCGATCGTGGTCGCGTGCCAGCCGACCTGCTGGTGGCGACGCTGACCGAGTACCAGGCGCCCGAAGAGCTGCCGGCGCGGGTCGCATTTCCGCCGCTGGTCATCGATTCGCTGGCGGCCTACCTCTCGCGGCTGGGCAGGCGGCAGCTGCACGTGGCCGAGACCGAGAAGTACGCCCACGTGACGTACTTTTTCAACGGCGGCGTGGAGGCGCAGCTGGCCGGGGAGGATCGGGTCCTGGTGCCGTCGCGCCGCGACGTGGCGACCTACGACCTGGCGCCGGAGATGAGCGCGCCGACAATCACCGAGCGGCTGCTGTCCGGCATCGGCTCAGGTGACTACGACTTCGTGATCGCGAACTATGCCAACCCGGACATGGTCGGCCACACTGGTGTGTGGGGCGCCGCGGTGCGGGCCGCGGAAGTGGTGGACGGCTGCCTGGGTGAGCTGCTCGGCGCCGCCCTGGCGGCCGGTGGGGCGTTGGTGGTGACCGCCGACCACGGCAATATCGAGCAGATGCGCGACGAGGCCGGACAGCCGCAGACCAAGCACACCACCTCGCGGGTGCCGCTGCTGCTGGCGGGGGAGCCGTGGCGGGGCGCCACCCTGCGCGACGGGATCCTGGCCGACGTGGCGCCCACGCTGTGTGAGCTGATGGGCATACCGCCCGGGCCCGAGATGACCGGCCGCTCGCTGCTCCAGCCCTGATTTGCTAGACTGCGCCGGCCTATGACACCCCTCGTCGTCGCCCAGATGATCCTGGCCGCCGCGCTCATCGCCTCCATCCTGCTGCAGCAGCGCGGGACCGGGCTGGGTGGCGCATTCGGCGGTGAGGTGACCGCCTACCGCAGCCGGCGCGGTATCGAGCGGACGCTGTTCCGCCTGACCATCGTGCTGGCCGTGCTGTTCGTGATCTTCAGCCTGCTGAACCTGCTTCCAAGCGGCTGAAGCGGCAGCGCCCGACGCCGTGGGCCGCTACTGGGTGGTACGGCGGTTGTACAGCCACAGGCCCAGCGGGAAGGCGACCAACAGCAGGCCGACCGACCAGATGATCGCCGGGATCTCGGCGTTGTAGTTGTTCGTGCCCAGCACCTGGTCGCGCACGGCGTTTACCACCACCGTGAACGGCTGGTTGTCGGCGAACGGCTGCAGCCAGCTGGGCAGCTGGCTGGTTCGCACGAAGGCGCTGCTCACGAAGGTCAGCGGGAAGACGATGGTGAACACCACGCCCTGCAGCGCCTCCGGGGTGCGCATCGCCGCGCCGGCCGCCACGCCGATCCACGACACCGCGAACCCGAAGAGCAGGATGATGCCGATGGCCGCGGCGCTGCCCGCAATGCCGCCGGCCGGGCGGAAGCCGACGATCATGCCCACCACCCACATGATCGCCACGCCCAGTGCGGCGCGCAGCAGGTCGGTCAGGGTCCGGCCGGTCAGCACCGAGGACTGCGCCATGGGCAACGAGCGGAATCGGTCGATCATGCCCTTCTGCAGGTCATTGGCCAGCAGCACGCCGGTGTACACGCCGCCGAAGGTCACCGTCTGCACGAATATGCCGGCCATCAGGAAGTTCGTGTAGGAGGCATCGGCTCCGCCCTCGCTGCCGACGTTGATCGCGCCGCCGAAGACCACGCTGAAGAGCAGCACGAACATGATCGGGCTGATGGTCACGTCCAGCAGCAGCTCCGGCGTGCGGCGGATGTGCAGCAGGTTGCGCCGCATCATCTCCAGGCTGTCGCTGACCCAGCCGGCGAAGCCGCTCATGCCACCGCCCCCGCTTCCCCTGCCGGCGTCTCCTCGGCGGGCCGGCCGGTGAGGGTCAGGAACACCTCGTCCAGGGTCGGCCGGCGGAAGCCGATGTCGTCGACGCGCACCTCGGCCGTGTCGAGCTCGCGGATGGCGCGGGTCAGCACGCCGTCGTGCGAAGGGATGGCGATGCTCAGCTTGCGATCCTGGGCCTCGACGTGACACGGGCCGTCACCCAGACCCTCCAGGACGCGCCGCGCAGCATCGACGTACGCGTCGTCCGAGATGGTGATCTCCAGGCGCTCGCCGCCGACCTGCCGCTTCAGCTCGGCGGCGCTGCCACGGGCAATGGCCTTGCCATGGTCGATGACCACGATGTCGTCGGCCAGCCGATCGGCCTCCTCCAGGTATTGCGTGGTCATCAGCACGGTGGTGCCGCCCTTCGCCAGGCCGGCGATCAGGTCCCACATCTCCAGGCGGCCCTTGGGATCGAGGCCCGTGGTCGGCTCGTCCAGGAAGACGACGGGCGGCTGGGGAATGAGCGCCGCTCCCAGGTCGAGACGCCTCCGCATGCCGCCGGAGTAGGTCTTCACCGTGCGGTCCGCCGCCTCGGTCAGCTCGAATCGCTCGAGCAGCTCGTCTGTGCGGCGGCGCACCACCGCCATGTCGATGTCGAACAGGCGCCCGACCATGTGCAGGTTCTCGCGCCCGGTCAGCAGCTCGTCCAGGGCGGCGTACTGCCCGGCCACGCCGATCTGCTGCCGCACGCGCGCCGGGTGGCGCAGGACATCGATGCCGGCCACCACCGCCCGCCCGCTGTCGGGGCGGGTCAGTGTCGTCAGGATCCGCACGGCGGTGGTCTTGCCGGCGCCGTTCGGGCCCAGGACGCCGAGGATGATGCCCTCCTCCACGTCGAGGTTCAGGCCGCGCAAAGCATGGGTCTTGCCGAAGGTTTTGTGGAGGTCGGCAGCCTCGATCATGAGTCGGGACATGGGTCGGACAGGCTAGCGGAATTTGGCGGCCGGTGGGCTGGGCGGTGGCCGGGCCGCCCGGCATCGGCCCGCCGGCTCGGTTGGCCCTCCCAGCGGCCCATGCTAGAATCGCCCAACCTCACCGAGCGCCCGGCGCCCGGTGATTGCGTGCCGAGGTGGCGGAATAGGCAGACGCGCTAGGTTCAGGACCTAGTGACCATTACGGTCGTGTGGGTTCAAGTCCCTCCCTCGGTACCACGACCCTCTCAGATCGCAGCACCTGCCCAGGTGGCGGAATTGGTATACGCGTACGTTTGAGGGGCGTATGAGGCAACTCATCCGGGTTCAAGTCCCGGCCTGGGCACCACCCCCTCCTTCCTCGTGCAGCCGATGAGCGGCGCCCCACGCGTCGAGCGGCTGACCGTCCGGCTGACCACCGTGGGCGCCAGATCCGGCAAGCCGCGACCGGTCACCTTGTACGCCTTCGCCGATGAAGACGCGCTCATCATCGTCGGGTCGCTTGGCGGATCTGCTCGGAGCCCGGCGTGGGTGCATAACCTGCGCGCCAATCCCGTGGCATCCCTGGCGGTTGGCACGAGCACCCGCGAGGTGCGTGCCCGCGAAGTCGGTGGCGAGGAGCGCGAGCGGCTGTGGGCACTCGTGTCCGCCGGATACCCGATGTATGCAGCATTCCAGCGCCGCACGAAGCGGGTGATCCCGCTCTTCGTCCTGAATCCAGGCGACGAGTAGAGCTGGGGCCGCGCGGAAGGCCCAGGCCAAGCCGGCGGTGTACGCTCCCGCAAGGGGGCGGTTAGCTCAGCTGGTTAGAGCACCTCGTTTACACCGAGGGGGTCGGGGGTTCGAGTCCCTCACCGCCCACCAAGCTGCCCGCCGGTGGTGGACGCCCAAGCGGCCCTGCTAGCATGCTTGGCACTCACCACACCGAAGCGTGGAGCATCCATCGATGGATCTGATCTGGATCATCGTCCTCGTCGTCATCGCGGTCGTCGTCCTGTTCCTGATCCTCACCTACAACGGCCTGGTCCGGCTGCGGAACATGGTCGACGAGGCGTGGAACCAGATCAGCGTGCAGCTGAAGCGGCGGCACGACCTGATCCCGAACCTGGTCAACGCCGTGAAGGGCTACATGGACTTCGAGCAGGAGACGCTGACTCGAGTCATCGAGGCCCGCAACCAGGCGGTATCGGCTCAGCAGGCAGGTCCGGCGGCAGCCGGGCAGTCGGCCCAGGCGGAGAACTTCCTGACCGGCGCCCTGCGCCAGCTGTTCGCCCTGGTCGAGAACTACCCCGATCTGAAGGCCAACCAGAACGTGATGCAGCTCCAGGAGGAGCTGACCACCACGGAGAACCAGATCGGCTTCAGCCGGCAGCACTACAACAGCACGGTCCGGGAGTTCAACACCTCCATCCAGACCTTCCCGAACGTCCTGATCGCGGGCATGTTCGGCTTCCGCGAGCGCGACTACTTCCAGATCGAAGAGGCCGATGCCGCGGTGCCCGAGGTAAACCTGCGCAGCGAGCCGCCGCAGGCCGCGCCACCGGCGGCGCCCCCTCCGACCACGCCGCCCAGCGCACCGCCGCAGGGCTGAGCCCGATACTCCCCACCGCGGGGCGTAGGCCATGAGCGCACGCCCGGCGCCAAGCACCTTCTACCGCGAGATCGACCGGAACCGGCGGAACAGCTGGTTCCTGGTCGTGATCGTGGCGCTGGTGCTGGCCGCTATGGGCGCGGCCATCGGCTATGCCACGGGCTTCGGGTGGGGCGGGGTGGTGGTGGCGCTCATCGTCGCCACCGCGATGAGCATCGGCTCCTACTTCGCCGGCGACCAGCTGGTGCTGCTCTCGTCAGGCGCAAAGGAGGTCGACCGGGCGAACCCGGCGGACGAGTACAAGCAGCTGGTCAACGTGGTGACCGAGATGAGCCTGGCGGGCGGCCAGCCGATGCCGAAGGTGTACGTCATCGACGACACCGCGCCGAACGCCTTCGCCACCGGTCGCGATCCGCAGCACGCCTCGGTGGCGGCCACCACCGGGCTGCTGCAGAAGATGGACCGCGAACAGCTGCAGGGCGTGATGGCCCACGAGATGAGCCACGTGGGCAACTACGACATCCGCTTCACGCTGCTGGTGGGCGTGCTGGTCGGGTCGATCGCCCTGCTGGCGGACTGGTTCCTGCGCTACACGTTCTGGTTCGGCGGCGGGCGCCGTGGACGCGACTCGGATCGCGGGGGAGGTGGGGGAGCCGGCGCCATCCTCTTCGTGCTGGCCATCGTGCTGGCGCTGGTTGCTCCGCTCATCGGCCGGCTGGTGCAGCTGGCGGTAAGTCGCCGCCGCGAGGCGCTGGCCGACGTGTCGGCGGTGGAGCTGACCCGCAACCCGGTGGGCCTGGCGCGGGCGCTGCAGACGATTGCCAGCGATCCGGAGGTACTGGAGGTGGCCAACCGGGCGACGCAGCACCTGTACATCGTCAACCCCATCAAGTCCTTCGAGCAGCGCGCCAAGTCGATGTGGGACACCCACCCGCCGATCGCCGAGCGGGTGGCCACGCTGCGAGCCCTGGCCGGCCAGTTCGGCCAGGATCCGAACGCCATCGGGCAGGCCAGTTCCAACAGCGCCTGATCAGTCCCCCTGCTCACAGCGCCCAGTCTTGAATCTGATCATGTCTGCTTGAACATCCGGGGTGCTGAAACGGACCGAATTGGCGCGAATCGCGTCGCCCTGAGCAGTGGTGCTGCTACGCGGCGATCCCAACCGAGCAGCTCACGACGCTTGCCGACGCAGCAGACAGCGATGCGGCCGCGGCCGCATCGCGCTGGCCTCGGCGCCGTGGCGAGCGCGGTAAGCCCAGAGCGGAAGGCGACCAGCGCTGCTGGCAGGCCGCCACCGTGCTTGCCGTCGCAATTCCGGCGAAGGCGCCGCTGGCCAGCAGCCCGGCGAGCAGCACGACGATCGCGCGAGTGAATCTGATGAAGGTCCCCCGGACGCGGGAATATGGCTCGGTGTCGCGCCTCCGGAACGTTACCGAATTGGCAGGAGAAGTCCGTTTCGGGCGCCGAACGGCCGGTCTGTTGCCGCTCCATCGGGCGCTGTGCTACCCTCGCCAACCGATACGCGACGACGAGCGAAGGCCGCCGCCCGACGGGCCGAGGTAGCTCAGTTGGTAGAGCACCGCCCTGAAGAGGCGGGTGTCGTCAGTTCGAATCTGACCCTCGGCACCACGTTCCGAGCGCGCATCGAAAGCAAACGGGCGGAAGTGGCTCAGTTGGTAGAGCATCACCTTGCCAAGGTGAGGGTCGCGGGTTCGAGTCCCGTCTTCCGCTCCATTTTTGTGCCCGGCAGAGTGCCCCAGCGGCCTTGACCTGCTAGCCTCGTGGCGCCATCGGTGCCCCGTCGTCTAGTGGCAGGACAGCGGACTTTGGATCCGTTAACGGTCGTTCGAATCGACCCGGGGCAGCCAGACGTACCAACCGGTGGCGACGTGCCCGAGTGGTTCAGGGAGCGGTCTGCAAAACCGCGTACACGGGTTCGATTCCCGTCGTCGCCTCCACATTCTGAGCACGATAGAGGCCCAGTTTGCGTCTGTACGCAAGTCCGGGCCTCTGTTTGACAGCCAAACTGACAGCCCAAATCGTCGGCGACTGTCCGAGGATCCGCACCGAGTCGCCTGACACGTCCGAGCGGTGCAACCACGCGATGGAGGTTAGCGGGACCCGGGTGTAGCCAAGGGCGCTCGTGATGCTGAACCAGTCGTCATGGACTCATTGACGGTCGCTTGGTAGACAGCGGCGGGATATGGTCGCTGGTCGTGGCTAGGATGGTGCAGCCCGGCAGACGGATCTCGCAGAGCGAACGCACGCGCCGTA
>DATBIY010000093.1:0-3876 GCA_036556695.1 Candidatus Limnocylindria bacterium
GGGAGGCTAGAACGTCGGCTTTCTCGCGTGCATGCGGACCGACTGCAGGATGCCCATCCCGAACAGCAGGCTGATCATCGACGAGCCGCCGTAGGTCACGAACGGCAAGGGGATGCCGGTGACCGGCATGATCCCGATCACCATGCCCACGTTCACCATGATCTGGAAGAGCAGCATGCTCGCCAGGCCGGTGGCCACCATCATGCCCAGCGCGTCGCGTGATCCCCAGCCGATGGCCAGGATCCGCCAGATGAGCAGCGCGAACAGCGCCAGCAGCAGGATCCCACCCACGAAGCCGAGCTCCTCGGCCACCACGGTGAAGATGAAGTCGGTCGACTGCACCGGCAGGAAGCCCAGCTGGTTCTGGCGGCCGGCGGTCAGCCCCTGGCCGAACAGACCGCCCGAGCCCACCGTGTTCAGCGCCTGCACCAGCTGGTAGCAGGCACCCTGCGGATCGGCATACGGGTCCAGGAAGCAGAAGAGGCGGGCGCGCTGGTACTCGGCCAGCGACTGCACGGCGATCGGCGCTGCGGCGATGGTCACGCCGGTGAGCACGCCCATCCAGCCGATGGAGGCGCCGCTCATGAACAGCATGCCCACCAGGATGGCCACGAACACCAGCGCCGTGCCCAGGTCCGGCTGCTTGAAGACCAGGAAGGTGGGGATGGCCATGATCACGCCGGCCCCCACGAGGGTCGACAGGCGGCCGATGCGCTCGCGGCGGCTCGACAGGAAGCTGGCCAGCACCACGATCATCAGCACCTTGCTGACCTCGCTGAACTGGAAGTCCAACCCGGCCACGGTGATCGACATCTGGGCGCCGAACAGGTTGGTGCCGATGAACATCGTGAGCGTCAGCAGCCCCAGCACCAGCAGGTAGATCGGCACCGTCAACGTCTGCAGCCAGTGGTAGTCCACGCTGGCTGCCACGAAAAAGATGATCAGGCCGATGGACGTCCAGATCAGCGTCTTGACGGACTGCGAGAAGCCGGCCCCGGCGCCCTGCTCGGCAAACCCGGCGGAGTAGCCCATCACCGCGCCGAAGACGATGAGCAGCAGCATGAAGAGGAACAGCTGCACGTCGAAGGCGCGCCAGCGGCGCGCGCGCACCGTGTCAACAAGTGTTGTAGTTACGGCCGCGGCGCCCATCAGTTGGCTGCCACCAGGCTGAAGTCGCGAGGATCGAGTCGCAGATCCTGGTCGAGGTCGTACCACTGCTGCAGGAAGTACTTCACGACCTCCAGTGACACGTTGCCCGGCACCACCGCCGAGTAGGAGAAGGTCACGATCGCCAGGTCGGCGTCCGCGGCTCCGGCCGACGAGGGGAGGTACGCCACGAACCAGCTGTGGAAGGGCAGCACGCCCTTCTTGCTGCGCGTGCCGAACTCGGCGGTACCGGTCTTGCCCGACAGTGCACCCTTCAGCTTCAGGTCACGGATGTTGTAGGCGTGCCCGGTGGTCACCACCTCACGCGCGCCGATGCGCATGGTCTGCAGGTTCTCGCGGCTGGCCCGGATGCGGTTCAGCAGCTTTGGCTCGTAGCGCCTGGTGAGCTTGCCGTTCGCATCCGTCTCGCCGCGCACGATCATCGGCTCCATCAGGCGGCCGCCGTTGGCCACGGCGCAGTAGGCGTTGAGCAGCTGCAGCGGGGTGACGGCCACCACGTTCTGGCCGATGCCAGCCTGCGCCAGCTCGCCCGTGAACACGTCCTCGCGGCCCTGCGCGCGCGCCCACTCGCGGCTGGCGATGATCCCGGCCGCCTCGCCGGGCAGCCGCACGCCGGTCTGCTCGCCGAACCCGAGCTCGTTCGCCCACGTACCCAGCCGATCGACGCCCAGCGCGATGGCCATCTGATAAAAGAAGGTGTCTGAGCTCAGGGCAAAGGCATCCACCAGGTCCAGCGGGCCGAAGCCCTGGTGGTTCCAGTCGAAGAGGCACTGCCCCCTCGGGGCGCCGGGAATCTGGTAGCAGCCGTAGGTCGGCCACTGGCGAGTCGCGGTGGTCACGCGCTCCTCCAGGGCCGCCAGTCCGGTCACCAGCTTGAAGGTGGATCCCGGCGGGAAGATGTCGGCAATGGCGTGGTTGCGCAGGGGCTTGGCCGGATCCTCGAGGTAGACGCTGTAGTCGCGCGCGCTGATGCCGGCGGCGAACTTGTTGTTGTCGTAGGCCGGCAGCGAAACCATGGCGAGGATCTCGCCGGTCTGTGGGTTCATCACCACGGTCACGCCCTGCTCAAGGCCCACCGCGCGCATGCCCCACTGCAGCGAGCGCGTGGCGATGCGCTGCATGCGGGCGTCGATGGTGAGCATCAGGTTCGCACCGGCCTCCGGCTCCGAGACCGTGCGAATGGTCTTCACCGGTCGACCCTGGGCGTCGCGCTCCATAAGCTCGCTGCCGTACGTGCCCCGAAGCTCCCCCTCGAAGGTGGCCTCGATGCCCGCTCGGCCGATCAGGTCGTCGCGCAGGTAGCCGTCGTCCGACAGGTCGGCGTACTCGGTCGAGTTGATCGGCCCGACGTAGCCCAGCACGTGCGAGAGCAGCTGGCCGTCCGCCTGGCCCTTCTCGTTCAGGTAACGACGCACCGGCTCGACCTCGACCACCACGCCGGGCAGGTCCTGCGCCTCCTCGCCGATGAGCAGCGCCGCCTGGCGGCTCACCCCGCGCTCGATGGGAACCAGCTCGAACGGCGAGCCGCGGAACGCGTCCAGCCGCCGGCGCAGATCGGCTGCCCGCGCGCCGGTAAGCTCGGCGACGCGCCGCAGGATGCGCCCGCGTTCGTCGGAGGGCAGGTCGGCCGGACGAACCTTGACCGCCCACGACGGAACATTGACCACCACCGGGCGGCCCTGGCGGTCGAACACCAGGCCGCGCGGGGAGCGCAGCGGCACCTCGATGGTGCGGATCGCGGCCGCCTCCGCCGCATACTTCGCGCCGTTCACGACCTGCAGCTGGAACAGGCGGCCGACCAGCACAGCGAACAGCACCGCCGCCGCCACGCCGAAGGCGATGAAGCGCGGCCGCGAGCGCGGAAGGTCGAGCCGGCCCTCGTTCAGGTCCGCCATGCGATCACCAGGCCGGCCGCTCGTCCATGACGAGCCGCCGCGTCGCGAGTCGAGCGGGGTACAGCAGCGCCCCGCAGATGGCGGCGTTGAGCACGGCCGCGGGCAGGATCAGGTCGAACGGAATGGCAGGCGCCAACGCGCCCATCAGGCGGAAGACCCCGATGATCACCAGGTCGGCCACGATGCTGCCCACGAATCCGGCGAGGATTGGGTAGAGCCAGATGAGCCTGCCCAGAAGGCCGGATCCGCCTGCGACGACCGCGGTCACCAGCAGCAGGCTCAGCGGTACGCTGCCAAGCGGGGCGGTCGAGATCAGGTTGGCCGTCAGCCCGCCGGCGAAGGCCCAGATCACCCCTGGTCCGAAGCCCATGAGGGCGGTGACCAGGACCACCGCGACCAGCATCAGGTTCGGGCGCACGCCGCCGATCTCTATCTCGGGGGCGAGGCCGGCGTGCGCGATGCCCACCACCACCGCGAGCAGGACGCTGATGTAGCTGATGGTCGAGCTCCCCTGGGCTGCGTGTCGCGGTTCGCGGTGCCACCCGACCAAGGTGGCTCGGCCCGAGTATAGCCCGCCCCTGCAGCCGCCGGCAGGCGCATGCTGCCCGCCAAAGGTGCTGGCGAGCACGCCTACGAACGAGCGGTTTCACGTGAAACATTCGACAGCCGCTGCCGGTTTTCACGTGAAACATTCGACAGCCTCTGCCCGGTTTTCACGTGAAACATGGAGTCCGCAAGCCCGGTTATCCACAGTCCGATACGTCGCGCGTAAGCAGCCGGTAAGCGCCCAAACTGGTAGAATTCGAATACCGAA
>DATBIY010000094.1:0-3113 GCA_036556695.1 Candidatus Limnocylindria bacterium
CCGACGGCCCACACCCAGCGGCTCGAGGGGGCTGAGCCATGATCGTTGGCTTGGGCCAGCTGACCGGCCCCTGAAATCGGCAAATTCATTTGAGGTGCGCAGCAATCGTACGGACTTGCCGATCCAGAGGCTCGTGCTGGCTGAGGTGCGCATCAGCAGCCAGTTCGGCCCCCCGCTCCGCGCCTCATGCCGCCCTCGGATGAATGTGCCAATTCCGCCGACATAACCCGCCGGACCATGTGTAGGGTTCGCGAACTGGCCGTGAACGCGGGCCAATCGGAGGACGGCATGGAGCTGCTGGGGACGATCTTTCTCCTCCTGCACATCGGCGGTGCGATCGTGGCCTTCGGACCGACGTTTGCCTTCCCGATCATCGGTGCCAGGGCTGCGGCCGAGCCCATGCACGGCAACTTCGCCCTGCGAGTCTCCGAGTTCATCTCGAATCGCGTGGTCGAGCCTGGGGCGGTGTTCGTATTCCTGATGGGCCTCGGGCTCATCTGGACGCGGGGCTGGAACCCGTTCACCACGCTCTGGCTGGCGATCGCCATCATCCTCTTCCTGATCACCATCAGCTTCGCCGTGTTCGTCCAGGCGCCCGTGGTGAAGCGCATGATCCAGCTGACTTCCGGGCCGCCACCGGCTCCGGCGGATGGTGCTCCCGCAGGCCCGCCACCCGAATTCGTGGCGCTCTCCAAGCGAGCCGGGCGCGGCGGCATGTTCAGCCTGCTGATGCTGTTCACCATCCTGTTCATGATGGTGTTCAAGCCGACGCTCTAGTGCCCGCGCCACCGGCCGGCGGGGGCGGCGCCTACGGCAGGATCACGACCTTGCCGCGGCTCTTGCCCTCGTGGACGAGCTGCAGCGCCTCGCGTGCCTGGCTCAGCGGATAGGTCCGGTCGATCACCGGCCGCACCTTTCCGTCGGCCACGAAGGACAGCACCCGTTCCACGTCCGGTGGGTTGAACGGCTTCCACCACAGCATCAGGCCCGACCAGCGGTCGCTGAAGAGGGACACCAGCGGCCCCACGGCGATGGAGGCCAGGAGCTTCGCAGTGGCGCCGCCGAGCGTCAGGTACACGCCGCCCGGCGCCAGGGCACGCCGCACGGCCAGGACGCCGGCGTGCGAATCGGTGTCCAGGATCCAGTTCCACCGCTCGCCGGTCCTTGTGAAGTCAACCTGGCGGTAGTCGAGCACCGCATCGGCACCCAGCGCGCGGACCATGTCCAGCTTGGGACCGCTGGCGATACCGGTGACATGGGTGCCCATGGCCTTCGCCATCTGCACGGCGAAAGGCCCGACGTTGCCCGACGCACCGACCACCAGCACCCGATCCCCTGGCTTGGGCATGGTCCCGTCGCGCCGGCGCAGCCCCTGAACTGCCAGCACCGCCGAGTGCGGCAGCGTGGAGGCCTCTTCGAACGACATCTCCTCCGGGATGCGCATGAGCGCGTCCTC
The DNA here is from genome assembly GCA_036556695.1 of Candidatus Limnocylindria bacterium. Classification (GTDB taxonomy): domain Bacteria; phylum Chloroflexota; class Limnocylindria; order QHBO01; family QHBO01; genus DASSCW01. The sequence continues at coordinate 1,457 of DATBIY010000094.1, forward strand.
CGGGGCCTTCACGAACTCGGCGAAGGTGCCGCCACCGTGGGACGCCAGGTCGGCGAAGATGCGGTCCCCGGGCTTCCAGCGTGTGACGCCGGAGCCAATCGACTCCACCACGCCCGCCACGTCCCAGCCGATGCGTGGATCCCTGGGCCTTCGCAGGCCAAGGAACAGGCGCACGAAGCCGGGGCGCGGCAGCATCCAGTCGAGATCCGCGCGGTTGACCGATGCCGCCCGCACCGCGACGAGCACCTCCCCCTCGCCGGGCTCGGGCACCGGGACCTCGCGGATCTCCACCACCTCGGGCGTGCCGTAGCGCTCCCGAACCGCTGCCTTCACGCCCGAAGGGTGGCACGCGCCGTCAACCGTCCTCGGGGAGCTCCACGATCACGCTGGCATGACGCGGAGAGCGGTTGTAGGCCGCCGCCAGCAGCCCGCCGATCACCGCACCCACCGCCCCCGACAGCACCGCCCAGGCGACTGCCACGGCCGGAATCACCAGCCACCAGGTGGTGTTCAGCCAGCTCAGCACCCCGATCTGGTCGCCGAACGGCAACAGCGTGCGCGCGACACCCAGCGTGAAGCCGAGCTCGCGCTGCCACGCCAGCACGGATCCGGCAAACCACACCAGCAGGACGCCCAGCAGGGAGCCGATGAACAGGCCGACGGCCACGCCCACCCACCAGCCGGCGACCACCGAGGCCCGCACCGAGACGGCGGCCAGCCGGCCGCGAACGGTTCTCATGGCGCAGCCCTCGGGCGGCCATGCCTGGCTCGGCCACCGGACCGCACGAGCAGCAGCAGGATCACGCTCATCGTGCCCAGGCTGGTGAGCAGCCCGTAGGCCAGCAGCCCCAGCAGGCGCAGGTCCGGTCCGGAGACCGATACCGAGGCGCGAATCTGCCGCGCATCGGATTCGATTTCCTGCGCTGCACCCTCACCCGCGTCCGCCGCGAACAGGTCGGCCGCCGCGACCGCGGCGGGGCGGCGCGTGCCGTCGGGCCGGAACAGGCCGAATCGCTCGAGCGCGATGTTCGGCGACATGGTGGTGAAGTCCTCCAGGGTCCACCACACCATGGCGCCAACGGATCCACCCACCAGGGCGCTGCGCCTCGCGAACGCGGGGAAGGTCTCGCGGAAGATGCGCTCCTGGCGCAGTGCCTGCTGGTCATCGGTCCATCGGCCGAACTCCAGCGCCAGGATCGGCTTGTCCGGGAAGGCAGCGCGGGCCTGTTCGAGCGCGCGTGCAGTGCCATCGGCTGCATCGGCTCCGTAGAAGACACCGTAGTAGAACGTGTAGCCGGCCACGTCCAGGGGCTCCTGCGTGGTGTCGGCCGGTTGGGAGCCATATGCCGCCTGTCCGGTCAGCCGTGTGCCGTCGATCTCGCGGTCGATGTCGTGCAACTCCTGCAATGCCGCGCGCCGCTCGGCCGCGCCGGTCGACTCGTTCGACAGGCCATGGAACAGCACCGAGGCGTGGTTCATGTCGCGCAGCGCCATCTCGGCCAGCATCTGCTGCGGAATGCCGCGTCGCATGGCGATGCCGTACGTCAGCGGCGAATAGTGGTACAGCGGGATCTCCTCCCAGATGGCGAAGCCCATGCGGTCGGCTAGCCGCAGCAGCAACGGGTTGGGCGGCGCGTGGCCGGCGCGGATCAGGTTG
>DATBIY010000095.1:0-16891 GCA_036556695.1 Candidatus Limnocylindria bacterium
TGGCATCGCGGAGTTGTCGGGATTCGGGGCCCAGGCGCGCGTCCACCGCATCCTCGAAGTCGCCCGTCCTTGGCGGTGCTCTGGCTCGTTCTTCGTCGGGTCTAGCAGGCGGGCGAGCAGCGAGGCGTCGCCGTCGAAATAGCGCTACAGCAGGGCGCCCAATCCTAGCGGGTACGGAGCGGGCGCCTGCAGGTAGCGGCCTGAGGGCCTGCTCAGTGGCGCGTGGCGGCGATGCGCTCGGCGACGATGGGCGCGTCCTCTTCGATCCCGAACAGCGTGGCTGACTTGCGCTTGCGCAGGAAATGCGTGCCGATGAAGAACAGCCCCGGCACGTTGGTGCTCTGTCCGTCAGTTGCGATGGGAAAGCCCATGTCATCGAACGCGTCAGGCAGGTGGACCCATCTGGTGAAATCGGGTCGGAAGCCGCAGGTGAAGATGACCACGTCGATGTCGCGGGCGCTGATCCGCTCCGGCGGATCCGCCACGAACGGCGCTGGCTCGGGGAGCTGCGGCACCTCCACGCCGAGCTTCGCGGCGCTCTCCTGGAGGAACGGGCGGAGCTCGGCGTAACGAGCATCGCCGAAGGCCACCGACTCGGCCAGATCTGGCGCAAAGACGATGTTGTCGCCCTCCACGCCGCGGAAATGGCCCGCCAGCGTCACGCCCGCCGCCTGCAGCGTCCGCCAGTTAAGGTCATGGCCGCCGCCTTGGCCGGAGACCAGGAGGTTCGATACCAGTCGAGCCATGGGGCTGGGGAGATCTGCCGCGGTGTGGTGCATGAACGATGTCTGCGCCATCCACTTCACGATGTCGCGTCCCTCCAGGCGGCGCGGGACCCAGGGAGCGCGGCCCGATGCGAGGACCACATCGCGGTCTGCCTCGTGCAGCTCTTCGGCAATCTGGCAGCCGGTCTGGCCGCTGCCCACCACCAGGACCCGGCCGGGCGGCAGCGCTTCCGGGGACCTGTAGCCCTCCGCATCGATGACGTGCATGCTGTCCGGCAGGTCGCTGGCGCCCGGCGGACGGAAGGGCTTCTGGTAGGCGCCGCTGGCGAGCGCCAGCGCATCGGCCCTGATTTGACCTGCGCTGGTGTCCATCAGGAAGCCGCCATCCCCGTGGGGTTGGACGGAGGTCACCGCCACCCCTTCGCGGACTGGCGCTCCGAAGCCGGTGGCGTAGCGCTCCATGTGTTCCACGATGCGGTCGCGGGGCATGAAGCCGTCCGGATCATCGCCGTCGTAGGCGCCGCCGGGCAGGCGGACCGTCCAGTTGGGCGTGACCAGGCAGAAGCTGTCCCAGCGTGATCGCCAGCTCTGCGCGACCCGTCCGCGCTCGAGGATCACGTGCTCAACGCCGGCCGCGGTGAGCTCATGGCTCAATGACAGCCCCGCATGGCCGGCACCGATGATGACCAGGGGCAGCCGTTCGACCACGTCACACCTCCGAGGCGGTGGAGTGTACGGCGGGGAGGTTGCCGATGGCGTGCTGGCGCGCTTTCGCGCTGCCCGGCGGTCAGTAGGTTCATCGACGAGGACGCGGCCGGAGCCGCGTCCTCGCATCGGTCAGGGAGCTCGGCGGCGAGCTCCCAGCAGAGTCAGCGTCGGCGGCTATGGCTCCGGGAAGGCGAAGGTATCGATGATGGGGGTGACCTCATCCACAAACGTATCAAGGCTTTGTGCATCGCCATCAACCACGACGGCCACTGTGTGCCCACCCCCGATGTCAATCAGGACGACGTGCCATCGGTCGCCCATTGGCAGAACCTGATGGAAGCTTCCCTCCCTGTAGAAGACAGCCACGGCGGCCACCGGATTGCGCTGATCGCAGGTACCGGTCCAATCGTCCGCAACTGCGAGGTCCAGCACCCAGGCGCTATTGCCATTCACGCTTGTCGTCCCCTGGTTCGTCGCGACCAGGCCGGGGTGCGACGCCAGCCAAGCAGCCAGCTCAGCGCCGGTTGAACCCACGCCCTCGACGCCCGTCTCCAGGCAATCGGGCGTGGCGGGCCCCGGGTCGCTCAGCACGGCGACCGCCGGATTCGTTCCGGCGCAGGCGTAACACGCTGGGTCGGCGGCTGCCTCGTAGGCATCCTGCGGTGCGAGGCCGTAGTCGTCGGGGTAGTCCGTGTAGACAGCCCATCCCTCGGGCAAGGTGTAGGTGAAGGCTCCGAACCTCGGGTGCCACTCGGCGGAACGGCGCGGTTCGAAGTACAACGATGCATAGCTGCCGGCCTCCACGACGCCCAGGCAGTCATTGTCCGGATCGCGACACGCCGCCCGCAGCCACTCGCCGCTCAGGGCGGCCAGGCGGGCCTGGCAGGCATCCGTACCGGACAGGGTCAGGCGCGTGCCCCCTGGAGATCTCGAAAATTCGTAGGAGCCAGCCTGGTCGGGTTGGCAGCCGCCGACCACGCTGGTCGCAACCAGGCGGAGGCGACCATCGGCGTCGATGGATGCCGTCGAGCCGAAGTAGTCACCAGCCTCGAGCCAATAGTGGAGCTCGTTGGGGCCGATACTGAGTACTGCTCCAGTAGCCGCGCGCACACCGTCGACGGGGTTGGCCTCGCCAACGAAGGAGTGCTGGAGTTCCGATGGCACGGCGGCCGAGGCCGCAGCCGTCGGGGTCGCCGTGGCGTCCGGCGCTGGTCCGACCTGGCGACTGGTGAAGGCGGCGTAGCCCAGCAGAGCCGCGACGCCAATGACTGCCGCCGCGATGCTGATTCGGAATGCGTTGCTCATATCCGAGAACCTCGTCAGCCCCACCCTGGAGCCGACCTGCTTCGTTCTGGGGAGGAGGGCACGCACCCGGTCCCGGACCGGATCGGGCAGAGGAGTGACACCGTCGAAGTCGTCGAGGTACGTCTCCAGCAGCCCGATGAACTTGTCGTCGTCTGTCGTCATGCCGTGCCCTGCCTTGTTGGTTCCCGCACACCGGCTTCGATGCCGGCACGCAGGTGCTCGAGTGCGTAGTGCAACCGCGACCGAGCCGTGCCGGCGGGCGTCCCCATCGACATGGCGGCCTCACCTGGTGTCATGCCCAGGTAGTGGACCAGCACGACAACGGTCCGATGCTCAACGCTGAGCTGGCGGAAGGCGCGGTCGAGCTCGTCGTTAGTGGCGATCTGCGAAGCCGGATCCAGGGTCACCGGTCGCTCGTCATGCAGCAGCCGCAGGTTGCCGCGTTGACGTCCTTCGCGGCGCGCTTCGGCATGGCATGCGTTGACGACGAGCCGATAGGCCCAGGCCTCGAAGCGATCAGGATCCCTGAGCTGCGGCAGGTTTTGCCACGCGGCAAGCAGCGCCTGCTGGGTGGCGTCCTGTGCCAGGGCAGTGTCGCGCAGGATCCGGCGCGCCACGGAGTAGAGGCTGTCCCCGACACGCTCGACCAGCTGGTCGAACGCCTCTTCGTCGCCGTGCATCGCCCGCTCGACGAGCCTCCGCTCCATCCCTCTCACCAAAGGATGTCGGCCCTCTCCATGGGACCGATCACCGAGTATGAGTGGCGGGGAAGTGCCTGCGTTCAGTTTCCGTAGGGCGCCGGGTGACTGGCGCGCCACTCAGCGCCGCTCAGCTCACCGCGTAGAGCTGGCGAGATCCCTGCAGGCCCTTGAGGTCGCGCGTGCCAAGGTCGGTGAACGACAGGTCGGCTCCCACCGATAGCACCTGCGTGGTGGCGGAGACGTAGATCTCGCCTGCCCCGGCAGTAGCGGCGATCCGTGATGCCTCATGGACCGCGACTCCGCGCACGTCATCGCCTACCAGCTCGACCTCGGCGGTGTGCACCCCGATGCGAACGGCCAGTCCCAGCCCGGTCGCCGCATCGCGAATCGCGATGGCGGCGCGGATCGCCCGGGCGGCGCCGTCGAAGATGGCCAGGAAGCCGTCGCCGGTCGTCGTGATCTCGCGGCCACGGTATCGGTCCAGCAGCTGGCGGATCAGGCGGTTGTGCTCGCCCAGGAGCTCGCGCCAGGCGGTGTCGCCAATCTGCACCGCGCGCTCTGTCGAGCCAACGATGTCGGTGAACATGAGCGTGGCGACCACCCGCTCTCCGGACTCGTGTTCCGGGATCCAGGTGCGGACGCCGGCCCAGTTGACGGCCTGCAGCGGCTGGTCGCCGATCACCCAGCCGTCGTGGCCGGGCGGGATGTTGTAGACGTCGTTCGGCCCGACGTCCAGGGTGGAGCCGTCGTCCATCTCGACGTGCAGCTGGCCCGACAGGATGAGGCCGGTGTGCGCCGCGTAACAGCTCTTGTCTGCCCGATGGCTGCCGGCCATTCTGCCGCCGCCCAGCGCGCAGTGGGCACCGGGCTGGAAGATGTGCCGGGCGATGGCGGCGTCGCCGACCTGCACCACGTCCGCCGCGATGCCCTCGTTGCGGAATTGCTCGTCCGGCGCGTCGAGGCTCTTCTTCTGCAGCCCAGCCATGTTGGAAGTATGACGCTGCCGCCCAAAAGCCGGCACTTGGAGCGTTCATCATCACGCCATGAGGCGCAACGCGACCGTGGCCGGCTGGGCGATCTGTCTCCTGACACTCCTGGTCGTGGCGGCGACGGTGGTGCTGACGATCCTGAATGCGCCGTCGCTCACCGGCTGGGAGCAGGTCAACCTGATCGAGACGGTCCTGCCCACCGCCTACGCCATCCTGGGTGGGCTGGTCGTGTCGCAGCAGCCGCGGAACGCACTGGGCTGGATCTTCCTAGCGATCGCGTTCCTCAACGCCATCCCCGGCACCACCAACCAGTACGCGATCTACGCGCTGCTCACCCAGCCGACGGCCCCGTTCTCGCCGTGGATTCCGTGGCTGGGCTACGTCACCTCGACCTTGGTGTACCCGGCCGGCCTGGCCTGCATGGCGCTGGCGCTGATCCCCAACGGCCGCCTCCTCTCGCCGCGCTGGGTGATCGTCGTCTGGGCGGGCTGGCTGGTCACGGCATACGGCCAGCTGGTGGCGATGATCGACCCGGACATGATCCAGCTCCCCGGGTTCGCGGGCCGCAACCCGACCGGCATCCGCGGCTTCGAGGGCATCAACCAGGGCCTCCCCGGCACCGTGGCCTTCCTGGCCGGGCTGCTGATGCTGGCCGTGGCCGCGGCCTCCCTGGTGATCCGCTTCCGCCGTGCGCGCGGCGACGAACGTCTGCAGCTGCGCTGGATCGCGCTGGGGACGGCATTCGCGGTCATCAGCAACACGCTGTACACGGTGATCAGCCTGCTGTTCCTGTCGCACCAGGCACTCGCCCAGCTCTCGCCCGCGGTGGTCATCGCCGGCTTTGGCCTGGCCATGCCGGCGGGGTTTGCCTTCGCGATCCTGCGGTATCGGCTCTACGACCTGGACCTGTTCCTCAATCGGACCATCCTGTACGGCACCGTCACTGTCATCCTGCTGGCGATCTTCGGCCTGGTGGACCTGCTGGCGCAACAGGCCATCCAGGCCATGTTCGACACGCGCTCCGAGCTGCTGGCCCTTGGGTTGGGGCTGGTCGCCGGACTGGCGTTCGGGCCGGTGCGCCGATGGCTCCGCCCGGTCGTCGACCGTGTGCTTCCCGCCAGGAGCCGCCTCACCCTGCTGTTCACCGATATCGTGGAGTCCACCCAGGCAATCGTAGATCTCGGTGACGAACGCTGGCGCGAGCTGCTGGACCGATACCGCTCCGCCGTTCGCCAGCTGCTCTCGCGTCATCGGGGGCGGGAGGTGAATACGGCCGGGGACGCCTTCTTCGCCGTGTTCGACAGGCCGGCGAACGCCGTCCGCTGCGCGGAGGAGATGCGGGTGGCGGTCGGCGAGCTGGGCCTGCGGGTGCGGACCGGGCTGCACGTCGGTGACGTGGAGATGCGCGGCGAGCAGGTCACCGGGCTGGCCGTGCATGCGGCCGCGCGGATCATGGGCCGCGCGGAGGCAGGGGAGATCGTGGTTTCGGAGTCGCTCGCCGCCCTGCTGCCGCCGGAGACGTCACTGCGCGACGTGGGCCGCTCGCAGCTGCGCGGCGTCCCCGGAGAGTGGCAGCTCTACGACCTGGCGTGACGAGGGCGCGGCCGGAGCCGCGCCCTCGCATCGGTCCGTAGGGTTTGTCAGAGAGCGCGTCGGTAGCGACCCGCTCCCGTGCGGCTGGCGGCATGGAGCTCGCGAGCTGCCATGGCGCTGCCAGCCGCAACTTGTGACGTGGTCAGCGCCGAGCAGATGCCGGCGTCCGGCGCCGGAGGCGGAGGCGTGCCGGCGAACTGCGGCGGGACGCGCGCGTCCAGCAGCTGCTCGATGGCGTAGCCAAGCGCAATCAGCTTCGGCTCCGACAGGAACCCGCCAGACAGCCACACGCCGGCGGGGCGACCCTCGGCGGAGATGCCGACCGGCACCGACAGCAGCGGATAGCCGGCCACCGCCGGACCCGAGGTGCCGAAGGCGTATGACGGGGACAGGATGGCGTCCAGCCTGTGCTCCTTGAGCGCGCGATCCAGGGACCGCTTGCCTTCCCGGCAGATGCGTCGCGCCTGGCGGTACTCGCGGTCGTCGAGGTCCCCAGACAGCTCGTTGGCCGCCTCGAAGATCTCTTGGCCGAAGTACTGCATCTCCTGCTCGCAGTGGTTGCGGTTGAAGCGAATCAGGTCGCCCAGGTCCCGCATGTCGGTGCGGCGCAGGGGGCGCAGGTACTTCCTGATGTCGCCCTTGAATTCGTACATCAGCACGACGAACTCGGGGTCGAACCACTCGAACGGATCGCCGGGGTCGACCGGGTCGATGATCTCGGCGCCGGCATCGGCCATGGCATTGATGGCCTGCTCCACCACGTCGTTGACGTCCGGCAGGGCGAAATACTCCGGCAGGAACTGACGCCGATCGATGCCGATGCGCGCGCCGCGCAGCGCGTTGCGCCGCAGGAACCTGGTGTAGTCGTTGGGCAGCCGCCGGTCCGCGACCTTGCCGAACGGCGACTTCAGGACGTTCATCATGATGGCCGCGTCGGTCATCGTGCGAGTCATCGGCCCGGCGGTGTCCTGGCTGTGCGCGATGGGGATGATCCCCTTCTGCGAGATCAGGCCGATGGTGGGCTTGAGGCCGACCACCAGGTTGTTGCCGGCCGGGCAGGTGATGGAGCCATCGGTCTCGGTGCCGACGGCGACCGCGGTCAGGTTGGCTGCCGGCCCGACGGCCGATCCGGAACTGGAGCCGCAGGGATCGAAGCTCAACAGGTAGGGGTTGAGCGTGAAGCCGCCGCGCCCGCTCCAGCCGTTGAGGAAGTTGGTGTCCAGGGGGAAGTCAGGCGGTATGAAGCCGCGGAAGTTGGCCCACTCGGAAAGGTTCGCCTTGCCCAGGATCACCGCGCCGGCCTGCCGCAGCTTCTTGACCAGCCGCGCGTCCTCCGGAACGCGGCTGCCCACCAGGGCGTACGACCCGGCGGTCGTCTCCATGCGGTCGGCGGTGGCGATGTTGTCCTTCAGCAGGACCGGGATGCCGTGCAGCGGCCCGCGGATGCGTCCGTGCCGGCGCTCGGCGTCGCGCTGCTCGGCGATGGCCTTGGCGTCCGGGTTCGTCTCGATTACCGCGTGCAGCAGCGGGTTGAGGCGCTCGATCCGGCGCAGGTACGCCTTCGTCAGCTCGCGGCTCGACAATTCCCGCGACTTCATGAGCGCCTGGAGCTGGGGGATCGTGGCCTCGAACCACGGCGCGTCCTCGTCCGGGACGTTCTGGGGGGCGGCGAGCGCCAGGGACCCTAACCCACTGGCCATCACGCCTGCGCCGCTTGCCGCGGCGGCCGACAGGAACTTTCGCCGCGACAGGCGGCGATCATTGAGGGCCCGCAAATGGTCCATGGTCAGAACCTCCCCGCAAGGGACCAATCGCAGCCTCGGCCGAGCGGCCGAAGTCGGGCACGTGGGACGGTGTGCGGACCTTACCGCTCTGTACCCAAGTGCACAAGACTGGTCTTGGTCAGGCCGCCCTTGTGCGGGCTGCGTGCTATGCGCGGGGCGAATGAACGGGCGGCTGAGCTCCCCGGAAATGGGGCTCCGGCGCCGGTTGAGTCGTCAGTTGCATGGAATGGCGAAGGAGCGGCCGCTCGTGGAGAGCTCCTTCGTCCGTTGATTCGCAGGGTGAATACCCGGCCGCCGCCTACGGGTTTCAGGCCAGGAGGCGCTCGATCAGCCCGTGGAGCTCCGCCACCTCGAACGGCTTCTCCAGGACGTGCACGTCGGCGATGCGGGCCAGGTCGTCCTGACGCTTGCGCAGCTCCCAGATGTCGGCGGTGCAGACGATGATCGGCACCTTGGTCAGCTTCTCCTCGCTCCGGGCCAGCACGATCAGCTCCCAGCCGGACATCTGCTGCGGCGGGTTGGCCAGGTTGAGATCCACGATCAAGAGGTCGGGGCTGGTCCGCAGCACGTCGTCGAGCGAGGCCTTGACGGCCTGCATGCCCGTCATCTCGTGCCCGAGCGCCTGCAGCACCTCGCGCATGAGGTCCAGGAACTCCTCCGAGTCGTTGATGACGGTGACGCGGGCGCGTCCCATGGTGCGGCGAGACCTCTGCGGTCGATCAAATGCCGCACCCCGGACCTCCGAAGAGGCTTCCTGTCGGATTCCCCAACCAGGCAGGATGCACGCGACACATGTCGGCGCCGAAAGTGTGCGCCGCACGATCGCAGGCTGTCCATAGCCCACCGATACCGTGGCGGCGCAGCCACTGGGTGGCTGATCGGACGAAGAAGCCACGAAGCGCTAGCCTGAAGCCGATGTCCTTCGAGGTGCACCCGGCGACGCCCGAACGGTGGGACGACCTGGTGCGGCTGTTCGATCGGGCCGTCGTGCGCACCTGCTTCTGCATGTACTACCGCAAGCCGGGCGACACCGGGAACGGCGTCGAGAACCGGCGGGCGATGAAGGGGCTGGTGGACGGTGGCACGGTGCCCGGGCTCATCGGCTATGTGGATGGCGAGCCGATGGCCTGGGTCAGCCTGGGGCCGCGCGAGGGCTACGACCGGCTTCAGCGCTCGTTCATCATGAAGCCGGTGGACGAGCGGCCGGTGTGGTCGATCGTCTGCTTCTTCGTGGCGCGGGAGGCGCGGGGCGGGGGACTGGCGGCGAAGATGCTGGACGCGGCGGTCGACTATGCGCGGTCGCAGGGCGCGCGGCTGCTGGAGGGCTACCCGGTCGACAAGCCGGGCGAGAGCCATCCGGACAACATGTTCTTCGGCGCGAAGACGATGTTCGACAAGGCCGGCTTCCACGAGGTCGCGCGGCGCAGGCAGACGCGGCCGGTGGTCCGGCGCGCTATTCGTTGAGGGGGGTGCCCACCCAGGCGTAGTTGGCATCGGCCTCCAACGTGCCGCCCAGAATGACGACCGTGGAGCCGTCAGTCGCGGCGGCCGATGCGCGGGCCGGCCTATCGGCCTGGACGAAATCAGCGACTTCTTCCCAGGTGGTGCCATCCGCGCTGAAGCGCACGCTCGGCCCGTCCAAGGCATTGGTGATGGCCAGCGAACCGCCGTCGACGGCGAGCAGGAGGCCCGGCAGCGCGCCGCCGGGCAGCTCCGCGCCGGCGGTCCAGGTGGCGGGATCGTCCGCGTACCAGATGACGAACGCGCCGGCGTCGATCTGCACGCCCACCACGCCGAGGGCCAGGTAGCGGCCGCTGGGCGTGCGCACCACGTCGATCAGCGCCACGGGCTGATCCGTGGCCGGCAGCTCGGCGTCCGTCCAGGTCTCGCCATCGGCCGAATGCCAGATGGTCGGCAGGCTGTTGCCCGCGTCGTCCAGTCGATAGCCGACGGACACGAAGCCGTCCTCGTCGCCGTGGATGGCATTCATGGTGGACGGTCCGCCGTCGCTGTCGTGCTCAATCCAGGTCGAACCGTCCGGCGAGGTCCAGACGTGCCCCAGCCCGAACTCGGCGACGTTGCCGGCCACCGCCAGCTGGCTGCCGTCGTTGGCCACGTCGTTGGCCAGGTAGCCCCACGGCTGGCTGGGGACGACCTCGTCCCAGGTGGACCCGTCCTGCGTGGACCACACGAACGGGAACACCTGCTCGTTGCCCGAGAACCAGTTGCCCACGCTGTACCAGGTGTCGCCCATCTGCGTGACGGGACCCATCTGCGTGGTGCCGCCGCGGTCCGGGCCGGGGTCGACGGTGGCATCCGTCCAGTCCGCGCCATCGCCCGAGGTCCATGCCTGCAGGTTGTCGAGCGCGACCCAGCTTTCGCCGATGTGGGCGCCGGCGCGAATCGGTCCGCCGGGGAGCGGATGCACTGCCCAGTCCCAGGCAGTTGGGGGAGTTGCGGTGGGCGTGGCAGTCGGTTCTTGCGTTGCTGCCCGCGTGGGCGAGGCGCTCGCGCTGGCGGTGGGGGAGGCCTGGCCGGCAGGCGGCTCGCTCGGCTGGCGGGTCAGGAGGAAGGCGACGACGGCAAGGGCCGCAACCACGACCACGGCGATGGCCAGCAGCCCCGTGCGACGGGGCGACTCCCGCCTCTCTCCCGTCATAGCGCGGAATCATACAGGGAGACGGCCTATTCACCCGGCGAATGAACGGACCACGGGAGCTCACTCCGGGGGCGGCTCCGGCGTCGGGTCATTCACCTTGCGAATGAAACCGCTACGGAGCGGCGATTGCCGGCCGCTCAGGCGTCCGTAGATTCGTGGGGTGAATACCGGCCCGCTGAGTTCATTCGTGCGCTGAATACCGCCCGGCCGAGAAGATCCGTGCGCCGAGCACCCACCCGGCACCCAGGAGCAAGAGCAGTGCCCCGAGAAGCCAGGGGGTTGGGCGAGCCGCAGCGCCGAGCATTGAGGTGTCCGGCACTGTGGGCTCGCTGGGTGGCGGGGCGGGAGCCTCGAAGCTCACGTCCAGGCTGATGGCCATGGCCACACCACCCGGGCTGCCGGCATCGGGCCCGCCCTCCCCGATAACTACCACCGTGGCCTCGACGCCCAGCTCTGCGGCCTCGGCAAGAAGACCGCGTGCCTGGTTGCTGATGACGCTGTTAGGCAGCCGCGCCGCGCCGATCAGGATGTCGCCGTCGCCCTCGAGCTCCACCTCGCCGACGAGCGTCAGCTGCGCATCGAAGGCGCTGGGCGTGCCCATGCTGGTGTCGATGCTGAAGATCAGCGTGAGCGGCACCCCGTTCGCGGCCGCGGTCGGGATGAGGGCTGACAGCCCGTCGTGGATGTCGAGCAGGCTGATCGGCGCGACGAGGCGGTCACCCACCACATAGCCATCGGCTCCCGGGCCGAACAGGTCGTCGACGAATGCCACGTCATCGGTCAGCGTGCAGGACGTGGCGAAGGACAGCGAGGTGATGACACCCGCGTCTCGGACGACTGTCAGCGCGGTGGGCACGCCACCCGTCAGGCTGGCGAGGTTGGTATCGGCTGGAGGCGTGAGCGTGGCGTCAGCGGCAATCGTCTCCGGCGCGCCCAGAAGCCCGAAGGAGATGGAGCCAGTGGTCGGACCCAGCGGATCTGGCGCGAAATAGTCGCGGAACAGGCCGCACTCGACGGTGGTGGTCGCCGCGGCCGCGGGACCCGCCAGGATCAGGGCAGTCAGCGCTACAAGTGATGCCACGACTCCTCGCCGCAGCGCAAGAACGTCCATGCCAGATACCCACTAACTGCCCCCGCAGCCCCCTGGTGCCTCGGCGCACCACTGCGCATTGTTGACCCGCCCCACGGGAGCCGATATGACCCATAGGTACCAGCGATCCGGAGGCGCGCCATTCACGGGAACAGCGGACCAAGGCGGACAGATTGTGGGAGTCGGTTCGGGGCCACGTAGGGATCACGATTCGCTCACACTGGGCCGATGCAGGACGAGCGCGTCTCCACCTACATCACCGGCCTTGACGGGTGGAGGCGCGATGCGCTGGTGCGGCTGCGCGACCTGATCCACCAGGCGGTGCCCGAGATTGGCGAGGACTGGAAGTGGGACACGCCGGTCTTCGTGAAGGGCGGCAACGTCTGCGCGCTGGGCGTTTTCAGCGACCACGTCAAGGTCAACTTCCTCAAGGGCGCCTCCCTGGCCGATCCCGGCGGGCTGTTCAACGCCGGGCTCGAGGCCAAGACGAGCCGTGCCATCGACCTGTGGGAGGGGGATGTCGAGCGGCTGGACAGCGCCGCCTTCCAGGATCTCGTGCGCCGGGCGGCAGGCGCCACCTATGCACCGGGTGACTGAACGGACGAAGGAACCGGCGTTCGGCGGCGCTGCTTCGCACCCCATTCACCGGGTGACTGGAATGACACCGGAGCGGCTGGCGGCGGCCTTCTCCTTCGTCCATTCATCCGCGGGGTGAATAAGAGCGCCGGGGAGCACCAGGCGGAGAACCTGGACGTCTTCGCCTTCCGCCTGGCCGATGACGACCTCGTGGGGCTGGGACAGCTGAACCGCATGGCCTCGTCGCTGGGAAGCTGCCGTACGCCTAGGCGGTATGCTCGGTCGCGTGGCGGAGCTGACGCGGGACCAGGCGGCGCACAAGGCCGGAGCGGAGCGGGGGTACGTCGACCGGCTGGTCGAGCTGGGCATCATCGTCCCGGACGCCGAGGATCGGCTGACCACCGGTGACGTGCGGCGCATCCAGATGGCCGGGACGCTGGAAGGCGCGGGCATCGGCCTGGAGGCGATCGCCGCCGGCATCCAAAGCGGCCGGCTGTCGCTGCGTTTCATGGACACACCGGCCTACCAGCGCTTCGCGACGCTGAGCGACGAGACGTTCGAGGAGGTCAGCGCCCGCACCGAAGTGCCGCTGGACCTGCTGATGATCATCCGCGAGGCAACCGGCGGGGCGCTGCCCGAGCCGACAGATCGCATGCGCGAGGACGAGCTGCGGATCGTGCCCTACGTCCACGCCATGCTCGACTCCGGGATCAAGCCGAACTCGGTGGCGCGTGAGCTGCGCGTGCTTGGAGACGGGATGCGCCGGCTGGCCGAGACGCAGGGCGACGCCTGGCGCACCGACCTGATGGAGCCGCTGCTCCGGCGCGGGGCGACCGTCCAGGACATCGAGGAGGCGTCGGTGGCGACCGGCACGGTGGATCAGGAGGCGACCGCCGACGACGCGATCATCGCGGTCTGGCACGCCCAGCAGGCATCCGCCTGGGGCGCGAACATCATCTCCGGATTCGAGACCATCCTGACCGATGCCGGGCTGCTCACCAAGCCCAGCAGCCCACCGGCGATCTGCTTCCTGGACATCACCGGCTACACGCGACTGACCCAGGAGCGCGGCGACGCGGTGGCGGCCGATCTCGCCGCATCACTGAACCGCCTGGTGACACGCACCTCGCGGGATCGCGGCGGCCGGCCGGTGAAGTGGCTCGGCGACGGCGTGATGGTCCACTTCCGCGAGCCAAGCAGCGGGGTCCTTGCCGCGCTGGAGATGGTGGCCGGCGTTGGGGAGGTGGGGCTGCCGCCCGCCCATGTCGGCCTGCATGCCGGCCCAGTCCTCTTCCAGGAGGGCGACTACTTCGGGCGGACGGTGAACATCGCGTCGCGCATCGCCGAATACGCCAGGCCCGGCGAGGTGCTAGTCACGCGGGAGGTCGTCGAGGAGTCGCAGGGCTCCGGCTGCCGCTTCACGGAGATCGGGCCGGTGGAGCTGAAGGGCGTCACCGGCACGGTGGAGCTGCTCGCGGCACACCGCGGGAGCTGAGCCTCCGCCGCCAGGTTCGGGAATATCGGCCTCAAGTTTCCCGTCGCAGTCACCGGGTGCAAACCCGGACGGAGCGGAGAGCGAAGGCGTCGCGGGGTAGGGTAGAGACATGCACCCCCAAGCGGCCAGCCTGCGGAGGCGCGCCGCCGCGTTCGCCCTGGACTACCTGCTGATCGCGGCGTGGATTGCGGTGGTGGTCGGCCTGGGCTTCGCGCTGCGGGCTGCGGCGGCTGACCTTGCGACCCAGCTGTTCGGCAACCCGATCACGGCCGAGCTGGTGGGGTTCCTGACGCTGACCCTGCCGGTATCGGCGTACTTCGCGATCTCGGAGGCTTCAACAGCCGGTGGAACCTGGGGGAAGCGCCGCCTCGGCGTCCGGGTCGTGACCGGCGAGGAAGATCGGCTCAGCCTGGGGCGCTCAATGGCCCGCACGGCACTGAAGTTCGTGCCGTGGGAGCTGGCGCACGCGGTGATCTGGCGCTTCGCGATGCCGGGCAGCGCGCCGGAGTTGCTGCTGGACGCCGGCCTGGTTGCGGTCTGGGGGCTGGTGCTGGCGAACCTGGTGAGCGCCCTGGTGGACGAGAACAGGCGAACGCTGTACGACCGGCTGAGCGGAACCGTGGTGGTCGAAGCCCGGACTGCGGCCTAGGCGATATCCGCTCCGAGCATTAGGCCCACGGGCCTACAATGGCCGCGGGGGTACGTGCGACCGTCGCGTCGCAGCTCATGCCAACTGCACGCACAGCACCACAGCGATGCCAGGTGCTGGCCGTACCGCTGAGCACCTGGCTCAAGGCAGCAGGCTCTGAACCACGGGTCTGCTCATTGGCGCGTACCACCTTCCCGAGCCGGCAAACACAGGCATTGCTCAAGAGTGGAGGTGGACCATGAGTGAGCGCAGCCAGCCTATTCGCGCCGGTCTGACGTTGAGATTGGGGCTGATCGGCTTCCTTGCCGTCGTCCTGTCCGCATGTGGCCTTGGGGAGACGGCGGCCGGGGACGTGAAGTCCGGGCCACCGGCCGCGGGGGTGGAAGCCGTCGAGCTGGTGATGCGCGACTCGACGTTCGACCCGCCCAACTTGACCGTTCCGGCCGACACGCCGGTCACGCTGAAAGTCATCAACGATGGCCAGGAGAACCACAACTTCACGATCGAGTCGCTGAACGTGAGCAGCGGGCCGATGAAGACCGGCGACGTGATGACGGTGACCTTCACCGCGCCGGCTGGCACCACCGAGTTCGTGTGCACCTGGCACGACGGGATGGTCGGCCAGCTCACGGCCGAATGACCACGCCGACAGAGGACGAGGCAACGCCCCGGCTGGCCACTGACCTGGTCGCCGCCGGGGCGCCCGGCGCCGTCGTGATGGTGTCCGACGGCAGACGGGTAACCCAGGCAGCGGCCGGCCTGGCCGATATCACCACGCGAAGGCCGATGCAGCCCGATCTGCGGTTCCGCGCCGGCAGCGTGACGAAGACGTTCGTCGCGACCGTGCTGCTGTTGCTCGAAGCCGAGGGACGGCTGCGCCTGGACGACACGGTGGACCGATGGCTCCCAGGCAGCCTGCCGTACGGCGATCAGGTCACCATTCGCCAGCTGCTGAACCACACCGGCGGCGTGCCGAACTACCCCGACTCGCTATGGGAGGCGCTGTACACCTCACCCGAGGCGCGCTACCGAGCGTGGAAGCCGCACAAGCTGGTCGGGCTGGTGGCTGGGGAGCCGCAGCTGCGGGTTGCGGGATCGGCCTGGCGCTACTCCAACGTGGGATACATCCTGGCCGGGCTGGTCATGGAGGCCGTTTCGCGCAGCACGCTGGCTGCCGAGCTGGCAAGGCTGATCAGCGAGCCGCTGGGGCTGCGGGATACGTTCATGCCTGCGGCGACCGACATCCCCGGCCGCAGCGCTCGGGGCTACACCGTGCCGCTTGGCCGGGACGGAGAGCCGACGGACGGCAGGCTGGTCGACTTCACCGTCCAGGATTCGTCGTACGCGTGGGCGGCCGGCGGGATCGTGTCCAGCATGCCGGATCTGCTCGGGTTCTTCCGCGCCCTGCTGGACGGGACGCTGCTTTCCCCGGCGCAACGGGATCAGATGCTGGACATGGTGCCGGTGCCGACCGAGGCACTGCCGCTTCCGCTGTACTCGGCCTACGGGCTGGGCGTGGTGCAGGTGGACTCGCCCGGCGGGCCGTTGATCGGCACTGCCGGAGGCATCGTGGGCTTCCTGAACATGCTCCTCAGCACACCGGACGGCGGACGGCTGGCGGGCGTGATGATCAACGTGGGTGACCGGGCGCCGGCGCAGGTCATCGAGACGTTCCTGCGCGCGCTCGGCGAGCTGGGCGGCGTGCTGCATGCCGGCGAGCCGGCAACGGTGGGGAGGTGACCCGATGAGGAACAGCCCAATCATCCGCCGGGCGCGGCAGGCGCACCCGCCACCGCCCGTTCCGGCGGACTACGTCGCGGAGGTAGACCTCGAATATGCCCGATGGTCCGAACTGGTCGGGCTGATCGGCATGCTGTCGTCGGATGAGCTCCTTGCCCCGGGCTATTTCCGCGATCCGGACTGGAGCGTCAAGGACCTGGTGGCGCACCTGCGCGCCTGGCTGGCCGAGGCAGCCAGCCAGCTGGCCAGCGTCGCCGCACGCTCCTATC
Organism: Candidatus Limnocylindria bacterium; assembly: GCA_036556695.1. Taxonomy (GTDB): domain Bacteria; phylum Chloroflexota; class Limnocylindria; order QHBO01; family QHBO01; genus DASSCW01. The sequence continues at coordinate 16,284 of DATBIY010000095.1, forward strand.
AACCCCAGGACGTGGACATCGACGCTCGCAACGCGGAGGCGCTGGAGGTCGCCCGCCGCGAGTCGTGGGAGTCGGTCTGGACCGGCGCCACCATGGCGCGCGCCCAGATGCTGCAGGCCTGGTTCTCGCTGCGCGAGCCCAGCGAATCGGCCAACCGATGGGTGCGCAAGGCTGGTGCCGAGCACTACGGGGAGCACCTGGATCGGCTGCGGGAATGGGTGGGGGAGCTGGTCGAAGGCCGAACCCGCCCGCCAAGCACCGACTGGGACTCCTGAATCTCGGCTGGTCCGGGCCGGGGATTGGCATTCCCTGCAGGCATGACCCGATTGGCGACGCCAGATTCACTCGGGGCATACCGCTCCGCGTCGCAAGTGGCGGCTATGCTCCGCGCGTGACGCGACTGTGGGAGTGGCTCGGCAGCATCGGCGCTGATCCCAACGATGACGTTGACACGCAGCGCCGCAAGGCGTTGCTGGTCTACCTGGCGGTGTTGATCCTGCCCATCTCGCTGGTATGGGGGACGCTCTACTTCGCGCTCGGGGCGGTATCGGGCTTGGTGGCCTACGCCTACTTCGTCATCTCGGTCGCTTCGCTGGTGCTATTCGCGC
>DATBIY010000096.1:0-11344 GCA_036556695.1 Candidatus Limnocylindria bacterium
CAGGCCGGTCTCCGCCCAGGCCGTGCGCCCGGCAACGTCGACCTGCAGGTCCTTCATGCGGCGCAGGTCGATGACCAGGCCGCCCTCGCTGACGCTGTGACCGGCGCCGGAATGGCCGCCGCTGCGCACCGCCAGCTCCAGCCCGGTGTCGCGCGCCAGGCGGATCACCGTGGCCACGTCACCGGCGTCTGCCACCTGCACGATGGCCGCCGGGCGGCGGTCGATGCCTCCGGCCTGCACGGTGCGCGCCGCGTCGTAGTCCGGATCCTGCGGGCCGATGACCGTGCCGCGGGCGCTGCCGCGCAGCGCGTCGAGGTCGAGGCGGGTGGTCGATGTCGTCACAGTGGAAGCTCCTTTCCGTGTCGATCAGGTAGACCGCCGGGAGCGCCGTTTCTCATCGGTTTCGCCATGCGCCGGAGTCCGGCGCCGATGAGCTCCGGCCCGCGGCGGGGTCTCATCTGCAATCCGGCGCATGGGGAGGTGCGATCATGTCCGCCAGGCGGCGTCTGCTTCTGTTTCCCGAGGCCACGGGAGCGGAGGTGCTGCTCCTGCGGCGCTCGATTCGCGCGCACCTGCTCCAGTCGCCGGGCTCGGTCATCGAATGCGTCGTGCTGGACGGCCACGTCGACCTGCGGACCGTTGAGGCGGTCGCTCGCCTGCAGCTCACCGCACGACGGGCTGGAGGCTGCATACGGCTTGCCGGGCCGCCGCGGCTGGCCGAGCTGCTGCTGCTCACCGGCGTGGCGGCAGCTGCTGGCCTACGCGTCCAGGTGATCGGGCAGCCCAAAGAGCGGGAAGAGGCGGGCGGTGTCCAGGAAGAAGGTGATGCCGGAGATCCGGTCGCCTGACAGCTCCAGCACCTGGACCGACCACGGCTCCAGGCGGCCGGGGGCGCCGGGCTTGTACTGGCCGAAGGCCGGCGAGCCGTTGGCGTTGACCGGCACAAGCCGAGATCCCTTGCAGCCGATGCCCGGCCCAAGGCACCAGCCCACGATGTCGGCGTGGGTCTGCAGCCACAGCGCGTAGGGCGGCATGTTCCAGGTCGCGTCCTCGCGCAGCAGGGCAGTCAGCGCCTCCATGTCGTAGCGCTCGAACGCGTCGACGTAGCGCGCCAGCAGCTCGCTGCGCTCCGGATCGAGCGGTTCGCCGTCCTGGCCGATGCGGTGGCCGGACAGCGTCGCGCGTGCGCGCTGCAGCGCGCTGTTCACCGATGCCAGGCTGGTATCGAGCAGGGTGGCCACTTCATCGGCGTGCCAGCGCAGCACCTCGCGCAGGATCAGCACTGCGCGCTGGCGCGGCGGCAGGTGCTGCAGCGCCGCGATGAAGGCCAGCTTCACCGACTCGCGGGCCACCGCCACCTCCGCGGGGTCGGCGGCCGATGCGAGGACGCTGGCGTCGGGGATCGGCTCGATCCAGGTCGTCTCGGCGAGCGGCTGCGGGAGCGGCGTGTCGGCGCTCGAGGGCGGGTTGAGATCCATCGGCCGTGCCCGGCGCTGGCTGGCGCCCAGCATCGACAGGCACACGTTGGTGGCGATGGTGTACAGCCAGGTGCGGAGGCTCGATCGGCCTTCGAAGCGATCCATGGCGCGCCACGCGCGCAGGAACGTCTCCTGGACCGCGTCCTCGGCCTCGAACGCTGAGCCGAGCATGCGGTAGCAGTGAGCGGTCAGCTCAGCGCGGTACGGCTCGAGCAAGCTGGTGAGGTCGCCGTCGGTCGATGCGAAGGGCCCGGTCGAGCCGATGGCCGGCGGCGGCGTGGTGGTCGCTTCCGTCACCGGGTCAATGCTACCCCTCGCTCGCCGGACGGTCGAATCGCGCCCCCGGGCCTGGCGTGCCTTTCAGGTATCGAGGTGAATCCACTTCGCCGGCGGAGGTGGCCCGAAGAAGCGGGGTCCGCTGACCAGCAGGATGGCGGCCGACACCACGGCCACGATCGGACCGGAGATCATTGGCGGCGCCGGCGGCTGCGACGGCTCCGTGCCGGTGACCACGAAGAAGACCATCACGCCCACCGACCAGACCGGCAGCGCCCACATCGCCCACCACGCCCAGCGCTGGTTGCGGCGGAATCCGAAGACGAGGATGGCCAGCAGCAGCCCGCCGACCAACATCAGGGTCCAGCCGTTCTGACGCACGGCGAAGTCATACAGCTGGTAGGCGTCGCCGCCCTCCGCCTGCAGCTGGGAGAGCGACTTGCCGGTCAGGGCGGTGGCGATGGCCGGATCCGCGGCGGCGCCGCTCAGGATGTCGGTCACGCCGAACAGCGCGAACAGGACCGCGATCGCTGCCAACCCCCACCAGGCATGCCGGCTCAGCCATTCCATGCGCGGCATTGTGCCGAAATCCCGGCTGGAAGACGCGCCCCGCCTTGACAGTCTCTAGCCACAGCCCACACTGGCGATACATTCGGGCGACACGGCCGTGGCACCCGCGCCCACCGCGACACCCCAGGAGGTCTGCAGATGTTTGTGCGAATCGGGAGCGCCGATGAGGTCGCGCCGGGCGAGATGCACGTGTACGACGTGGCCGGTACCAGGGTCAACGTCGCCAACGCCGGAGGCAGGCTTTACGCGTTCGATGACACCTGCACCCACATGGGCTGCTCCCTCGCCAACGGCGAGCTCGAGGACACAACCGTCACCTGCGCCTGCCATGGCAGCCAGTTCGACGTCACGTCCGGGGCGGTGCTCCGCGGACCCGCGGAGCGGCCGGTGCGGTCCTGGACGATCCAGGTCGAGGGCGAGGACCTGCTCGCGGAGACGTGATGGGCGCGGCTAGACCTGCTCCATCTGGACGATCGGGCCTGACAGCTTCACGCCGGTGGCGTGGATGGGACAGTAGCCGTTCGGCACCTTGTGCAGGTACTGCTGGTGATAGTCCTCGGCAAAGTAGAACTCCGGCGCCGGTGCGATCTCGGTGGTGATCGGCCCGAAGCCGGCCTTCGTCAGCTCGGCCTGGTACATGTCGCGCGAGGCGCGTGCCATGGCAGCCTGGGCATCGGTATGGGTGTAGATGGCGGACCGATACTGCGTCCCCACGTCGTTGCCCTGCCGGAAGCCCTGGGTGGGGTCGTGGTCCTCCCAGAAGGCCTTCAGCAGCTGCTCGTAGCTGACCCGCTTCGGGTCGTAGACAACCCGAACGGCCTCGGCGTGGCCGGTGCGTCCCGAGCAGACCTCCTTGTACGTCGGATTCGGGGTCGTGCCGCCCTGGTAGCCGACGGCGGTGACGATCACGCCGGGGATCTCCCAGAAGAGCTTCTCGGCGCCCCAGAAGCATCCGAGCGCGAAGTCGGCGATCTCGCTGCCCTCCGGGTACGGCCCCTTCAGCGGGGCGCCCTTGGTGGCATGCGTCTCGGCAGTTGGCAGCGCGTCGGAGCGGCCAGGGAGGATCTCCGACGGCTCCGGCATCTTCGACTTGAACAGCTCGCGGAAGAACATGAGGCGAGTGTAGAGCCGATGCGTGACGGCTGCGTGACGGGCGTCTGACCGCCAGGCGACGCCTCAGGTCGTTGCCGGCAGCTCGTCGTGGCGGTCGCCAGAGAGCAGCCACCAGCGGATGCGCTCGCCGACCATCGGCCCAACCACCGCGTCCAGCCCGAAGTAGTTGCCCGCGCCGACCACCGCCAGCCCGAAGGTCACCACCGCGTAGGTCAGGTGCTGGTTCACGATGCCGAACTCGAACTCCCAGGCCGCGAAGAAGAAGAACAGCATCATCAGCGTGCCCATGACCGCCGAGAAGCGGGTCAGCAAACCGAGGATCAGGCCAAGGCCAATGCCGATCTGCCCGGCCACCACCAGGAAGTTGACGATGGGCATCAGCGAGCCGTTGGTCGCCAATCCCGCCCAGAAGTCGTGCGTCGGGTTGAATACCGTGCCCTCGGCCACCTCGCCGGTGACGAACGGCCAGCCGAGCGAGCCGCCGGTGCCGAACTGGAGGAAGCCGGCCGCGCTGAAGCCCTCGGCGCCGGAGCCCAGCAGCTTCTCCATCCCCGCCCACAGGAAGATGACGCCGATCACGATCCTGCCGATCGCGACGGCGACCTGGGCCAGTCGATCGGTGACGTACATGGCTGGGACTCCTCTCAAACTCTGTGCCGCGACTTTAGCCCCGCGTGCTGCCGCCATGCGCGGGCCATGCGTCACTGTCGGTCGAGGCCATCCATCCCGTTCTGCGGCAGTTCCGTAGCATCCGCGGGATGGAACGGGGAGCCTGGACGCCGGGAACGCGGCTGCTGACCGCCGGGATCGTCTTCATGACGACCGCCGTCGGCTTTGAGGGCCTTGCCGTGCCAACCGTGCTGCCGGCGACGCTGGACGAGCTGGGCGGGCTGCCGCTCTACGGCTGGGCGTTCTCCGGCTTCTGGCTCACCAGCCTGATCGGCATCGCCTTGGCCGGGCGCGAGGCGGACAGGCGCGGACCGCTGCTGCCGTTCGTGGGCGGGTCCACGCTGTTCGCGGGCGGCCTGGTGGTCGCCGGGCTGGCGCCTGACATGGCGTGGGTCGTGGTCGGCCGCGCGGTGCAGGGCCTGGGCGCCGGCGCGATCGCCGCCATCACCTACGTGCTCATCGCGCGCGGTTACGATTCGCCGGCGCAGCCACGGATGATCGCCGTGGTGCAGAGCGCCTGGGTGGTTCCGGGCCTGTTGGGTCCGGCGCTGGCCGGCTATCTGGCGGAGGAGGCATCGTGGCGCTGGGCCTTCCTGGGCCTCGCTCCGCTCCTGCCGCTGGCGGCGCTGCTGACCGTGCCGCCCATCCGCCGCCTCGGGAAGGCCGAGGGCGCCGCGCCCGGCTCGGTGCGGACCGCCTTCGACGCGGTGCAGCTCGCGGCGGGCGCCGGCCTGCTGCTCTCGGCTGGTCTCGTGGGAAACCTCGTTCTGGCCACAGGGTTCGTGGCAGCCGGTCTGGCGCTGATGATCCGGCCGCTGCGCTCGCTGTTTCCCGCCGGCACGATGCTGGCCCGACCCGGCCGCGGCGCGGCGATCGCGCTGCTGGGTCTGATCAGCGTCGCCTTCTTCGGGGCCGAGGCGTTCGTGCCGCTGGCCGTCTCCTCGGTGCGAAACGCCGGGACCTTGGCCGGCGGCATGGCGCTGACGGCGGCGGCGGTGACGTGGGCCATCGGCTCCTGGGTTCAGGCGCGCCTGGCGCACGGCCGGCATCGCCAGCTGGTGGTGGCGGTGGGCATCGGCCTGGTGGCGCTGGGCATCGGCTTCGAGGCGGTGGTTCCGCTCACCTCGCTGGCGCCGGTGTGGCTGGCGGCGGTCGGGTGGGCCATCGGTGGGATGGGGATGGGCATGGCCTACTCGATGCTCACGCTGGCCAGCATCGAGTCGGCGCCATCGGGCACCGAGGGTGCCGCATCCGCATCCGTCCAGCTGGCCGAGGCGCTGGGCATCGCGCTGGGGACGGGGGTCACCGGCAGCGTGGTGGCCATCGGCGCAGTGGACCTTGGGCTGGCGCCGGCGATCGCCCTGGCCGAGGTGGCGATGCTGCTGGTGTGCGGGCTGGGGATCGCGCTGGTCGGACGGGTGCCGGCCGCGCGTACGGACGCGTGATCCAGCGCCCTTATCACTGCGCTGTCATGGGAATGACCGAAATCGGCTCAAATCGGTCGCTCTCATGACTGCCGGTTATGAAACGTGCTGGTTTAGGGCGAATCTGGTCGCTTTCATGACCCGCTGGTAATACTCAATGCGCGAAGCGTGACGTAACGCGGGCAACGACCGACGGTCACGTCCTTTCACGGTCGGTGGCGAACGGCTCGCCGTGCCCCGGCACCACCAGGTCTGCCGCTTCCAGGATGCGACGCCGGCTGGCCTCGAGGGCCGGCTGATCCTCGGCCAGCGGATCCACCTCCGGCGTGCGGTCGCTGCGCCACCAGGTGTGGGTGCAGGCAACGACCCGGTCAGCGGTCTCGACCATCACGGTCAGGTCCTCGCGCGTGTGGCCCGGCGTCATCATCAGCCATACGTGCGGCGTGAGGCGGAAGCCGTCGCCGTCGTGGTCCAGCCACTGGTCGCCGACGTAGCGTGCCCAGGCATCGACCACCGCGGCGTTCGGAAACATGCCGGCGTTGAGCGCGTGATCGGGGTGATGATGCGTGAGCACCACGTGCGTCACGTCCTCGACGGACAGGCCCAGCGCGCGGAGCGGCTCGAGGATCGCCGCGCGCTCGGCAACCATGCCGGGGTCGATGATGATCCGCGCCTCGCCGTCGACGGCCAGGCTCACGCTGCTGCCGACGGTGACACTGCTGTCGCGGATGTAGCCGGCGTGCAGCAGGTGAAATTCGGCAGGCATCGGCGGGGAGTCTGAACCATTCGAGGCGGGAGCGCCTAGTCTGCGCGGCATGCATTTCGGCGTCGCGCGCCCGCCCAGGCTGCGCATCGGCTCATTGCTCCTTGCGCTCGCCCTGCTGGCCGCCTGCTCGGGAGGCCCCCAGGCGGCGGCCACCCCAACCCCGCTGCCCGGACGCGAGCACGCGCCGCACGAGACGCTGCCACCCGATGCCACGCCCTTCCCCGACCGCCTGGGCGGCGAGATCGCCGCCATCGGCAGGCTTCCGAAGGACGATCACAGCGCCGACTTCTTCAATTCGGACCTCGCGTTCTGGGGCGACATGGCCGTGCAGGGCAGCTACGACGGATTCCGGCTGATCGACATCACCGACCCGGAGCGTCCACAGCTGCTGGCCGACGTCGCCTGCCGCGGGCCGCAGGGCGACGTCTCGATCTGGCAGGACCTGGTGCTCGTCAGCGTCGACCGGCCGCAGAGCTCGCCGGGTTGCGACTCGGAGGACGCGGACAAGGTGGATCCGCTCTTCCTGCCGGACGAGGGGCCCTGGGAGGGCATCCGCATCTTCGACGTGTCGCGGCCGTCGGCGCCCCGGCTGGTCACGTCTGTGGCGACCGACTGCGGCTCGCACACCCACACCCTGCTGCCCGATCTCGAGCACGACCGGTTGCTGGTCTACGTCAGCTCGTACGCGTTGCAGGTGGATCCGGCGCTGGCTCCCGACTGCCTGAACCCGCACGGCCATATCAGTGTGCTGGAGGTCCCGCTCGACGCGCCGGAGGAGGCGCGGGTCATAGCGCGGCCGCATCTCTTCGACACGCCGGCCTGGCAGGTGTGGCCCGGCGCCGGCCCGGGCCTGGAGGACACGGCCGGGTGCCATGACATCACCCTCGACATGGCGCGCGCCCTGGCCGCCGGCGCGTGCATGAGCGAGGGCCAGATCTGGGACCTGGCCGATCCCGAGCGTCCAGCTGCGCTGGCGCACCTGGACCTGCCCGATGTCAGCTTCTGGCACTCGGCCGCCTGGAGCAACGACGGCTCCGTTGTCATCTTCGGCGACGAGAACCTGGCCGAGGCCGGCTGCACCGATGCGCCCCTGGGCTCGCTGTGGTTCTACCGCGTGGACGACCCCGCTCGGCCGCAGCTGGCCGGGCGCTTCAGCCTGGACCGATACCAGGGCAGCGACATCTGCTCGGCCCACATGTTCAACGTGATCCCGGGCATCGACCGCGACCTCCTGGTTTCGGCGTTCTACTCCGGCGGGACCTCGGTCATCGACTTCACCGATCCCTCCAACCCGGTCGAGATCGCTTACTTCGACGCCGGCGGCCGCGCTCCCGGCGACGACTGGTCCTCGTACTGGTACCGAGGCCACATCTACGCCTCCGATCATCTCCGCGGCCTGGACGTCTTCAGGCTGTCCCTGCCCGACCTGGGCGACACCACGATGCTCGACCACCTCAACCCGCAGACCCAGGAGTAGGCACCAGCCCGCCTGCCACGATGCGGGTGGCGGTCCGGTGCTGTCCGGTGCGGTCGACCGTGCCTTTATGTTGACTCTTGGTACTGACCCCTAGTACCACGGCAGGACCTTCGACTAGGCTCGCGGCGGCGTCATCTGTCCGTGCCCCCTTTCAACGAAACGAATGCGCGGACCGCCTCACTTACGGTGGAGAGGATATGTCCCGAGCCCTGCAAGTCCGGTATTTCACTCCCGTCATCGGCCTGATCACCACGCTGCTTACGTTCCTGGCCTTGACGGCGGCGCCGGTGGCGGCAGCCAACGGCAACAACGGCACGGTGAAGATCCACGACGGTGCGACCGAGAACGAGCCGGTCATCGCGAACCAGCCGCACGTCTGCGATTTCCACCTGCACTTCTTCTTCTCGGACGCCGGCCAGACCGGTGACTGGTGGATCCAGTCCTGGCCGCCCACCGGCGACAAGACGACCGTGATGTCTGGCACCTACCTGTCAGACGGGATCGGCGAGTACCGGGATCCGGCGGTCGGGTCGCACTCTCTGCCCAACGGCCACTACAAGCTGTTCTGGCAGGGTCGAAACGAGAAGAACATTAAGCACAAGGTCTTCTGGGTTGACTGCGATCCGACTCCGCCGCCCCCGCCGCCCGGCGAGTGCACGTGGTTCTTCGGAAGCGCTGCGGCCAACACCCAGTTCCACGAGAATGACACCCACCTCGGTGGCACCTTCACCGAGATCGAGAACGACTGGCGCATGCTCGTTCGGGACGAGGACGACGGCACGAGGGTCGGGCGCTTCCCCGCGGTGAAGAAGGTCACCCTGGGTGATTCGGCCACGATCACCTTCGCCGGCACCATCCACATCGAGAAGCTGCTGTGGCACGACAACGACCCGAAGGCAGGCGAAGCTGGATGGTCGTTCAACGGCACGCCGGGTCCTGTGACCCCGAACCAGCAGAGCATCTTCCAGGACGTGGACATCACGACCAGCATCGCGAACGTCGATGCCGGTGGTGACTCCGGTGGGATCGACTTCTGCTTCACCGAGCAGCAGACGGAGACGCCCCGCTGAACGGAGCTTGACCTGAGGGGACCGAGGCCAGCGCCGCGGTCCCCTCTCTTTTTTCGCGCTTTCCGCTGCCGCGCGGGTCGCGGAGGCATGTGCTGAACTACGGCGGTACCCTGCGCAGACCATGGTGAGGCAGCTTCCCAGGCTTCTGCGACCGCGCCGCATCGCGGGTGACGGCGGCGAGCAGGCCGCGCCGCTCGAGCAGCCGCGCATCGAGGAGGTGGCCGCTGCTGGGCTGCGCTGGTATCACGTCCAGGAGCCGAGCTCGGCGGACATCGCCTGGGTGGCCGAGCACTTCAGCTTCCACCCGCTGGACCTGGAGGACGTGGCCAGCATCAACCAGCGCCCGAAGCTGGATGTCTACGACGACTACCTGTTCCTGGTGGTGCAGTTCCCCCGCTTCGACAAGGCGACCGGGCGGCTGCACGCCGTCGAGCTCGACGTCTTCATCGGTCCCGACTACGTCATCACCCTGCCGGAGGAGCCCATCGTTCCGCTGCCGGCCATGTGGGAGCGCGTCCAGGAGCAGCCCGAAGTCCGCGATGCACTGTTCGGCGGGGGATCCGGCCGCCTGCTGTACGAGATCCTGGACCGATGCGTGGACGCCTGCTTCCCGATGCTCGGCCAGCTCGGCCGCAAGCTGCGGCGCCTGGAGGACGACATCTTCGAGGGCCGATCGCGCGAGATCGTCCGCGACATCAGCAACACCAAACAGGAGATCATCAACTTCCGGGCGATGATCCGGCCGCAGCGCGCCGTGTTCCGAGCGCTGGAGCGCGCCAAGCAGCGGCACTTCGGCGAGGAGCTGGACGTTTACTTCGACGACCTGACCGATGCCTCCGAGCGCATCTGGGACGTGCTGGAGAACTTCAAGGAGATCGTCGAAGCGCTGGAGTCGTCCAATGAGTCGGTGCTGTCGCATCGGCTCAACGACGTGCTCCGCGTGCTGACCGCCGCGAGCGTGGTGCTCCTGCCGCTGACGCTGATCGCCAGCATCTGGGGCATGAACGTGCCGGTGCCGGGCGAGGGTAGTGCCGGCACGTTCTGGCTGATCATGGTGGTGATGGCCGCCCTGCTGGTGGGGATGGTCCTCTACTTCCGCCGCCGCGGCTGGCTGTAGCCACGGCCGGTGGGCCGCTTCCTCGAGGTTGACGGCGAGCGGGTCCACGTTGTCGAGTCCGGCTCGGGGCCGCCGGTGCTGCTGATCCACGGCTTTCCCAGCAACTCCACGGCGTTTGCGCTGCTCATGCCGCGGCTGGCGGCGAGGCACACCATGGTGGCGGTTGACATGGTCGGCTTCGGGGGGTCGACCCGCCGCCCCCGACGCCCGCTCGACGGTGCCACGTTCGCGGATCGGCTGGCCGCCCTGCTGGACGCCCTGGGACCCGGCTGGTACAGACCGGACGTGGTTGGCCTGTCGTGGGGCGGATCCGTGGCCCAGCGCCTGGCCGCCCGCCATCCGCAGCGGGTTCGACGCCTCGCCCTGCTCGCCCCGGTCAGCGCCGCGAAGGTGCTGCCCCTGTCCACGGTGAACCTGCTCGGGCTTGCCCTTGCCATCCGCGTACCGGCCGTCGGGCGCCTCGCCGTGCGCCGCTTCCTGGGTCGCATGCCGGACGTCCCACCCGCCGACGTGGACGCGCTGGTCCGCGGCTACACCGACCCGCTGCGACGGCCCGGCACGCTGGCCGCACTGCGTCGCTTCGTGCGAGACACCGCCTCGACACCACCCATCGCGCTGGACGGCATCCGTGCGCCGACGCTCGTTGTTGTGCCGGAGGCGGACCGCGTCGTGCCGCCGGCGGACGGCTACGCCATCGCGGCGGCGATCCCTGGGGCGCGGCTCGAGCGGCTGGCGGGAGTCGGCCATGCGCTCCAGTTCGAGGCGGCCGATCGGGTGGCCGCGCTGCTGGACCAGTTTCTGGGAGAGGAGCCTTAGCGACCGGCTTTCGGTGGCTTGCTGGCCACGTGGTCCAGCGCGCGACGCACCCAGGGCATGGCCTCAGCAGTGTCGGCGGCGAGCTCCGCGGGCAGCACCACGTACTCGCGCATCGGCCTACCGGGCATTGGCGAGAATTCGGTGCCGCCGGCATCGGCCAGCGCCGCGCGCTGGTCATCGGGCAGGCGGACGAACCAGTTGGAGCGGAAGAGGCCGGTGAAGAGGTGGCCGTTCACGAATCCGGCGGGGTAGCCGAACATCTTGCGAACCGCGGCGCCGGGCAGCTCCGCGACCGCGCTGCTGAAGCGCTCAACCAGCTCGGGCGGGGCCTTCTCCCAGTCAGGTCCGTGCGGCATTTCGGTCAGGTGCCCTCGCGCGTGAACATCGGCCTGCGGCCGAGGGTAGCACCAGTGTCGCCTGGTTGGCCCGGGTCCGTGCCGACCGGCCCCGGCAGGCGACGCTGAACCGATGCCCCGCCAGCACCCCGGCGGGGCATCGGCTTGGGGAAGGTTTGTGGAAAAGCCCGGCGCCTCGCCGAAAAGTCGGGGATAAAGGGTCTTGTGACGCC
>DATBIY010000097.1:0-9918 GCA_036556695.1 Candidatus Limnocylindria bacterium
TTCTCCAGGGCCGCGTCGCCCATGTCCGGCATGGTCTCCTGGAGGCGATCCCAGTCGGTGATCCAGCCCCACCAGCGCGCGTCGTACACCGGCGGCACGTCCTTCAGCTCGTGGTCGCTCGGCCGCCGCGGCAACGCACCAGCAGGCGGCGAGGGGGCAAGCAGCACGAGGCCCAGGACGCGGTTCTGCTCGGCGTAGAGCATGGCCGCCAGCGCGCCGATTCCCCAGCCAATGACCACCGGCGGCCGGCCCAGGTTGCGGATGGCGACGCCGATGTCATCGGCGTAGTCGCGCATCGAGACGCTCGACAGGTCGGCCAGGTCGGAGGTGTAGTGGCCGCGGAAGTTCATGGCGTGCGCTTCCCAGCCGCGCTCGGCGAAGTAGGCGGCGAGGCTGGCCCACATCCACGACCCGGTCAGCGCGCCGTGCACCAGCAGCAGCGGGGGCTTGCGGCTGCGGCGTTCGGGCTGGTGCGTCTCGACGTAGATGCCTTCCGGCTCGATGTAGACCTCGTCGCGCTTGATGGCCTGGACCACGTCTGCCTCTAGTCCTCCAGGGGATTGAAGATCATGCCGGTCAGCAGCTTGGGATAAAAGTAGGTCGATTTCTGCGGCATCACGTCGCCGGCCGATGCCACCGCCGCCATGTCGTCCAGCCGCGTGGGCCGCACCAGGATGGCTGCCTGCGCCTCTCCGTCGGCCACCGCGCGACGCGCCTCCGCCGCATTCCTAGTGTAGGCGAGGCGCTCCCCCGCGGCGACGGCGGGGGCATCGATCCCCAGCGCGTCGTCCAGGATCGAAGCGTGCAGCGCGGCCAGGTCAAGGCGGGCCACCGCCGTGCTCAGCCGCTCGCGCTGCAGTCGTGGAGCGAGCGCCGCGCGCGACGCCGTCAGCCGCACCGCCCGATCACCCGGCAGCAGCAGCACGAAACCAGGACCGTCCGCCGCATCCGCCAGCGCATCCTCCGCGCCTGCGGCGTCAACGTCCTCGGCCGCCCACGGCTCGACCTCGCCTCGGGCAAGGCGCTCCAGCGCGTCCGCCGGCACGTCCAACAGGAGCCGATGCGTCGGCCGGATGTCGAGCTCCTCGAGCTCGGCGTTGACCAGCACCATGGCGATCCAGTCGGCGGCCAGTGAGCCGGGGACGGCGTGAGCATAAGCGGCATCGGCCCGCACCTCGGCCTGGTAGGCCAGCGCGGTCTCGTAGCGATGGTGGCCATCGGCGATGAACAGGCGCTGCCGCGACAGGTAGCCCAGCAGGCGCTCGTCGGCCTCGATCTCGGCAACGGTGTGCAGCAGCCCGTCTCCGTCGCGGGCGCGCCACTCGTCGGACCACGCCCGGCTCATGACGTGGCGGTACCGCTCGCTGCGGTCGAAGTAGATGGCCAGGATCGGCGAGAACTGGGTGCGCGTGACCCTCAGGTGCTCCAGCCGATCCGCCTTGGGACCGGGCATGGTGTGCTCGTGCGCCCGCACGCCCCTGCCGAACGGCTCGAGCAGGACGCGGATCAGCACACCCTGCACGGTCGGCTCATCCGGGTTCGCGGTCGAGCCATGCGCGTAGTAGTAGGCCGATGCCTCCGGCCGCCGCTCCAGCGTGCCGTCGGCCAGCCAGGCGTCCAGCGCCGCGGCCGCGGCGGCGTGGGGGTCTGCGTCGGGTGGCAGCTCCAACCGCACCGCGTTGTGCGGATCACGAGCGAGCAGCGAACGCTGCAGCGCGGAGTCGATGACGTCGTAGGGCGGGCAGGCGACGTCGCTCAGGTCGCTGACCGTGCGGCCCGCACCAGGCTCCTGGGCCGGCTCATCGGGCAGGCGGACGCGCTCCGGAATGCGTGGAACGGCGTAGCGCGCGGGCGCGTAGCTGATCGCCCGGAAGGGCTGGACCTGGGGCATCGGCCGCTGAGTCTAGCCGCGGCGGACGACGAAGGGCGGCGGGGCGGCCGTCAGGTCGTGGCTGGCGGTGACGCGCGCGACGCGCGGGAGCGTGAAGGTGATCACCGTGCCGCGTCCGGCCTCGGCATTCGGTTCGGCGCGGATCTCGCCGCCGTGCGCGTCGACGATGGCGCGCGTGATGTACAGCCCCAGGCCCAGGCCGCCGAATCGGCGGCCGGCGTCCGCATCGGCCTGGAAGAAGCGCTCGAAGATGACCTCCGCCTGCTCCCTGCTGATGCCGATGCCGCTATCGGCCACGCTGACGTCCACGCGGTCGCCCGTGCCCGAGGCACGGATGGTGACCGGCCCGCCGTCGGGTGAGTACTTGATGGCGTTGTCCAGCAGGTTGGTCAGCACCTGGTTGATGCGGTCGCGATCCGCGCGGATGGGCAGCTCGTCCGGCAGGTCGGCCGATACCGTGCGGTCCGCGTGCTCGCGGATGGTGCGGGCCACGGCCTCGCGGATCTCCTCCGCCAGGTCCATCGGCTCCGGCTCGATGCTGACGCCGCCGCGCTTGTCAATGCGGCTCACGTCAAGGAGGTCGTCCACAAGGCGTCGCATGCGCATCACCTGCGAGCGGATGACCCGCATCTGCGACATCTCCTTCTGGCCCGATGAGTCGCGCATCCGTGCCTCGAGGAGCTGGGCATAGCCCTGGATGCTGGTCAGCGGGGTGCGCAGCTCGTGGCTGACGATCGACAGGAAGTCGTCCTTGACCCGCTGGGCGCGCTGCTCGCGGCGCACCTGCTCCTGCAGGTCGGCCCACAGGGCCGCATTGTCGAGTGCCGGCGCTGCCCGTTCCGCGATGGCCGCGGCCAGCCGCAGCTCTCCGTCGCCCAGGCGCGGACCGGTGATGCTGCCCGATGCCAGCACGCCACGCAGCGTGCCGCGCCAGATGATCGGCGCCGCCAGGAGCGAGGTCAGGTGAAGGCTGGCGATGCCGTCCGGATCGCCGGCGTCGGAGTGGAGTGGTTGCGCCGCGAGCACGGGGGTGGCGGTGGCCGCCGCCGCCCCGGCGACTCCCTCGCCGAGGCGCACCTGCCGATCTGCCAGGTGCTCGCGCAGCTTTGCGACGGCGACTTCGTCGCGGCCGCCGCCCTCTACCAGGCGCAGCCGCAGGGAGGCCGGATCCACCGGGTCGAGCCGCTCGACAAGCAGCAGCCAGGTCAGATCCCCCAGCAGCGGCGCCGCCGCCCGCACGATGGCCTGCGCCGTCTCGGTGCGATCCAGCGAGGTTCCGAACTCACGCGACATCTGGCTGAGCAGCTCCGCCTCGCGGCGCCGCGTCGCCTCGCGCTCCTCCTCGGCGAGCCGCTGCTGGAGACGCGCGTTCTCGGTTGCGCGGCCGCTCGCCACCCGCGCGAACAGGCCGGCCGCCAGCCCCAGGCCCAGCACGTAGGCCAGCCGGATGGCCAGCAGCTGCCTGGCAGGAGCATCAGCCTCGGTGGCCAGCAGGATGACGGAGGCGTACATGAAGCCGATGACCACCGCCGACCAGATGGACGCGGCCAGGCCGTAGCGCAGCGCCACGCCGAGGATCACCGGCAGGTAGAAGAGGAAGGCATCCAGCGCGTTCGGCTCTGCGTAGATGGCCAGCGTGACGACCGACATGTCGAGCGCCGTGGCCACAATGCCGATCTCGCGCGCCGGGAAGCGGCCGACGAGCACCAGGATGACGCCGGAGTAGAGGATCGCCGCGACTGCCAGCCCGGCGAGCCACGGAAACGCCTCAAGCTGGGTGCGGAACAGGGCGATGGCGACCAGCCCCGCGCCGGCGATGGCCGCGCGCACGATGGCCAGCTGGCGCTCCTGGACTCGCATCTGGCGTTCCAGGTGGACGTCCAGCTCCGGGAGGCGGCCTCCCGTCGGATTCATCGGAAGGCGGTCCTCAACGGGCGGGGCGTTGCTCGCCGACTATAGCATCGGCCTCGTGAGCTTCTCGGCACGCTGCCGCCCGAGTACTGGACGCTGCAACCAGCGGGCCTGCCGCGACGTCTACCATGCGCCGGCCATCCCGAGCGCCACAGGACGAGGCACATGACGAACCGCACCGCGCCCCGTGTCCCGCTGGCGCTGGCGCTTGCCCTGCTCACCGTGATCGCGCTGGCCGGCCCCGTGGCAGCGGCCGATCCGGTCACCATCGAGGCGCGCGCCCAGGTCGCCGGCCGATTCGAGGCCAATGGCTGGCTGGGCGTGGCGGTCACCCTGTCGAACTCCGGCGAGCCAACGACCGGCTACGTGGTCGCCGACTCGGAGGACGGCACCGTTCGCCGCCTGGTGGAGCTGCCGGCCGGCGCGCGCAAGCAGGTCAACCTCTATGTGCGCCCGCCGAATTTCTCGGCGACCGTGGCGGTGCGCTTCACCGACACCAACGGCACACTCCGCACCTCGGCCACCGCCAGTGTGCGGGTCTTGGATCGGACGGCGGCAACCATCGCCATCGTGGGTGACCCGGCCGGCAACCTGCGGCCGCAGATCATCGGCCGCGCGCAGGGGCTGCCGGATCCCATTCCGCTGCAGCCGGCCGACCTCCCTGAGCGACCCGAACCTCTGGCCGGGCTGGAGGCCATCCTGTGGGCCGCCGACTCGAGCAGCGTGACCGAGGCGCAGCGCATGTCGCTGGAACGCTGGGTTGCCGGCGGCGGCCACCTGGTGGTCATCGGCGGGGCGGACTGGCAGGCACGCACCGCGAACCTGGCTGACATGCTGCCGGTCGAGAGCATCACCGCCAGCGATGGCGTCGCGCTGGCGCCGCTCTACCAGTGGCTGGCGGCGCGGCCGCCGGCCGGCGCAGGCACGCAGACCGTGGCGCTCGGCACGCCGCGCAGCGGCGCCGTGGACCTGGTGTCCAGTGGCGACCAGAGCCTCTTCGCCTCGATGAGCCGCGGCGCCGGCCGGGTGACCTGGATCGGCGCCGACATGGCCACCGAACCGTTCCGCGGCTGGCCGGACGCGAGCGCCCTCTGGTCCCGGCTGCTGCCGGATAACCGCGTCTCACAGCAGATGGGTGAGCCAGGCCCCATCGAGGACGAGCTGTCCGGCTTCATGATCCAGGCGCTCTCCAACCTCCCGTCCCTCGACGTGCCGGGCGCTGAGCTGCTGCTGGCGTTGCTGGCTGCCTACATCCTGCTGATCGGCCCGGTGAGCTACTTCGCCCTGCGCCGTCTCGACCGGCGCGAGCTGGCGTGGGTCACCGCCCCGCTGCTGGTGGTCATCTTCTCGACGGGGACCTACGGGCTGGGCCTCTCGATGAAGGGCAGCGACATCATCGTCAACGAGGTTTCTCTGGTGCGGGCCACTCCGGACGCCACGACGGCCACGGTCAGCACCTATGCCGGCGTCTTCTCGCCGAGCCGGGCCAGTTATGACCTGAGCGTGCCGGGCGAGGCGCTGATGTCCGGGATCGTGAACAACTTCGTCGACTTCGACCCTGGCAACCGGCGACGGTACGTGACGGAGCAGGGCACTCCCTCCCACCTGCTTGACCTGAACGTCAGCGTCTTCGGCCTGGAGGCCGTCCGCAGCGAGACGATCATCAGCTACCAGCCCGACCTGGACGTCGAGTGGTCGTACACCGAGGACGGGATCGAAGGTGAGGTCACCAACCACGGGGATGGCACCGTGGAGGACGTCGCGGTGCTGGCACCCGGTGGCGGAAAGCTGGTCGGCACCCTCGAACCGGGCGCCAGCGAGACGTTCGAGCTGCGCATCACCAACGTCAGCGAGCGGGCGACGTCCGACCAGGTCTATGGCTTCACAAACGGCGGCCGCACGACAGCCGCACTGCGCCGCATCGCGGTCCGGCGCCAGGTGATCGACAGCCTGGTTGGCTACGGCGGATTCGGCGGGCCTGTCGGCAGCATGTCCGGCGGCGTGGGTCGCGGCCCATACGTCATCGGCTGGCGGGTGGACGAGTCGTCGATGCCCATCCAGCTCGACGGCCACGCGGTGCAGCGCTACGCGCAGACCGTCGAAGTGCTGGCCGGTACGCCACGGCTGGGGCCGGGCACGGTCAGGATCCAGCCTGCCCAGCTGACCACCGAGCTCGTATCGACCGCCGGGACGGTGCAGGAGCTGGAGCCTGGCTGGCTGACCCTTGGCGAGGGCGAGGTCGTCTTCCGGCTTAGCCTTCCGCTGGAGGCGAGCCGTATCGCCCCGAGCAAGGTGGAGCTGGTGGTGGGCAGCGACCCGTCGGTCATCTACTTCAACCAGGCAGGCTTCAGCTCGCCGCTGCCGGAGGGCTACCAGGTGTCGGCGTATGACCGCGCATCCGGCGATTGGATCGACGTCGGCGACGTGTCGACGGGCAGCCACTTCGTCATGGGTAACCCGGCCAACCTGCTGGATGCCGGTGGCGGGATCCTGATAAGGGTGACCGGCAGCGACATCGACGAGGAGTTCGGCAACAGCCCGGTGTTCGTTGGCGCGCTCGTTGAGGGGGTGCTGTGATGGTGCCCATCGTCTCCACGCGGAACCTGACCAAGCGCTACGACGGCCAGCTGGCGCTGGTCGGGGTAGACCTGGACGTTGCACCTGGCGAGATCTTCGGCCTGGTCGGTCCGAATGGCGCCGGCAAGACGACCATGATGCGCATCCTGGCCACGCTGCTGGCGCCGAGCGCCGGGCAGGCCATGATCTGCGGCATCGACGTTGATGCGGAGCCCATCGAGGTGCGGCGACGGATCGGCTACATGCCCGACTTCTACGGCGTCTACGACGACCTGCGCACCTGGGAGTACCTCGACTTCTTCGCGCGCTGCTACGGCGTGCCGCCGGCGCGTCGCGAGCCGATGATCGGCGAGCTGCTCGAGATCGTGGGCCTCACCGAAAAGCGGAACGCGTACGTCGAATCCCTCTCGCGGGGCATGCGGCAACGACTGTGCCTGGCCCACACCCTGGTCCACGACCCGCAGCTGCTCATCCTTGACGAGCCCGCTTCCGGCCTGGATCCGCGGGCGCGCGTCGAGGTCCGCGAGATCCTTCGCACGCTCAAGGACATGGGCAAGACCGTGCTGGTCAGCAGCCACATCCTTCCCGAGCTGGGCGAGCTGTGCACCTCGGTCGGCATCATCGACCACGGCCGCATGGTGCGCGCCGGCCGCATCGACGAGATCGAACGCTCGTTGCGCGCCAGCGCGCTGCTGCGCATCGACCTGCTCTCCGATCCGGCGACGGCCACCGAATGGCTGGGAACCGATCCACGGGCTCGCGACGTCATGGAGGTCAGCGACGGCCGTGACGGCATTCGCCTGGAGTTGCAGTACGACGGAGGAGCCGATGAGCAGGCCGATCTCCTGCGCCGAATGGTCGAGGCCGGCCATCGGGTCGCCGGATTCAGCCAGGCGACCAGCGGCCTCGAAGAGATCTTCCTCCAGGTGACCGGGGCCCAGCAGGAGGACGCGGCATGACCGCCGACGCAACGGTCCGGCCGGCGCGCCGTTCCGCAGCGCAGGAGCTGCTCGCCAGCGTGACCACAGTGCTGGCCAAGGACGTCCGCTCTCGGTTCCGCGGACGCCGGGCGTACATCGTGCTGACGATCTACCTGGGCGTGCTGGCGCTGATCGCCTACGGCGCCTACGCGGTGCAGGCGCCGGTCGCTCGCGAGCAGGCGCAGTTCGGTGGCGGCGAGTTCGGCATGGTCGGCGTGCCGAATGCCTCGGCCCGCGTCGGCCAGGCCATCTTCACCGTGCTGTCACTGTTCCAGCTGTTGCTCGCCTGCCTGATCGCTCCAGCATTGACGGCCGGCGCCATCAGCCTTGAGCGAGAGAAGCAGACGCTCGACATGCTGATCGCGACGCCGATGCGGCCCGCCGGCCTGGTCATCGGCAAGCTGCTGTCGGCGCTCGCCTTCGTGATCCTCACGCTGCTGGCCGGAATCCCCATCTCGGCGATGGTGCTGATGTACGGCGGCGCATCGGTCGATGACATCCTGCGCCAGCAGGCCGTGCTCTTCAGCTCGGCGATCGGTTGCGGCGTCATCGGCCTGTTCTATTCCGCGCTCACGAAAAAGACACAGACCGCCACGGTGCTGACCTACGCCACGATCATCGCGCTGGGCATCGGGACGCTGCTCGTGTTCCGTTTGTGGACGGCGATGCTCACCAACGACCCGCGCAACACTTTCGGGGAGGTACGGCGCGCGCCAGAGGCGCTGCTCTACGTCAATCCGGCAGTCGCCATATCCGAGGTCCTGGCGAACACCGAGCTCGAATACGGCGACTTCAGCGAGCTGATGGACCAGATTCGTGGACAGCGCGGCGCGCTGCCCAGCGTTCCGGTCGACGGAGGATTCGGCGTGCCCGGCGACGACGCCGGCGGCATCCCCCCCGATGTCGGACAGCCGCGAGACATCGCCAGCAGCGAGCTCGTCTCCGATCACTTCTGGCCGCGCATCACCGCAACGGTGCTCCTCATCTCGCTGATCCTCACCCTCGTCTCCACGCGGCTCCTCGGCCCTGCGGGACGGCGGTTCTGGTCGCGGCCACGACGCGCGAGGGCGAGTGCACACGCATGACTGATCGACACCTTGCCGATGCGATCCGCGCCCGGCTGGGCGAGGAGTCGCTGGGAAGGCTTCACCGCCTGCGACGACGTCTCTGGCTGAAGCGCGCCTCGCGGGCGGCCTGGCCGATCGCGATCGCGACGCTCGCTGTGCTCGCCCTGCTGCAGCTCGCGGCCCGCATCGTGGCCCTGGAGTGGATCGCCGCCGGCAGGCTGGTCGTCGTCGGACTGGCGATCGTCGCCTGGGCCGGCTTGGCCTGGAGCCGGCGCCCGAGCCTCGTGGAGACTGCCAGGCTGTCCGACGAGGAGCTCGACCTGCGCCAGCGCCTCGGCACCGCCGCCGAGCTGGTCGTCGCCGAGCCGCCGACCAATGCGGCCGAGCAGGCCATGCAGGAGCGGCAGCTCACCGACGCCCGGCAACGGCTGATGACCACCGACATGACCAGTGCGTTCCGGCCGCGGCTCGAGCGGCGCCCTGGGCTCGGGATCCTGGCGATCGGCGTGCTTGCCCTGGCGCTCACCGTGTGGCCGAATCCGCAGGACCAGGTGCTGCGCGACCGTGACGCGGCGCGAGCGGCCAGCCGCGACCTGGCCGAGCGCATCGAGGATGTGGCGGACGAGGTGGAGCGCGAGGGCGCCGACACCGATGACCCGCGGCGCCGCGAGCTTCTGGAGCAGCTGCGCCGCCTCGCCCGCGAGCTTCGCGAGAATGGGGCAGATCGGCAGGACGTGCTGGCCCGCATCGGCTCCGTGCAGGAGCAGCTGGCGAAGCTGACAGATCCGCAGGCCGCGGCCAAGGACGCTGCGCTGACCCAGCTCTCCCGCGAGCTGTCGAAGGCCGCCACCGGCAACGAGAGCGCCAACCGCGACGGCGACCCGGAGCAGGCGGCCAAGGACCTGGAGGGTGTGAAGAACAGGGCTGGCAGCATGAGCGGCCAGCAGGCCGCGCAGATCGCCGAGCAGCTTCGACGGGCGGCCGCGGCGGCCGGCGCACAGCAGCCGGACGTGGCTCGTGAGCTGGCCCGCGCGGCTGACGCGCTCGACCGCGTGGCCGACAGCGGCAGCCCGCAGGATCGCCAGCAGGCTGCCGATGCGCTGCAGCGTGCCGCGGACGCGGTACGCCAGGCGAACTCCAACCGGCAGCTGCAGCGCGGCGTGGCGCGGGCCCAGTCGGCGTTGCAGGACGGCGCGCGACAGGTCGCGCGCGCAGGCCAACCCCAGGCGGGCGCATCCGGGCAGCCAGGTGCCTCAGGCCAGCCGGGCGCTTCCGGCCAGCCGGGCGCCTCGGGACAGCCGGGTGCCTCCGGCCAGCCTGGTGCCTCGGGACAGCCGGGGCAACCGGGCGCGTCGGGGCAGCCACAGCCGGGGAGCTCCGGCCAGCCGGGCAACCAGCCCGGCAACCAGCCGGGCAACCAGCCAGGGAATCAGCCGGGAAACCAGCCGGGCAACCAGCCCGGGAATCAGCCTGGCAACGGCGGACCGGGGGT
>DATBIY010000098.1:0-15336 GCA_036556695.1 Candidatus Limnocylindria bacterium
GGATCGGGGTCGGTCAGGCCGCCCGGCTGGGGTCGTGCCGCGTGGTCGGCCAGGCGGCGGCGCACGCGCTCCAGGCGCTCCTGCTCGGAGGCAGTGGCGATGCTCATGAGCGCACCGGCCGCTCGATCACGGGGGTGGCCAGCGTGCCCAGCCGCTCGACGCTGAGCGCCACCTCGTCGCCCGGCTGCAGCCAGCGGCCGAGCTGCTCGTCCTTGATCTCAAGCAGGCAGCCGGTGCCCACCGTGCCGCTCCCAAGCAGCTCGCCGGGGCGCAGGGTCACGTCGGCGCTGGCGCGCGCGACCATCTGCCCGAAGCTGAAGGCGATGTCCGCCCAGGAGCCGCGGCTCAGCTCCTGCCCATTGACGGTGGCGGTCATGGCCAGATCGTAGCCGTGTTCGCGGCGCGCGTCGGCCAGCTCGTCCGGCGTGACCAGCCAGGGGCCGATGGTGCTGGCGAAGTCCTTGCCCTTGGCCGGACCCAGGCGCACCGCTGTCTCCTCGCGCTGCAGGTCCCGGGCGCTCCAGTCGTTGAAGATCATGTAGCCGCCGATGGCCTCCTCACCGCGCTCCGCCGCAAGGTCGCGCACCGGCGTGTCGATCAGAGCGGCCACCTCCAGCTCGTAGTCCAGCTCGCTCGATGCCGCCGGGCACCACACCGGCTCTCCGGGACCGCGGATCTCCGACACGTTGCTGAAGTAGAAGATCGGCAGCCGATACCACGCCTCGGGCACCGTGCCGCCGCGCCGCTCCCACATCGTCTTGACGTGGCGCTCGAAGGCGTAGAAGTCGCGCAGGCTGGGCGGCCGCAGGACCGGCGGGCCGAAGGCCAGGTCGCCGGCATCCAGGATCGCCTCGTCATCGTCCGTGGCCGCGGCGTAGCCCTCCAGCACCTCGGCCAGCGCCTCGACCCGCAGGCCGCGCGCCAGGTGGTCGTCCAGGGTGGTGATCTGCTGGCGAAAGAGGACCGAGTTGTGGGTGCGGCGCGGGTCCTCCACGACCAGGCTTTGGCGCGCCTCCTCGAGGTCCAGCCACGCCATCGGCTCAGGATTGGCGTCCCGGGCAGCCGCCAGCCGCCAGGGTGTGCCGGCGGGGGCGTTGCGCTCGCGAACGTGGGCGATCTTCATCGGCTTTCGAGTCTACCGTCCCGCCGCCTTCATCCCGGGCGACTCCTAGACTTGACCGGGTGAAGCGCATCGGATTCCTGTCATTCGGCCACTGGTCGGAGTCGCCGCATTCGTCCACCCGGTCGGCCGCGGACGCGTTGCAGCAGTCAATTGAGCTGGCGGTCGCGGCGGAGGAGCTTGGCGCCGATGGCGCCTACTTCCGCGTCCACCACTTCGCGCGCCAGCTGGCCTCGCCGTTCCCGCTGCTGGCGGCCATCGGCGCGCGGACCAGCCGCATCGAGATCGGCACCGCGGTCATCGACATGCGCTACGAGAACCCGTTCTACATGGTCGAGGACGCCGCCGCGGCGGACCTCATTGCCGGAGGCCGGTTGCAGCTGGGGATCAGCCGCGGGTCGCCGGAGCAGGTGATCGACGGCTACCGGCACTTCGGTTACGTCCCACAGGAGGACGAGGACGATGGCGCCATGGCGCGCCGCCACGCCCAGGTCTTCCTGCAGCTGCTATCCGGCGATGGCTTTGCCCAGCCCAATCCCAGGCCGATGTTTCCCAACCCACCGGGACTCCTGCGGCTGGAGCCGCACTCGCCCGGCCTGCGCGACCGGATCTGGTGGGGCTCGGCCACGAACGCCACCGCCGAGTGGGCGGCGCGGCTGGGCATGAACATGCAGACCTCGACCCTCAAGTTCGACGAGTCGGGGCAGCCGCTGCACATCCAGCAGACGGAGCAGATCACCGCCTTCCGCGAGGCGTGGAAGGCGGCCGGCCACCAGCGCGAGCCGCGCGTCTCGGTCAGCCGCAGCATCTTCCCGCTGGTCGACGACCGCGACATCGCCTACTTCGGGCGGGGTGGCGAGGATCGCGACCAGATCGGCTACATCGACGAGACGACGCGCGCCGTGTTCGGGCGCACCTATTCCGGCCCGCCGGACCAGCTGGTCGAGTTGCTGCGTGCCGACACAGCGATCGAGGCAGCCGACACGCTGCTGCTAACGGTCCCTAACCAGCTGGGCGTGGACTACAACGCCCACGTCATCGAGAGCGTCCTGAAGTACCTCGCTCCGGAGCTGGGCTGGCGCTGACGGTGCGGCCGGGCCGTGGTCGGATCGGCCCGCGAGGGCCGAACAAAGAGGCCGAACAATATGACGGCGGGGTTATGGAAATGACCGGTTTGCGTCGAAACCAGCCCGTTTCATGACTCCCAGTTATGCGGATGGCGCGTTTTGGCCGGAATCAGTCATTCCCATAACTGGGCTGTTATGTCGGAGCGCCGAAGGCGTTCCCTTGCTCAACAACGGTCAGCGCCGCGAGAATGCCGGCAATGGCCCGCTTCCAGCACAAGCGCGTGGACCAGCCCGACGAGATCCGGCCCTTCCCGCTGGGGAGCACGGAGATCTTCGAGATGGACGACTTCGTGATCGGCCGGATGACGATGGAGCCTGGCTGGCGTTGGACGAAGGACGTGCGGCCCATCGCGGGCACCGAGCGCTGCATGTACCACCACCTGGGCTACTGCCTCAGCGGCACGCTCAACGTCGAGTACGAGGACGGCACGACCGGCGCGGTGCACGCCGGCGAGATGTTCGAGCTGCCGCCCGGTCATGAGGCGTGGGTCGACGGCGATGAGCCGTGGGTGGCGATCGACTTCCGGGGAGCCCGCTCCTACGCGCGACCGGTGGCGGCCAGCGCCGACCGCATCCTGGCCACCGTGCTGTTCACCGACATCGTCGACTCGACCGAGCAGCTGCGGGCGGTGGGCGACACGGCGTGGCGCGACCTGGTCGGCCAGCACAACGAGACGACCAAGTTCGAGCTGGACCGCCATCGGGGCCGGCTGATCAAGCAGACCGGCGACGGGATCATCGCGCTGTTCGACGGGGCGGCCCGGGCGGTGGAGTGCGCCGCGGCCATCGCGGCCCGGGTCCAGACCATCGGCCTCCAGATCCGGGCGGGGCTGCATACCGGCGAGGTGGAGCTGGTGCCGGAGGACGTGCGTGGCGTAGCCGTGCACCTCGCTTCGCGCATCATGAACGAGGCGGCAGCGGGCGAGGTGCTGGTCTCCAGCGTGACGCGCGAGCTGCTGGCGGGGTCACACCTCAGCTTCGAGTCGCGAGGCCGTCACCGGCTCAAGGGCATCGACGGCGACCGGGAGCTGTTCGCGCTGGTCGGCTACCACTAGCGCCTAGAGGTTGCCGCGGCGCTCCTGCTCGCGCTCGATGGCCTCGAACAGCGCCTTGAAGTTGCCGACGCCGAAGCCACGGGAGCCGTGGCGCTCGATGATCTCGAAGAAGAATGTCGGCCGATCCTGCACCGGCTTGGTGAAGATCTGGAGCAGGTAGCCCTCCTCGTCGCGATCGGCCTCGATGCCCAGCTCCTCCAGGACGTCCATCGGCACACCCACGTCGCCCACCCGGTCAGGCAGCGCCTCGTAGTAGGCGTGCGGCAGGCCCAGGAACTCGATGCCGCGCTCGCGCAGCGCGCGCACCGTGCCGACGATGTCCTCGGTACGCAGCGCGATGTGCTGCGTGCCCGCGTCCAGGTAGTAATCGAGGAACTCCTGGATCTGGCTCTTCTTCTTGCCCTCGGCCGGCTCGTTGATCGGGAACTTGACCCGGCCGTTGCCGTTGGTCATGACCTTGGACATCAGCGCCGAGTACTCGGTGTGGATGACCTTGTCGTCGTAGTGGATCAGCTGGCTGAAGCCCAGCACATCGCGGTAGAAGTCGACGAAGCGGTTCATGTCGCCGAGCTCGACGTTGCCGACGCAGTGGTCGACCTCCAGCAGCACCTGGCCGCTGGGCGCGGCTGCCGGCTTCCGCACCTTGTGATAGCCCGGGGCGAAGGTGCCGGCGTAGTCGCTGCGGTCGACGAAGCTGTGGATGACCTCGCCATAGGTGTGGATCGCGCTGCGGCGCAACACGCCCTTCTGGCCCTGGATCTCGCTGGGCTCCATGGCGGACTGGGCTCCGCGCGACGTGGTCTCGCGCCAGGCGGACTCGACGTCATCCACCGCGAAGGCGATGTCGTGCACCCCGTCGCCGTGCTTGTGGACGTGCCGGGCGATCTCCGAGTCCGGCGACAGCGGGGCGGTGAACACGAAGCGGATCTCGTTCTGGACCATGACGTAGCTGGCCCGATCCCGCACCCCCGTTTCCAGGCCGGCGTAGGCCACCGGGGAAAAGCCCCACAGCGCGCGGTAGTAGTGCGCCGCCTGCTTGGCGTTGCCGACCCAGAACTCGATGTGATCGATGCCCTTCAGCGGCAGGAAGTCCTGCGCCTCGGCCGCCGCGTTGGGGTTGACGACGGCGCCCGCCTGGTTCGCGGCGCCGCGGCTGATGGTCTCCGTCATGCCTCCGAGTCTACACCGCGCCCTCGGCGGCATCGGCTCTGCGACCATGGGCGACGTGGACTACGACGCGGTCTTCCTGGATGCCGGCGGCGTGCTGGTGCTGCCCAACGTCGACGTCCTGGCCGATGCGCTGGCGACCACGGGAATCGAGCTGCAGGGTGACCAGGAGGATCTGAACCGGGCGCACTACGTGGCCATGCGCGCCATCGACACCGCGCCGACCGGCCCAGCGCCCGACTACCTGGCGGAGATCCTGCGGGCGATGGGCCTGGGCGCCGATGCGCTGCCTGCCGCCACCGAGGCATTGGCGGTCCTGACGCGCATCCCCGCGTCGAAGTCGTGGAACGTCGTGCTGGCCGGAACGCTGGCCGGACTGCGCGCCCTGGAGGCAACCGGCGTGAGGCTGGCCGTGGTCAGCAACTCGGACGGCACGGTCGAGGACTCGCTGCGCGACCTGGGGCTGTGCCAGGTCGGCGAGGGCAGCGGGGTAAGGATGTGCGTGGTCATCGACTCGTTCGTGGTCGAGGCCCACAAGCCGATGCCCGAGATCTTCAGCCATGCGCTGGCCGCCGCGGGCTCCCGTCCGGAGCGGACGCTGCACGTGGGCGACGGCGTGCGGTACGACGTGGAGGGCGCGCGGGCGGCCGGCATCGCGCCGATGCACTTCGATCCGTATCGGCTGTGCGAGATGGACGACCATCCGCATGTCGCCACGTTATCGGCCCTGGCGGACGGCCCGGGCAGCGCCTGAGGCCTAGCCCCCAGCGTCCGAGCTGACATCGCGAGCGGCGAGCAGCGCAACCTCGATCATGCGGTCGACCGCCGCGCCCAGCTCCTCGGGGGAGAGGTAGGTCTCCTCGGTGGTGACCCTCTCGGACAGGACGTCCGAGACGGTCAGCACACAGGCCGCTTGCACGCCTTCCCGGGCGGCGAGGTAGAACAGCGCGGAGGCCTCCATCTCGAACGCGAGCACTCCACGGCTGCGCCACTTGGCGGCGTAGTCGGGATCGGTGTTGTAGAAGACGTCGACCGATGCCACCGATCCGACGCGGATGGGAATCCGCGCCTCCTGGGCGGCGTGGAAGATGGCGTGGGTCAGCGCCCAGTCGGCCGTGGGCGCGTAGGGATCGCCGTGCAGATACGTGCGGGTGGCGCCATCCGCGGGCGTGGCGGCCAGCGCCAGCACCATGTCGCCGGTCCTGATGCCGGGAGCGATGCCGCCGCAGGTGCCCACCCGGATGAGCTGCTTCGCGCCGAGGCGCAGCAGCTCCTCGGCCACGATCGAGAAGCTGGGCGTGCCCATGCCGCTGGTCTGGACGCTGACCGGGTGGCCCTGGTACGTGCCGGTCCAGCCCAGGAGGCCTCGGTTGGCGTTGACCTGCCGGGCTCCGTCAGGGCCTCCGTCGAAGCGCGCGGCGATCTTGCGGGCGCGCTCAGGGTCGCCGGGAAGCAGGACCAGCGGGGCGTAGTCGCCCGGCTCGGCGTGGAGATGGATCTGGGGCATGCGCGTCGTAGGGTACCGCCAGCGCGCTCAACCGGCTCTGCGACGTCCTCGTGGCGCGGGTGGGTCGGTGCGCCGGTGCACCGCTTGGACTGGCACTGCGTTTGCGGGTCTGGCTCGTCCGGAGCAGCATCGTTGCTCACGCCGCGGACGGCAGGCGTCACAGCCTGGCGCCGGTCCGCCGGTCGCAGCAGGAGGAGACCGCAACGTGTCCACACACAGGCGCACCCCCCGCCGCGCGCGTGCGGCATTGAGCGTGTTGGCAACCCTGGCCCTGGTGGCCAGCGTGCCCACCGCCTCGCTTGGCACCAGCCACCATCCCAATCCGAGCTTCGCGTACCTCACGTTGACCGGTGCGGTCGCCGGAGGTCAGGTCGTGCCGCTCATCAACAGCGGCGACTGGTTTGACGGCGAGACGTTCGAGGGCATTCCGGACGGAATCGGTATCGTGCCGGTTGGCCGCGGCAACCGCTACGTTGACCTGTACGTGAACTTCGAGCAGTCGCATGTGCCATTCCAGGGCTTCGCAGATTTCGAGGATTCGTCCGTACAACGGGCGCGTCTCGACCTTCAAGAGATGCAGCTCACCAAGCTCGACGAGGTCCTGCCGGCATCGGCCGGCTTCATCCGCTTCTGCTCGGCGTTCATGGCTGGCCCTGAGCAGGGGTTCCACAGGTACACCTTCTTCGTAAACGAGGAGTCGAACGACATCATCGACATCCCGGCGGGCGCTCCGTACGGCGCTGACCGGTCGGTCGCGCCGTATCGCCAAGCGGGATACAGCGTGTTCCTCGACACGAAGAAGGGCACATACCGGCAGATTGCCGGCAACGGACGCCATAACCACGAGAACACGGTCATCGTGCCCGGTGGTTGGGACGAGACCGTCGCCATCTCGGGCGACGACACCTTCACTGCCCCGTCATCGCAGCTGTACCTCTCCACCGCTGACAGCCCGTCCGACCTGATGGCAGACGAGGTCGACCTGTGGGCCTTCCAGGTAACGAGGACGGATGAGGGCCGTGTCGCTCGTCGGGATCCCTTCAATGACGCCAACGACTACCTGGAGATCCAGCCGGGGGACACGTGGTCCGGTCGCTTCATCCATGTCCCCGACAGGATCGCGCGAGGCACGACCGGCACCGCCCCGCAGACCGCGCTGGAGGATTGGTCGAACCGGAATAACATCTTCCAGTTCGTGCGGGTCGAGGACATGGACTACGACCCAGCCGACCCGCATGTCATCTACCTCGCCGATACCGGGTCAACGCGCATCAAGGAGAGCGACACGACCGGTCGGCTCATTCGGGCGGCAACCACGGACCTGCCCTACTTCGATTCGAACGGCCGCATCTTCAAGATCGTCCTCGACGTCGATAATCCGAGAAAGGTCAACGAGTTCTCCATCGAGGCAGAAGGGCGGCTCCAGCGGCAGGATGCCGCTGCCAATCCCGGCGATCCGAATGTGATCACCGTGGTCGATCCGGGCGTCGGATTCCTGAACCCGGACAACCTCGACGTTGGCGACCGCAGCTTGATGCTGCAGGAGGACGCGGCCAACGCGAAGATCTGGATGTACGACTTCTCGAGCTGGACACATGTCGCCTCGGTCACCCATCCAACCGCGCCGTCGGCTGGGGAGTCGAGCGGCATCGTCGACGCCTCACGCTGGCTGGGGGCCGGTTGGTGGGTCCTCGATGTGCAATCCCACGTCAACCAGATGGTCGATCCGACGATCAGGACCTACACCACTCCGATCAGTGGAACGGAACTTACCTACCAGCTGCGTCGGGAGGATGGTCAGCTACTGCTGATGTACATTCCCGGCAGCTAAGCGAGCTTCCGTCGTCCAGGAGGGCCGTCCGCGACTGCGGCGGCCCTCCTGCCGTGTCCGCGGGGGTAGCATCGGCCCAATGGCAGGCAGGAGCCGATGGGCGGCGGACCTGGCCTTCGGCGAGGCGATCGCGCGACGGGCTGGCGAGCTGGTGCTGGGCAGCTACGAGCGGGTGCAGCGCATCCGCCACAAGAGCCCACGCGACGTGGTCACCGAGGTGGACTACGCGTCGGAGAAGCTGCTGATCGACGCCATCCGCGCGGAGCATCCGGACGACGCCATCCTGGCCGAGGAGTCGGGCCATCACCGCCGCGGACGGCGCGCGCAGATCGCGCCGCGGACGTGGGTGCTGGACCCGCTGGACGGCACGGTCAACTACGCCAACGGCATCCCGTTCTTCTGCGTCTCGGTGGCGCTCGTCGGCCCCGATGGGCCGATTGCCGGGGTCGTGCTGGACCCGATGCGCGACGACTGCTACGCAGCCACGGCCGACGGCCCGGCCACCCTGAACGGGGTGCGCGTCACGCCGCCCGACAAGCCGGCGCTGAGCGACTACGTGGTCAGCCTGGCGGTCATCGGCCGTGGGGGGCTGGGGCACGAGCGGCTCATTGCGCGCGAGATCCGCATTCATCGCCGCATGGGAAGCGCGGCCCTGTCGCTGGCCTACGTGGCCAACGGCCGCTTCGACGCCTTCGTGCAGAACGGCGGACTGTCGCCCTGGGACGTGGCGGCCGCCGGCCTCATCGCCCAGCGGGCCGGCGCCACCATCACCAGCCTGGATGGCGGGGAGTGGTGGAACCCGGTTGCCCGGGCGCGGCTGAGCGTCGTCAGTGCGCCGTCGGCCCACCACGGCCGGCTGTTGGAGCTGGTGCAGGCCTCCGGGACGCGGGTGCGCGAGCGCCGCTAGCCTGCCGCGCCGCTGGCCGGCCGCGGTGTCAGCTGGCGGCGCCGGTGAGCACCGAGGCCAGCATCGCCAGCGTGCGCGCCGTGGCGCCCCAGACGAGCTGTCCCTGGGCGCGGTAGCCGCCGACACGCAGCGTCCAGCCCGGCCCGTGGACGACCTCGTCGCTGATCGCCCCCTCCGCCAGCAGGTCGGCCAGCGGCAGCTCGACGATGAGCGCCACCTCATCGCTCTGCGGCACGAGGTCCAGGCGTTCGTCGGCGACGCCGACGAAGGGCCGGATGTCGAAGTTGGTCACCGGGATCCAGACGTCATCCAGCGCCCCGACGATGGTGACAACGTCCGGGTTGAGCCCGATCTCCTCCTGTGCTTCGCGCAGGGCGGTGGCTGCCCGGTCGGCGTCGCCGGGCTCGCCGGCACCGCCGGGCAGCGACACCTCGCCGGCATGCGCGCGCAAGGCGGCGTTTCGGACGGTGAGCGGCATGACCAACGACCCGTCCTCGGCGGGATGCAGCAGCAGCAGGGTCGAGGCCTCGCGCGCCGGCGGCATGGTGGACCGGTCCCACCGCGGCCGGCGGGCGCGCTCACCGGTTCCGTCACGCGGCATGAAGCGCGGGTCGACGGCGATGGGGCGTGGCGCGCGGGCGATGGCATCGGCCAGCCATTCCTGCCAGCCGGGCGCACCGCGTAAGATTCGGTCCATGAGCTTTCAGCCCACGAGCCCGGCGGATCGCGATGCGCCGGCGCGAGCCGCCATCCACAAGGCCAGGGTGCTGGTCAACCGCACGCCGCACTTCAGCACGCGGACCCGGCGCGAGGCAAATCGTGGGCTCGACATGCTGGACGCCCAGCTGGGGCGCAACCAGGTGAACGTCGCCGAAGCGATCCGCGGCATGGAGCTCGTGATCCGCGCACACAGCTCGCTGGCCTTCGGCCTGCTGCGCGAGCCCGGGTTCGTGGAACGCTTCGGCACGGCCCTGCGCCAGATGGGCCTGCGCGGCATCGAGCAACGGCTGGACGAGGTGCCCAGCTCGGTCATGGCGCAGCCGATCTATGGGCCTACCGGCGGACGCCGGCACCGCGACGACCTGCCGCCCGAGGAGCGCGTCGACGCCGAGGGCCGGCCGCTCCCTCCGCCTCCCGGCTACTACTAGCTGCCGGCGATACTGGTCAGCAGCTGGGCTTCGGTCGGCGTCGTCCCCAGGCCCAGGCGCTCGCCGACGCGCGCTGCCAGCGGCGGCTCGAGGTAGGTCGACTCCAGCGTCCGCCAGGCATCGGCGGCGAACACGATTGCTGGCGGACCATCGGCCAGCACACGGCCACCGCCCATGACGATCACGCGCTCGAACTCGGCCGCCACGAACTCCATGTCGTGGCTGATGGCAATCAGCGTGCGCCCCGCCTGCCTGGCGGACCGCATGATCGAGCGCACCACCGCCACGCCGGCGAGGTCCTGTCCGGTGGTCGGCTCATCCATCACCAGCACCGGCGTCTCCATCGCCACCACCGAGGCCAGCGCCAGGAGCTTGCGGCGCGAGCCGCCGAGGTCATACGGATTGGCGGCTGCCGCGTCGGCCAGGCCCACGGCCGCAAGTGCGCGGTCAACGGCATTGCGCAGCGCATCGCCGCGGAGGCCAACGTTCCGCGGGCCGAACTCGACCTCCGAGCGCACGCTGCCGGCAAAGATCTGCCGGTCCGGGTCCTGGAAGACCAGCCCCACCTGGCGCGCCAGCTGCGCGACGGTGCGCTGCGCAGCGTCCTGGCCGTCGAACAGCACGCGTCCCGTGGTGGGCCGCAGCAGGCCGTTGAGGTGGCGCACCAGCGTGGTCTTGCCACTCCCGTTCTGGCCGATCAGGGCCACGACCTCACCGGGGCCGATGGTCAGCGAAACCTCGTCCAGGGCCCGGACCCCGCCTTGGCGGTAGACGTGGCTGACCGCCTCGAGCCGCAGCTCCGCAACGGGCCGTCCGCTCACCGGCCCATCGCCTCGAGCAATCGCGCTCGCCACTCGCCGGTGAGGCCGGCAGCCTCCGCGGCGCGGCGCAGGCGCACGTCGGCGGGCGCCGCCACGCCAAGCGACTCGAGCCGGGGATCCTCCATCACCTCCGCCGTCGACCCGTCGAGGGCCACGCTCCCGTTGGCCAGCACCACGACGCGATGGCAGATGCGGGCCAGCAGATCGGTCTTCTGCTCGGCCACCAGGATGGATGCGCCGCCGCCCGCCAGCCGCGCCAGGGCATCGGCCACCAGGCGGCTGCCGGCCGGGTCGAGCTGCGCCGTCGGCTCGTCCAGCACCAGCAGGCCGGGTCGCAGGGCCAGCAGCCCGGCGATGGCGACCAGTTGCTGCTGTCCGCCGGACAGCCGTGCCGGATGCCGCGGCGCGAGGTGACCGATGCGCAGCGCTGCCAGCGCCGCCTCGGTCCGCCGGATGACCTCGTCTCGCGCCACGCCCAGATTCATCGGCCCGAAAGCGACCTCCTCGTAGACCGTCTCGGCCACGCCGGACAGCTGGGTGGCCGGGTTGGCGAAGGCAATGCCGATCCGCCCGGCCAGCTGGTGCATCGGCATCGGCGCCGCGTCCTCGCCCTCAAGCAGCAGCCGGCCGGTCAAGGTGCCGCCGACCGTCCGTGGCGCCAGGCCGGAGGCCACGAGGCACAGCGTCGTTTTGCCCGCCTCTGAAGGGCCGGCCAGCCCAACCACCTCGCCGTCGTCCAGGGTCAGGCTGACGTCGCGCAGCGACGGGCGAGTGGCTCCGGCGTAGCGATAGGTCACCGAGTCGAGGGCGAGCACGTCTCAGGGCCTCAAGCGAGCGACGGCAGCCAGCCCGCTGCGCGCGCGATCACCAGCACCACCCCGGCTGCCATCAGCAGCCAGCGCGTGATGGACTGCGCCGTTGAGTCAGGTGGATGCCACAGCAGGGTACGACGCCCTGGACGGGTGAAGCCGCGGGCCTCCAGCGCCATGGTGCGTTCCTCGATCTCGGAGATCGAGCCCAGGATCGCCGGCCCCACGATCGGCACAAGGCCCCGAATGCGCTTCCAGACCGACGCCTCGGTGTCGAGCCCGCGCGAGCGCTGGGCGGCGGTGATCTGGCCCGCGCGCTCCACCATGGCCGGCACGGTCTGGACGGATGCATTGGCCACGAAGGCGATGCGCGCGCTCACCCCGCGACGCTCGATGTCGACCACCAGGTCGGCCGGCCGGGTCGTCAGGTAGAACAGCGTGATCGCGCCGGAGATGGCCAGGATCCGCGCCAGGATCTCGATGGCGAAACCCAGGCCCTCGGCCGTGGCGGTGATGGGGCCGATGCGCAGAAGCACAGTCTGCCCACCCGGGAAGAAGAACACGTTCACCAGCACCGCCGAGACGGCGATCGGCAGGGACAGCAGCAGCGTGGTGCGGGTCAGCGATCCGGCGACGCCGGCCACCAGCGCAGGCAGCAGCACGGCCACCGCCACCAGCACGGCAGGCGCGACCATACCGCCCAGCACGACCGCGGCGACAACCGTGACGGTCGCCAGCGTCGCCTTGGTCAGCGGGTTGAGGCGGTGGTACGCACTGGGCCCCGGGCGCCCCAGGAAATCCGGGACGGCGGGGCCCTCAGCCGAGTTCTGGCTCAGGCAGGCGCCCCCCGCGGATCGCCAGATTCAGCCATGCCATTCTCGTCAGGGAGCAGTCGCTCACCCTGCGGGAACCTGGCCTTGGTTCTGCGCGCCATGGCCGACACGATCAGGTAGACCACGAAGAAGGTCGTGATCTTGTCGATCGGGTCGCTGATCAGGCCCTGGCCCAGGGTTGCCGCCCCGATGTCGGCGCCTCCCTGGCGCAGTGCCGCGACCAGAAAGTCCGTGCCTGAGCCAGTGACGCCCCCGAAGACACCGGCCGCGATGGGCGCACTGATCAGCGCCGCCACGATGCCAGTCGTCATGCCGGCAAGGACGACATACGTGGCGGTCAGGTCTCGCCGGAAGATCAGCAGCGCGAACAGGCCAAGCACCGTCAGGACCACCAGCGCCAGGGCGAACCAGCCCAGGATCACGAAGATCGCGTTGTCCGACGTCGGCGTCAGGCTGGTGCTGCCCAGGATGGCGGTGTAGCCCAGGTACCCCAGGTACGCCAGCCCGCCGATCACAGCCGCGGCGATGGCTCCACCCACCACCAGCTGACTGGCCGGGCGGTCGAGGCGCGGGCGCAGGAAGCCGAGGCCACCGGCCATGCCGGCCATCAGGCCGATGACGGCCGCCACGATGGCGAAGGCCGCCGCGGGCGGATACTGGAAGGGCGGCGGAATGACGTACGCCCATAGCACGTTGGCCAGGAAGCCGGTGGCGGCGCCGGCGATCGGCCCGGCCAGCACGCCCACCAGGATCGTTCCGATCGAGTCCAGGTAGATCGGGATCTTGAGCGCGGCGGTCACCGTCTGGCCAAGGATGATGTTCATGGCAATCGCCACCGGCATCAGGATCAGGGTGCGGGTGGTGAACTGCGCCGTGAGCGACGGGTTGGCACCGGTCTGCATGCGCTCGACGATCAGGTAGACCGCGATCGCGGCCAGCAGCGCGATGCCCAGGATCAGGGCGAGGACATTGGCCACCTGCTGAAAGGCGAAGGTGACCGGGTCGGCGGTGCCGCTCTCCGGAATGCCGCCCGCGATGACGACGCCGAGTGCCGCGACGACCACGAACGTGACAAGGGCCGCGATCCATCGGACGACCATGGTTCCTTCCTCCAGAAATGCCTGTTTAGGCTACGGCTCCCGCGAGCCGGGTGAGCAGCTCCTCCTTCATGCCCTGCGCGTCGATCGCCACCGCCACCTCCGCCGCCGGCCGATCATCGCGGTCGTCGACGCGGTACAGGCTGCCGGCCACGTAGGGATCGGCTCCGGTGTCGACTGCCAGCCGCTCCGCCACGGTCTCGGTCACCAGGTCGGGGCGCAGCAGTGCGCCGATCAGCGTCACCGGATCGTGGAGGTAGCAGCCTTCGATGCCATCCGCCTCGCGGTGGAAGGCGACGTAGAAGCGCACCGCGTCGCGGACCACGCCGGCCAGGTGCGTCTCGGGCAGCGCGCGCAGGTCGTCCATGGTGAACACCGCGTCCTGGGTGGCGTCCAGCGGGAAGATGCGGCTGATGCCTCCACGGCGCAGGCAGGTCTCGGCCGCCTCCGGGTCGACGCAGGCGTTCCATTCGCCGGTGTCGGTGGTGTTGCCCCGCTCCTCGAGGGTGCCGCCCATCCAGATCACCTGCCGCGTGCCGGCCGCCAGGTCGACGCCGTTGAGCATGGCCGACGCCAGGTTGGTCAGCGGACCCAGCGCGACGACGGTCATCTCGCCGGGATGGCGCTTGACGTGCGCCCCCAGATAGCGCGGCGCCGGGATGGGCGTGTACTCGGTGCTCCCCAGCTTGCGATCTTCGCCCCGCAGCTCGACGTAGCCGGTGCCGGTGGGTCCGTGGGTCTCAGGTGCGGTGCGCAGCCGCCGCTGCAGCGGGCGCGCGGCGCCGATGCTGACCGGCACGTCGGCGCGGCCCAGCATCTGCAGCAGCTTGCCGGTGTTGCGCGCCACGTGGTGGATCTCGACGTTGCCCGCAACGCAGGTCACGCCCCGCAGGTTCAGCTCGGGCGCGGTGGCGGCAATCAGCAGCGCAACCATGTCGTCGATGCCGGTGTCGACGTCCAGGATCAGCGGCAGCCGCTCGCTTTCCATCGGCTGCATCCTACCCCGGCCATCCGCCGGCACGCCCCAGCTTGCTCATCGGCTCCGGCCTGCCCAGCGCCTGGCCGATGAACCGTCCCGCCTCCAGGACCGCGTCCAGGTCCACGCCGTGGCGCATGCCCTGCCGGTCGAGCAGATAGACCAGGTCCTCGGTGGCCAGGTTGCCGGCCGCGCCGGGGGCGAACGGCGAGCCGCCGGTTCCACCGGTCGAGGCGTCAAAGGCGGTGACGCCGCGCTCGAGCGCGGCCATGACGTTGGCCAGTGCCGTGCCGCGCGTGTCGTGGAAGTGCAGCGCCACCACTTCGGAGCCGATACCGGCGGCGCGCAGGGCGCCGAGCACCCGCTCGACGTCCGCGGGAGCGGCCATTCCCACGGTGTCGCTGACGGACAGCTCGTCCACGCCCATCGCCAGCAGCCGCTCGCTGACGCTCACCACGGCCGCCGGATCAACCTCGCCCTCGTACGGGCAGCCGAAGGCGGTGCTCACGTACGCGCGCAGCCACCAGCCGCGCTGCCGCGCCTCGGCAGCAATCGGCGCGAAGGCGGCCAACGACTCCTCGATGCCCATGTTGATGTTGTGGCGCACGTACGACTCGGTGGCCGCGGTGAACAGGCACGCGGCGTCGACGTTCGCGGCGATGGCCCGCTCCAGGCCGCGCGCGTTCGGCACCAGCACCGGGTAGCGCACCCCCGGCCACCGGTCGAGGTCGGTCATCAGCTCGTCGGCGTCGGCCAGCTGCGGGATGGCGCGCGGGCTCACGAACGAGGTGGCCTCGATCTCCCGCAGCCCGGCCGTGGCAAGCAGGTGGATGAAGCGCAGCTTGTCGGGCGTGGCCACCACCCTGCCCTCGGCCTGCAGGCCGTCTCGTGGCCCGACCTCGTAGATGCGCACGTCGACGGCGGTCACGGGCCGATTC
>DATBIY010000099.1:0-13099 GCA_036556695.1 Candidatus Limnocylindria bacterium
GGTCACCCCGAAGAAGACCCGCAGGATGTCGAGAAAGATGACCATGGTCGCGCCGCCGACGACCACGTCGGTCAGCACCGGGTGCAGGGCGTGGCCCAGCCAGCTGCCGTTCAGGAAGTCCTGCAGCAGGCGGCCCGGCCCACCAAGCGCGCGATAAAACGCCCCGGAGACGTTGGCGATGCCGTTCCACAGGCCGGCGAGCGGACGCGCGGTTCGTTCGAGCATGACTCCCTCCCGGATTACCCGGCGATCTCCTGGGCAAAATCGCGGAACACGGCGACGTGCCGCTCGATCTCCTCATCGGTGTGCTGCACCGAGAGCGTCCACTGATCGTCCGGTCCGGGCGGCAGCAGGATGCCGCGGTTGGCCAGGTAGAAGAAGCTGGCCTGCCACAGCTCGCCATCCAGGCCGATGAAGTCGCGGTAGTTGGTGACGCGCTCCGGAGTGAACATCACGCAGCCCTTTGGGCCGATGTTGATGGCATAGCCCGGCAGCCCGTAGTCGTCGATGACCTCCTGGCAGCCGGCCGTCAGCCGATCGGCCATGGCATGCAGCCGCGGATATGCGTCGCGCGTCAGGATCTGGGTCAGCGTGACCACCCCCGCCGCCATCGACAGCGGGTTGCCGTTGAAGGTGCCCAGGTGAGCCACCCGCGTGGCGCCGCCGGCCAGGGTCGAGTGCTCGATGGCGGCGCCCGGACCGCGCTCCGGCACGGCCTCGATGGAGCGCATGACCTCCTCGCGCCCGGCAAAGGCGCCGATGGGGATGCCGCCGCCGATGCTCTTGGCCAGGCACAGCAGGTCGGGCTGCACCCCGAAGTACTCGGTGGCGCCGCCGTAGGCCAGCACCACGCCGGTCTTGACCTCGTCGAAGATGAGCACGATGCCGTGCTCATCGGCCAGCTCGCGCAGCCGCTCCAGGAAGCCTCGCTCCGGCGGCACGACGCCGATGTTGAACTGCACCGGCTCGACGATGATGGCCGCGATCTCGCCGCGGTTGGCCTCCAGGATGTTGGCCACCACGTCCGCCTGGTTGAACGGCGCAACGATCGTCTCCGCCAGGCGGCTGCGCGGCATGCCGGCCGTGGCCGGCACGGTGGTCGGCTGCTCGTCCGGCCCCATCACCTCGCGCGGCGGCTGGATGCTGACCAGCACGTCGTCGTGGTGGCCGTGGTAGCCGCCCTCGAACTTCAGGATCTTCTCCCGGCCGGTGAAGCCGCGCGCCACGCGGATGGCGTCCATGGTCGCCTCGGTGCCCGAGTTGCTGAAGCGCACCAGGTCGGCGTTGAAGCGCCGCTTGATCTCCTCGGCCAGCACGACGCCGTCCTCGACCGGGAAGGTGTAGCAGGTGCCGTTGGCCACGCGGCGCTGCAGCGTCTCGGCCAGCAGCGGGTGGGAGTGGCCGGCGGCGAGCACCCCGAAGGCCATGTCGAAGTCGATGTACTCGTTGCCGTCCGCGTCCCAGATGCGCGAGCCGCGCGCATCGGTCATGAACAGCGGGTAGGGGTCGTAGGTCTGGAACGAGCTGGCCACGCCCAGCGGCAGCGCCTGGCGCGCGCGGGCATGCAGCTCCGCCGATCGCGGCGTACGCGAGCGGTACTCGGCTTCCTCGCGCTCCCCCACCTGCCGGATCCGATCCCGATCCACCTCGCGCTGCTCGGCGACGGTCACCTGCTGCCTCCTACCTCGTGCCCCACCGGTAGCTTTCCTTGACGAAACGCAGCTCCACCATCGTCTCGGTGGAGCGGATGCCCGGAATCCGGGCCAGCTGGTCGGCGAGCACGCGGAGCAGGTGCTCATTGTCCTCGCAGACCACCTCGCAGATCATGTCGAACCGTCCGGCGGTGACGACCACGTAGGTCACCTCGTCGAGCGAGGCCACCGCATCAGCCACCTCGTCGAGCCGGCCGGCGTCCACGTGCAGCCCGATGAACGCCGGCTGCCCGAAGCCCATGGCCAGCGGATCGGTGACGCCCACCACCTGGACCACGCCGCGGCTGATGAGCCGCTCGGCGCGCTGCCGGACGGTGGCCTCGGGGACCTTGAGCTCCCGGCCGATCTGCGCGTAGGGGCGCCGGCCATCCAGCTGAAGGGCCTTGATGATCGCCTTGTCAAGGTCGTCGAGCAGCGGACGACGCCCGGGGGACCCCAGTGAGCGGACAGCCATGACCTGACGAATCGTAGCCCTGGCCAGAGACAAGGGTCAACTTTTCCGCAACTTCCGGCCACGGATTCCGCGGAATCCGCGAACTTCTACGAGATCGGTGGATCGTTTGCCTGGCTCACGATCTCGGTGGTGTTGGGCGCATCGGCCCATGCGCCGGTGGCCTGTGCCAGCAGCTCGGCGACGTCGGAGACCTGGATGTCGGCGCGCTGCAGGTCGGTCACCCCGTCGCGCAGCATGATCAGGCAGAAGGGGCAGGCCGTGGCCACGGTCGAGGCATTCGTCGCCAGGGCGTGCTCCACGCGGCGATGGTTGATGCGCTTCCCCTCGCGCTCCTCCATCCACATCCGCGCCCCGCCGGCGCCGCAGCACATGCCGCGTCGGTGGTGCAGCTCCATCTCGGTCACCTGCTGGCCTGGCACCGCTTCGACCACCCGGCGTCCCTCGTCGTACACCTGGTTGTATCGGCCCAGGTAGCAGGCGTCGTGGTAGGCGACCATGGCCTCGTTGTGCTGGGTCGGCACCAGGCGGCCGTCACGCACCAGCGTGTCGAGCAGCTGGGTGTGGTGGATCACCTCGATCCCGGCCAGGCCGAACTGCGGGTACTCGTTCCTGATGGTGTTGAAGCAGTGCGGGCAGCTGGCCACGATGGTCTGCACCCCGTGCTGCTCATGCACCGCCGACAGGGTGGCCACGTTCTCCTCGGCAAGCATCTGAAACAGGTACTCGTTGCCGGCCCGCCGCGCCGGGTCGCCACTGCAGGTCTCGCCGGAGCCCAGCACCGCGAACGGCACCTCGGCCTGGCGCAGCAGCTGGGCCATGGCGCGCACCACGCGCCGGTTCCGATCATCGAAGGCGCCGGCGCAGCCGACCCAATAGAGGATGGGCCCGTCCCGGCGATCGCGGCCGAAGATCGTGCGCCACGGCCGCTCGGCCGGCGGCTGGGGCACGTCCACGACGTCCTGGCCGAGCACCGGCACTTCCAGGCCCTTGGCCCAGTCCAGGCGAGCGCTGCGGGGCTGGCCCCAGGGGTTGCCGGCGGTCTCCATGTTGCGGAACGCGGCGTTCAGCTCCTTCGGGTTGCGGCCCTCCTCCAGCACCAGGTTGCGGCGGATCTCGACGATCGAGTCGACGTGCTCGATCAGCACCGGGCAGCCTTCAACGCACCAGCCGCAGGTGGTGCACTGCCAGACGGCTTCCTCCGGGATCGCGTTGTCGACCAGCGGGAGGGAGAGCGCCTCCACCGCGCGCTCGCGGGCCAGGCCCAGGGCGACCTCGGAGGCCTCGGCGCCGCCGTTGGCGCCTCCCTTGGCCGCACGCTGGGCGGAGGCGGCGGCCGAGAGCGCGGTCTCGGCCATCACGATCTGGTCGCGCAGGCCCTCCATGAAGTGCTTGGGGCTGAGCGTCTTGCCGGTCATGGACGCCGGGCAGAACTCCATGCAGCGGCCACACTCGGTGCAGCTCATCGGGTCCAGCAGGTGCCGCCAGGTGAGGTCCTTCAGGCCCTTGGCGCCGAAGGTCGGCTCCTCGCCATCGAAGCCCTCCGCATCCAGGTCCATCTTCCGCAGCGCACCGCGCGGCTCGAGGTTGCGGAAGTACACGTTCGGCTCGCTGGTCAGGATGTGCAGGTGCTTGCTGTACGGCAGGTACGCGCCGAAGATCATCACCGCCAGCACGTGGACCCAGGCGAAGGCGCCGAACCAGCTTTCGGCAGCGATTGAACCGATGGGTGCCAGCACGCCCGACAGCGGGCCAGCCAGGAAGGCCAGCGTCCGCCCGGGGTCGTCCGGGTGGGCGACGTAGCGCAGCGCGTCGCCGGCGAGCTCGCTGAGCACCACCAGGCTGATCAGTCCCAGGATGATGAACGCGTCGCGGGACAGTGCCAGGCGGGCGGGGCGCACCACGATCCGCCGCCAGGTGGCGACCAGCAGGCCCACCAGCACCAGGCCGATGAACAGGTTGGCGAAGAAGACCGCCACCATCCACAGCGCGCCGCCGATCGGCCAGGCCAGCACCGTCTCCACCAGTCCGTTGGTCAGGTAGTTGCCGGTGGTGACCAGCAGGGCGATAAAGCCCCAGAAGATGAAGGCGTGCATCAGGCCGGGCACCGGGTCCTGCAGCAGCCGCTTCTGGCCGATGACGTAGACCATGAAGCCCCAGATGCGCTTCAGCGGCTGGTCGAGCCGATCGAGTGGCTGGCCCCAGCGCAGCACCTCGACGTGCCAGCGCGCGCGGCGCCAGAAGGCGACCAGCGCGATGAGCGCCGCCACGATGACCAGCGGGTAGTACGGGATGCCGAGCGTCATGCGGCCGTCATGCTACCGGCCGTCGCCGCACCTCAGTGGTCGCCGCCGGCCAGCTGCTCCACCGCGTGCCGCAGCACGGGGAGCAGCGCCTCCAGCGATTCCGCAGCACCCCGCGGCGATCCAGGCAGGTTCGCGATGAGCGTGGAGCCGCGCGCGCCGACCACGCCTCGTGACAGCGCGGCCATGGGCGTGGACGCCAACCCGACGGAGCGCATCAGCTCGGCCATGCCGGGCACCTCGCGGCCGATGACCCGCCGCGTGGCGGCCGGCGTAACGTCCCCCGGCGTGAGGCCGGTTCCGCCGCTGGTCAGGATGAGCCGATACCCGGCCTCCGCCAGTGCGGCGAGCGTGGCGGCGATGGCCTCCTCGTCGTCGGCCAGCACGACCGGCTCCGGCTCCACGTCCCAGCCAGCGGTCCGCAGCTGCTCGACCAGGCCCGGGCCGGCGGTGTCCCTTCGCTCCCCCGCCGCCGAGCGCGTGGAGCAGACGACGACCACCGCGTCGTGGGTCGCTTCCGCCACTGCCGCGTCGTCGCTCCTCCAGTCGCCGGAGCGGCCGCCGGCCTTCTCCAGCAGCTCGACACGCTCGATGGTGATGTCGCGCTGCAGCGCCTTGGCCATGTCGTACAACGTCAGCGCCGCCACGCTGGCCGCGGTCAGCGCT
Organism: Candidatus Limnocylindria bacterium; assembly: GCA_036556695.1. Taxonomy (GTDB): domain Bacteria; phylum Chloroflexota; class Limnocylindria; order QHBO01; family QHBO01; genus DASSCW01. Next base: position 5,133 of record DATBIY010000099.1, read on the forward strand.
TCCATCTCCACGCCGGTGCGGGCGGTGACCGTCACCTCGGCACGGATGGTGACCGTGCCGGCGTCGCGGTCCGCCTCCAGGTCGACGGCGACCCGGTCGAGCGGCAGCGGGTGGCACAGCGGGATCAGGTCTGACGTGCGCTTGGCGGCACCGATCCCCGCCAGCTGCGCCACGCCAAAGGCGTCGCCCTTCGGCCCACCGGCCTCGAGCAGCGTGGCCAGCACGTCGGGACGCATGCGGACAGTGGCCCCGGCCACGGCCCGGCGGGAGGTGACCGGCTTGCCACCGACGTCGACCATGCGCGCCTCGCCTTCCGGGCCGAGGTGCGACGGCTTCACGCGACGCTCCCCAGGATCAGCGCGTCGTAGGTGCGGCCAGGCTCGGCGGCGGGCTCGCCCTCCGGGACGATGAGCAGCGCGTCGGCATCGGCCAGCGGGCGCAGCTGCGACGACGCCTGCCCGCCTGCCGGCCGCGCCTCGAGGCCGCCGTTCCCAGGGGACAGTCGCACGCGCAGGTAGGCGCGGCGCTGCTCGTCCTTGGGCATCCGTTCGCAGGCGGTGGCCGGCAGGATGACGCGACCACTCCCCATGAGCCCGAGCATGCGGCGGATGAGCGGCCGCGCGAACAGCTCGAAGGTGACAAGCGCGCTCACCGGGTTGCCCGGCAGGCCGATGACCGGCACGTCCCCCACACGGCCGAAGGCCAGCGGCTTGCCCGGCTGCATGCGGATGCGCCAGAAGTCCAGCCGGCCGAGCTTCTGAATGACGTCGCGAACGTGGTCGTAGCGGCCGACCGACACGCCGCCGCTGGCGACCAGCAGCTCCGCGCTCTGGGCCGCGCTCCGCAGCAGCTCCTCGATGCGCGCGGGATCATCGGGCGCGCGCAGCATGGCGGACACCTCGCCACCGGCCTCCTCGATGGCGGCGGCCAGCGCCACGCCGTTGGCGTCGTGGATCTGGCCGAGCAACAGTGGCTCGCCAGGCGCGCGCAGCTCGTCACCGGTCGACAGCACCGCCACCCGCGGCGGTTTTCGCACCTCGGCCTCGCCAAGGCCCAGGCTGGCCAGCACGGCAATCGCACCCGGCCCCAGCGGACCGGGGGGCAGCTCCACCACGTCGCCGGCGTGGGTGTCGTGGCCGGCAGCGCGCACGTAGGCGCCCGCCTCGACGCCAGGCACCGCCACGCCATCCGGACCTTCGGTGACCACCTCCAGGGGAGCCACCGCATCGGCTCCGGGAGGCAGAGGGGCGCCGGTCATGATCCGCACCGTGCTGCCGGGTAAGACGTCGGGGAGCGAAGCAGACCCGGCGGCCACTTCGCCGACCAGGCGCAGGCTGCCGGGCGTATCGGCGGCGCGCAGGGCGAAGCCGTCCATGGATGAATTGGCGAACGGTGGGACGTCCACGGCCGCCGTCATGCGGTGCTCGGCCAGGACCCGGCCACGGCATCGGTCCACCGGGCGGCGCTCGGTGCCGGTCAGGCGGGCGGTGGCCAGGATGGCGTCCAGCGCATCCTCGACGGAGCGCATCGGCTCAGCGGCCATGGGCTAGACCCCGAGCTTCAGACGCGTGTCGACCAGGCGCAGGATGCCGGCGCGCGTCAGCAGGCCCACCACCGTGCGCCCGTCCTCCTCGACCACCGGCAGCTGGTTCACCTCCCGTTCCTGCAGGAGCTCGAGCGCGTCGTCCACCTCGTCGTCCGGGCCGACCCGGGCCAGCGCGTCGTAGCGGGTCATGATGTCGGTCACCCGCGCCGCCGGCCAGTCCTCGCGCGCCACGCGACGCACGTCGGACAGGGTCACGATCCCGGCCAGTCCGCCGTCGTCGTGCTTCACCAGGAACGAGCGGCTGCCGCCCGTCACCAGGCGCTCGTTGACGAGGTCGGCCACGGTCTCGTTGGGCGAGACGGACGCTGGCTCGGGGTCCATGATCTGCCGCACGAGGATGCCGGCCAGGGAGCGTTGGACGCCCACCTGGGCCACCGTGGCGCCGGCGGCGTTCGACAGGAACCAGCCGATGAACGCCAGCCACAGGCCGCTCAGGTCGCCGTCCAGTGCCCACCACACGCCGACAACGATGAGCGCGTAGCCGAACAGCCGACCCACCATGGCCGCGCCGCGGGTGGCCTGGAACTGGTCTCCGCGCACCCGCCACAAGATCGCGCGCAGGACACGGCCGCCGTCCATGGGAAAGGCCGGGATGACGTTGAACAGGGCCAGCGAGATGTTGATGATGCCCAGCCAGCCAGTGACCACGCCGATGTGCCGCTGATCGACCAGCCACGAGATGCCGACCAGCACGCCACCCAGCAGCAGGCTGCAGGCGGGCCCGGCGATGGCCACCATCGCCTCCTCGCGCGGCGTCTTGGCGTCGCGCTCCAGCGTTGCCGCGCCGCCGAAGATGAACAGCGTGATGTCCTTGACACCGATGCCGAAGCGGCGCGCCACCAGCGCGTGGCACAGCTCGTGCGCGAGCACCGAGGCGAAGAAGAGGATCGAGATCAGCAGGCCCATGCCCGCGTAGGCGACCGGCGGCCAGCCTGGGAAGAGCTGCGGCAGGTCACCCGCCGCCAGCGTGACGGTGATGAGCAGCGCGATGATCAGCCAGGTTGGGTGCAGCGCAATGCGGATGCCCGCGATGCTGCCGATCGGGAACGATCCCCTGCCCACCGTGGGAGTGTAGCCGAGGCCCGTCGACGGGCCGCTCAGGGCTCTCCGGCGCTGCGCCGCGCGACGAGGACCACCAGCAGGGCGCTGATCACGATCGTGGCGCCGGCCAGCAGCGCCAGCTCGAACCACAGCGGCTGTGGGAAGAAGCGCAGCAGGTTGGAGTCCGGGCCGAAGGTCCAGGTGCCGGCCGCGAAGAAGATGGCGTGGAAGGCGGCGAAGGCGGTGTCGAAGGCCAGCGCGAAGAAGGCGCCCAGCACCAGCGCCGCGACCCCGATGCCGGCGGCCGCCGCGAGCATGGCCCGCGCTCGCCGGCCAGGCTCCGCCCGCAGCCGCCACCACAGCAGCCCGGCGACGAGCAGCGCCACGACATCGGCCAGGATCAGGCCTCGAACCACGCCGCCCACGTCGCGCATATGGCTGCGCTCGCTGTCGTCGAGCACCGGCTCGCCGGACGGCCGGATGCTGACCGAGAAGTCGCCGTTGAACAGCAGGTCGCCGAGCATCGAGCCGGTGGCGCGGTCGACCGTAGCCTGGTCGGTGGCCAGCAGCGCCGGCACGTCGTGGCGCGCCTGCTCGAAGGACACGACTGGTGGGAAGAAGAGCAGCAGCGGGCCGGTGAGCAAGACCAGGGCGGCCACGGCCAGGCCGAAGAGCAGCACGAACGAGGTGCCAACGCGCGACGGGGTCATCGGTCCAGGAGCGTAAAGGGGCGGGTCAGAGGACCTTGCCCGGCGCCCGGCCGACGCCGACGAAGATGGACAGGATGGCGCCCACGATCGAGATCACGATCGAGCCCAGCAGCGCCGCCCAGAAGTCGGCGACGGTGAAGCCCAGCTTCAGCTCGTTGCTGATCGCGCCGGTCAGCATCAGCAGCAGGGCGTTGATGACCAGCAGGAAGAGGCCAAGCGTCAGGATCGAGATGGGGATGGTGACGATGCGCAGGATCGGCTTCAGGTAGGAGTTGATCAGGCTGAAGACCACGGCCACCAGCAGGAACTTCCACCACTCGGTGCCGTCCCACTCCAGGCCGGGCACGATCCACACCGCCACCCACAGGGCGGCGGCGTTGATCAGGATCTGGAAGACCTTGTCCATCGGCGCGTAGCGTAGTCGAAGTGCGCCCGCTGGGGCGGCCTTGCTCAGGCAGGCAGCAAGCGACCGCGCACCCAGGCCGCGCGCACCATGTCCGGGTGGGGGCGGTACATCAGCCGGCTCATCGTCTCCTCCGGGCTGGGATGCACGGATGGCCCCCCTTCCAGCGGCAGGGTCAGCGCCGGATCCACCAGGATGAGGTCCGCCTCTTTCCCCTCCTCCACGGATCCGATGCGCTCCTCCAGGCCCAGTGCCCTCGCGCCGCCCAGCGTCGCCAGGCGGAGCCACTCCAGCGGCGGCAGGGCCGGATGCGCGGCCATCCCCAGGCCGTGCAGCGCGTTCTGGGTGAAGGCGCCGGCCCGCATGACGCCGAACAGCGAGACGTCCGGTCCGGCGGCCACGTCCGATCCAAGGCCGATGACCAGGCCTGCGGCCTGGTAGCGCGCCAGCGGCATGGCGCCGCTTGCCAGGAACAGGTTCGATGCCGGGCAGTGGGCGATGGCCGCGCCGCTCTCGGCCAGCCGCGCGATCTCGCGGTCGTTGAGGTGAATGGCGTGCGCCAGCACGCTATTCGGCCGCAGCCCGCCGGCCCGGTCGTAGACGTCGGTGTAGTCGCGCGCCTCCGGAAAGAGCCGCGCCACCTCCGCCAGCTCGTTGCGGTCCTCGGAGAGGTGCGTCTGCCAGTACGCGCCCGCATCACTCGCCGCAGCCGCCGAGGCGGCCAGCATCTCAGCCGAGCAGCTGACCGCGAAGCGCGGGGTGTAGGCGTAGGCCAGGCGGCCGTCATCGCGGCCGTGCCAGCGCTCGCACAGCTCGCGCGACTGGCGCAGCGACAGGTCCAGGATCTCGTGCGCCTCGTGGCTGGCGTCGTACGAGAGGCGGTCCATCATCACCTTGCCCAGGATGGCACGAATGCCATGCTCCTCCGCCGCGCGGAAGCAGGCGTCCATGCTCCCCGGCCAGATGGCCCCGTATGCCAGCACGGTGGTCGTGCCCGCACGGGCGAAGGCGCGGAAGGCGGCCGGCGCCAGCCGCTGGGCGGCGTCCTCGTCGAAATCGCGCTCCAGCGGGAAGATGTAGCGCTCCAGCCAGGCCAGCAGGTGCATCCCCGCTCCCAGGCCGGCGTTCGGCAGCTGCGGCAGGTGGGCGTGGAGGTCGACAAGGCCGGGCATGACCACCAGCGGCCGCACGTCCACGACCGACGGGCCGTCAGCGTCCGCGTCCGGCCCCTGGGTGATGCCGGCAACCCGCCCGCGCTCGTCGACGCTGATCAGGATGTCGTGCTCGTGGCGGTGCCCGCCGGCCGCCAGCGGGGTGATGAGCTGGGCACGCAGCCGAAACGGCGGCGCGCTCGGCAGTGAGGGCGTCATTCGGTGGCGTTCCGGGTGCGCCACTCGTCAGCCAGGATGGCGTACACCAGCTCGTCGACCCACTCCCCCTTCTCGTACGAGCTCTGCCGGAAGTGCGCCTCGCGGCGCATGCCGATGCGCTCCATCACTCGGTACGACGGCGAGTTGCGCGCGTCGCAGTTGGCGGTGATGCGGTGCAGCCCCGCCTCCTCGAAGCCGATGCGCAGCAGCTCGCCCGCCGCCTCGCTGGCATAGCCCCGGCCCTGCACGCTCGGGTTGACGACGAAGCCGATCTCCCCCGTCAACCGGTCGTGCGCCATGGTCCACATGCTCATGTCGCCGATGACCTCGCCGCTTTCCGGCAGCTCGACCGCCAGGCGCAGGTTCTGCTCCTGGTCATCGATGGCGGTCCAGGTCGCGATCCGCTCCAGCCGCTCGGCGGCCTGCTGCCGCGTCATCGGCGGGTAGGGAACGTAGCGCGTCACCTCAGGGTCGCCGTGCATCTCCAGGAAGGCGTCCAGGTCGTCCGCCGTGAAGGGCCGCAGCACCAGCCGCGCGGTGCGATACGGCCCGGACGGCCGCGGCATGGCGGGCGGGGCGGGTGGCGCGTCGCCCGATCCGTGGCTCACGCCGTGGATGGTAGTCACCCCTCGCGGGCGACGGCTGCCAATGCGCGACGTGCCTGCGCCAGATGGAAGCGGTCGTGTCCGGCGATCAGGGTGAATGTCAGGGCGTAGCTCTCCGGGCCGCGCTCGCGATGGACGCCGAAACGCTCACGATCCGCCACCGGGGTCCGCGCCCACAGCGCCAGGTTGGCGCGGCGCAGTGGCTCCCACGCGGCCAGGAGCTCCTCCACGGATTCGATTGGCGCGTGCAGCCGATGCACCCACAGGTCCTGGTCGTAGCCGATCAGCTCCGGCTGGTCATGGGCCAGGATCCAGCGATAGCGCCCCGAGGCCACGATCTCGGCATCCAGCATGTGCGCGATGCACTCCAGCGCGGACCACTCCCCTTCGGTCGGCCGCCGGTCGAGCAGGTCGCCCGCCTCGGCCACGAGCTGGCGAATGAGCTCCGGGGCCGCGGCCTGGATCTCGGCGGGATCATCGGCTCCGACCAGGCCGACCAGCATGTCCTGGTAGCCCTTCGGGTCGTCAACCGGGTCCGGGCTGGTGGCCTGCTGCATGGGCGTGAAGCCTAGCGCTCAGAAGGTGCCGTCGTCCCAGGTTCCCCACGGCGCGTCAGCCAGCCAGAGACGAATTCCGTACGGCACGGCGTCGATGTTCTCGACGCGCACCGCGGGTGGCATTGCCTGCGCGTACGAGCGCCAGGCCATGGCCCGGCCGATCGTTCCGGTCCGCCGCGCCAGCTTGAGCGCCTCACGCAGCTCCGCGGGGCTTCTCTGCCCGGTCCATGGCTCGAGGTAGGCATCGATCAGCCGGCTGATCGCCGAGCCGCCGGGCGCCCATTTGTGCGAGTAGGCGAGCGCGCGGAGCGTGACCGCCAGGGTGTGGAACGGGTGCGAGATGCAGGCGTCGCCCCAGTCGAAGACGACGTAGTCGCCACCTCGCCGGAAGGCGTTCCCGTCGTGCAGGTCGTCGTGCTGGATCGTGTCCGGGATCCCCATCTCCACCAGCCGTCCGCAGTCCCCTGCGAAGCCGTCCACGCTGGCACGCGCCCGCGCGTGGTCCTCCGCGCTGAGGCCGTCCGGCTCCTGGCCGAGCATCAGGCTCTCCGGCTCGTCAAGGGTGGCGCGCAGATCGGAGGCGAGCTGCTTCGGACTGCGGTCGGGCACGCCCAGCGCCAGCAAATCGTCCCGATGGGCGGCAGCGGCGATCTGGATCTCGGCGTAGCGCGGCAGCAGGCGCGTCCAGTGCTCCACAGGCGGCCGATCCGTCGCCTCACGCAGGCGCGTGCCGGCGTCGCGGCTCAGCATCCAGCCCCGCTCCTCCGCAACGGCGATCACCTCCACGGTCCGCTCCGGCCAGCATGCCGCGAGCCACGGCGTAAGGCGCACCTCGAAGACGCCCTGCGGCTGCATGGCCTTGAGCCAGACTGGCCCGTCGCTGGTGGGGATGCGGAGAGCGGTCGACCACCAGACGGCATGCGGCTGCTCGACCTCTCCGGCAATTGCCACCCCGCGGTCGGCCAGCACCGCATCGGCCCAGGCGAGCGCCTCGGCCCGCCAGTCAGCGTTGAGCCAGGGGATGTCGCTATCGGGAGTCAATCGGCCGATGCACCCTCGGCCGGCGATGACTGCAGGAGCCGCACGAGGTCGGCCGGTGCGCTCTGCAGCAGCTCGAGGGTCATGCCGTCGAACCTCTCCAGGGCCTTGGTGAGCGCCAGCAGGGCGGTGCGGCCGGTGGCGGTGTGCGGACCCTTGGGAGTCTCGACCGAGGCGGACCAGCGCCCATCCTCGCGGGCAACCCGCACGTCAACGAAGAAATAGCGGCAGTACAGGCGACCGTGCCATGCGCTGCGCTTGCTCATCGGGACGACCTGCGCATGACGCTTTTGTAGAGCCGATACCCGTGGCGCCGCGCGCTCAGCGCGACGACGAGGTCAAATATTTCTGGCCCGAGGCGCGCGGTGTCGGCTCAGCTGGCGTCTTCTCGCAGGAGTGCCGTGAAGCGGACCGGGTCCGGCCCCAGGACGCTCAGCAGGGCCATGGCGGTCGCCAGGCTGGGCTGCCGGTTCCCCTTGAGGAGGCGCGAGATGGTGGCGTGGCTGATACCCGTCCGCAGGGCGAGCATGCGCTGGGTGAGCCCGCGCTCGGCCATTCGGCCGCGGAGCCAATCCGCGAAGGAGCCGTCCATCCAGGCCGTTGGAATGGTGGCTGGCTGGGGTGCTCGGTGGAAGAC